>JAGHUS010000088.1 GCA_018064685.1 Bacteroidales bacterium | reverse complement strand
TCCACGATGCCATTGGCAAACTTGACGTAATCCTGGTCGGTTGCTGTAGAGATGCCTTTTGGATGAGCGTTGATGAAATCCTTGCCAAGGATTCTCACCTTGCCGTTTATGATATTGGTTCGGCGTATCTGGTCGAGAGTGTACTGCTCTTTTTTGATTCGTGCCTGCTGTTTTGCAAAGAAGTCATCATCCTCATCGTCGTCATAGTCATCGTCGTCATAGTCATCGTCGTCATAGTCATCGTCGTCGTATTCGTCGTCACCGTCTTCAGCATAGGGATTGCCCAGCATCTGCTGGAATGAGAGGAAACCCTCAATATGCTCTACCACAGATTCCTTTTGTGTGAGCATTACGTCTTCATCGTCCAACAACCTTTCCACCCTGCTGAGTGCACCTAATCCCTTGGCGCTGATGTGAAGCTTGCGGTATGTCTCTCTTATCAATGGCATAAGCCCCTCGAACTTCATGTTTGCAGCTATCAGCGCTGTTGCACGGATAAGTGCTACGGACACCTTCCTGTCTGTCTTTGCCTCTGCTGCATAGTACTCGATGATCTGTCGGAGGCTGTTGATGATGAGCAGCGTATCCTTTGGTGAATATACCGAACTCTTTGCCAGTGCTCCTATTGCTACACCGCGTGCATATGGCATGACACGCTTGTCGATGGCGATATTATAGAGTTCGGTAAGATGACCGTGGCACAGTTCGGCATACATATTGATGGAGGCCACCTCATCGTCCATGAATAAATCCTGGATGACAATGTCCTCGCACCTCAGCACGTCCATAAGAGGTACCAGACACATCTCCAGATTGCGTTTTGCTATTACCGCGCCTATAAACCATATCTGGTTAGAGATGAGGCTGTAGTCATCTTCGTAATATGCTGGTATGGAGTCAAGGAATGTGTTTATGTCCTTGGCAAGAGTTGTCTTGTTTTTCTTGTTGCAGCTATTGATGAATCTCTCGTAGTCCTCGTTGGGATACATGTCTTCATAGCGCTCCCAAAAGTCAACGTATTTTGGCAGGTCAATGTCGTATGCCTCTATTGTTGCTCTTTCGTGAAGGTTGCTTTCGAAATCGCGGAGTTCGTCGAGCACCTCAAAGCCATCACCATCCTTGCGCTTCTGGAGTCCGTTCAGTACATTGTCGAGCAGTTCGGGAGACATCTCTCCCAACCTGCCGAACATTTCTTCAACCAATTTCTCAAAATCCTTGTTCTTGCTCTTTTCCATTGTTCCTTGTGAGTGTAGTTTATCAATATTCTGTTTGCAAAGATACAATTTTCTTTTGAATATATGCTATATAATAGGTGAAAAAATGGTAAACGGGAGTAGGATTTAGGCTATAATTTTACAATTTCACAATTTGTACGTTAGTTTTTCACGATTTGTATATTGGATATAGGAAAAAGTGTGTACCTTTGCACCACAATCAAATTAATCAACACGAAAGTTTAACTCTCAAAAAAAATAAGACAATGAAAAAGTTTATCGTTTTTATCTGTTTCGTATTCGCAGTTACTACTCAGGTTAATGCACAGAATGAGACCGTTACCAACCAGACAGTCCTCGAACTTCTTAAGGATGGCTTCTCGTCAGAGGACATCATCGGTATGATAGAGAACTCTTCTACACGCACCATCACCTTCAACATCCAGTACATGCGTGACCTCAAGGCAGCAGGAGCAGATTCAAACCTCATACAATATATCCAGAAGCTGACAAAGGCTGACTTCGGTTTCGAGGGCGTGCTGTGGTGGAACACAGGTGATAAGCCAAAGAAGATCTACCGTTCACAGTTTGAGAAAGAGCAGAGCGGATTCAACCTCGGTACTCTCGCAGCAGCAGCCGTTACAGGTGTAGTAGTTGGTTCGGCTCTCTCAGGCAGCGCTCCTTCTTCAGGTGCAGGTGCAGCAATGGGTGCAGGTGCAATACTTCTCGGTAGTTCAGGCAAGGACGTTCAGAAGCTCGCCATCATGGGTCAGACATCCAAGAACGTAGTCAACACCACACGTCCTGTATTCCGCTTCTATCTCCCTAAGACCGACAAGGAGTCATTCTCTAAGGAGGCTGACGGATGGTACCACAGCATCATGAATGAGGTGCAGAGCCCTAACGAGTTCCAGCTCGTAGTGATGAAGCAGAAGAAGAACCGTCGTACGTTCGTTGATGGTGCATCATACTCAGTAGCAGGTTTCTCTGGCAGCAATGCAAAGAGCCGCGTGGTCGTTGACTTCGAGGTTAACGAAATCAACAACAACACCTTCGAGATCTCATTCAAGGAAGACCTTGAGCCAGGTGAGTACGTATTCTTCTGGAAGAACGGTCTCTCAAGCGATCTCTTCAAGCAGCACGTCTTCGGCTTCGACTTCACAATCCCTGGAGCAAAGTAAATAAAACATAAAAGAGTGGGGGATTTATAAAAATTAAATCAAAATTAGAATAGTTTGACGGGCAGGGCTTTGACGACGCGAAGGTTTTGAGTAACTTTGCACCATGCTCAAACGAAGAT
>JAGHUS010000163.1 GCA_018064685.1 Bacteroidales bacterium | reverse complement strand
AAAAATAACTTGGTATAAAATGTTTTATAACTTGGCACGCCTTTACTTTATCTTATTGGCTATTTTGAAGCTGTTTTTCAGTCACAATGCCCGCATTGCTCCTTCAAAACAACTCCAAAATATCTCAATAATCTAAAGCAAAATCGTACCAACTTATTATTTAATCATCACTAAAAGTTGCTTGTTTGCAAGTCTTCGTGCCGCATCTTATTGCCTAGGGCTATCTCATCACTTTATCTCGATGAACTTGGGCTGTGTGGGCGCCTCCTCCTCAATCTTCTTGGGCAGGCTGATGTGCAGCACGCCATCGGTCATCTGTGCTGCAATGGCAGCCTCGTCGATGTTGTCGGGCAGGATGAAGCGCTGTTCGAACTTGCTGTAGCTGAACTCACGACGCAGGTACTTCTTGTCCTTGTTCTCGTCGGTCTTCTCCTGCTTTCGCTCCATAGCGATGACGATGTCGCCATCGTTGAGCGAGATGTGGAAGTCCTCCTTCGTCATGCCTGGTGCAGCCAGTTCGACGTGATAGGCCTTGTCGTCCTCCGAGACGTTGATGGCGGGTTGTGAACTGCGAGTGTGCTGAGGCATCCAGTTGTCGTTGAATACACGGTTGAAATCACTGAAGATGCTGGGGAAGAATCCCTGGTGGTTTGTTGAAATGATAGGCATCATAATTTTGTCCTCCTAATAGGTTTAAGTTAAACAATTCTTTTTTCTATGTGAAGGCTTTTTTTGTCATCGCCTTCTGCCTATCATTGTGCAAATGCTATGCCACGGCCGACAACTTGTCAGTCGTTTTTAACACTATGAAACCTTTGTTTAACTTTCCCCCGTATCCTTTAAACTTTCGCCCTTCGTTTTAACAAAACAGGTACACTCGGCATCTGTGCCACAATGTCGCATTTTATGCTGTTTTTGTCGAAAGGGGAGCCATCAGCCTATCGCTTACCCTTGTTGATGATGTAGATGCCGGCAGTGGCAAGTGCTCCGGCCAGAATATATTTCCAGTAAAATGTCTCGCCCAGGCAGAGGCAGGAGGTGATGGCGCCAACAACGGGGATGAGTGAGTTATAGATGGCTACCTTGCCCACGGGATTACACGTGAGCAGTTTGTTGTAGAGCGAAAAACCGATGGTGGAGATGCCGATGAGCAGGATGAGGATGACGATGCCCCAAAGCGTGATGGTGGGCAGCTGGCCTTGCATCAGCAGGCCCGGAATGACGAGCAGTGCGCCACCCAGTCCGAGACTATAGCCTGTGCCCACAAACACATCAATGCGTTTGCCCAAACCGCGAGTGAGCAATGATGCCGAGGCTCCGCAAAGGGCGTTGAGGATGATCATACCATCGCCCAAGAGGGTGAAGCTGCCACTGTCTTCGCCTCCGATGTTCAGCGAGAGTACACCGGCAAAGCCCATCACACAGCCAAGAATCTTACGCACGTTCATCTTATCGGTCTTGAAGAAGGCACAGGCCAGGATGACGGTGGTGAAGACACTCATGGAGTTGAGGATGGCAGCACGCGCACCAAAGCAGTGCGAGAGGCCGATGTAGAAACACATGTAGTGCAGAGTGGTGTTGAGCAGGCTGAAAATAAGCAGATAGAACCACATGCCCAAGGTGCTGCGTCCTTTAGCCTTCGTTCCGCACGAAGGTGTTTCTGAAACCGTTACGCTTACCTTCACCCTAACAGTTTCCGTCCTACCCAGGGTGCCAGCTTTTACTCCCGTCTGACCTGCGGCTGCTGTACTCCCCTCTCTCTTAAACCCGAAACTGCGGTTAGTGACCTTGGCAATGGCCAGGATGATGAGGCCAGAGATGCAGAAGCGTATGCCGGCAAAGAGCATCTTGCTACCAGTCATATCGGGTGTGATATTGAACTCAGCAAAACCCAGTTTGATGAGCGGATAGGCCCATCCCCACACCACTGCAGCTGTTAGTGCGAAAAGTGCCACCCACACCGGCCTCTGAAATATGCTTGTCTTCTCTGTGCTCATAGCTATCATTTTTGGAGGTCAAAGTTAGTGAATTTATTTCGGAATGCAAATTGAAAGATGCAAAATGCAAGAGGATGTGTCAATTTCTAGAAAGAACGTGACACATCCTCTTGTTGTTATGGCTCTAAAAGTTAAGCGAAACTTGTTTTAGCTTCGTCTCTTCTTTGTGTTGCTGCCGCTTTTGGCGTTTGTCTTGCCAGTTGCCTTGGTTGCTTTAGGCTCGATGACCTGATAGCGGCCGCTGAGGTGCATGCAGGCAAAGAGGCGGAGGAGACCTTCGTAATAGGCATCCTTGTAGCCTGAAGGAGCGGGATCGTGACGGTTGTTCCAGAAACGGTCGACAAACTCACGTGCCTTGCTGTGCTCGCACACCAGCGAGAGGGCTGCTGCGGTGGCAATGAAGCCAGGAGTGTGACGCAGTTCCTTGTAGCCACCAGCCGACATGGTGTCGGTGGGGATGCTTCCGTCTACCTCGTATTGGTCGAGGAACGAGTCGATACCCTCCTTGTAGAGGAAGTTCTGCAGCTTATGTCCGTACTCGGTCTGCCACTGTGCATCGGCATTGCTCCACGAGTAGTCGAGCGCGATATTCATAGGCACGCGCCATGAGTCGTAGCGGAAGTTGTTGCCGCCACCCATGAAACCACCGTTTCCGCCACGCAGTGAACCATCGAAGTTGTTGTAGTCGGGGTTCAGACCCGTGATGGGATGAACAGACTTATGCAGATATTCGCGCGAAGCCTTGGCGCACTTCATCCAGTAGTCGCTACGACCGTCCTGTGCGTACTTGGCCCATACCTCGTAGAAGGCAGGCAGATGGTAAGAGGGGTCGGTATAGTTGGAACCGGGGGTGAAGGCGATGAGGTTGTGTGTGGCATCGATGAGGCGAGGCTGACCCTCCTTGCCCATGATGACATCCAGAATCTCCTGAGCCTCCTTCAGATAGTTGATGCCAGTATCGTTGCCCCAACGGTTGGAAGCAAAGATGAGGCTGGTGATGAAATACAATTCGCCATCGGCAGCTGCTCCGCGTGCTGCACCCGTGCCATCGGGCTTCACGCTCCATGCGAAGTAACCCTTCTGGTTGCCGTCCTTCATCTGCATGTGGTTCTTAGCCCAGCGGTAGATGCGGTCGAAGACATCCTTCTTGTCCAGCTGCACGGCAATCATCATACCGTATGACATACCCTCGGTACGTGCATCGTGGTTCTTCACATCGCTGATGATAGCCTCGTTGTTGGGCAGTTCGAAGTAGATGCGGTCGGGACCGTAGAAGAGGTCGTAGAACATGTCGTCGAGCTTCTTGTCGATCTGCTCCTGTGTGTAGCCCAGTTCGGCAAAGAGGTTGCGGTACTGGTGCGTCTCGAGTCCACCCTTCTTCCAAGGCTGCAGAGGAGCCGTTGACGAGAGAGCAGGGTGGATGTCGTACTGCATGTCGAAGCCAATCCAGTCTACCGACACCTCGCGTTCGTCGTTACTGATAATCTGCAGGTCGGCAACACCACGAGGCGAACTGTTGATGGGCAGTGTGATGACGGTGTACTCGCTGTTGGCGGGAATCTCGATGGTGGCTATGACGCCCATCGTCTTCTTCATCTGCTCCATGAACTCGGCAGGAATCTCGCGGTTGCCCCAGCGTCGAGGCATCTTGGCAGCCAAATCCTTGACGGTGATGTTACCGCCCTTCGGAGCCTTGACACGCACACTGATGAGGTTGGCCTGTGTCTGTCCGAAGTCCACCTTATTAAATATGGAATATGCGCCAGCCTCGTTGTAGGTGAGCTGCCATCCCTCGAAGCGCTTTGTCGAGTCGGCACTGAGGAAGTCCAACTTCACGCCCGTGGGACTGATGCTGCTGTAGCGGTCTATCTGTATGGCTTTGCGAGCGTTGACCAGTCCCACACCACGCAGGGTGGGCTTGACCAGCTGTATCGTTCCGTCCTCGTTGAAGAAGAGCGAGTCGATGCGTGCCGAACGCAGTTTGTCGAAGTTGGGCGAGTAGTCGTTGTGGTGGTAGAAGAGATACCACTGTCCCTTGTACTCGATGATGCTGTGGTGGTTGGTCCAGCAGCCTGTAGGCGACTCCTCCATGATCTTACCCTTGAACTCGAAGGGACCCAGTGGGTTGTCGCTCATGGCGTATGCCAGTGTCTCGGTGTTCTTCTCCACCCATGGGTAGGTGAGGTAGAACTTGCCGTTGCGCTCGAAAACGTATGTTCCCTCGCGGAAGCCCTGAGGCATACCCGAGTCGACAGGTACACCATACTGCTTCATCTCGCGGTTGCCCCATTTGCGCACCTCGATGCGGTTGTCCTCCGACAACTCTATCATATTGTCCTTCAGCTTGGCGCCACGCAGATTGCCACCACCCCAGTAGATGTAGGCGTTGCCGTCGCTGGCCTGCAGCACACAGGGGTCAATGCCGCTCACGTTGGCTATGGGTTGGGGCAGAACCGTCCATGGTCCCTCGGG
This sequence comes from Bacteroidales bacterium, assembly GCA_018064685.1. GTDB lineage: Bacteria > Bacteroidota > Bacteroidia > Bacteroidales > Bacteroidaceae > Physcousia. Next base: position 71,020 of record JAGHUS010000163.1, on the reverse strand, counting down.
ACGATCGGCAGTAGCCACACCGATGCCGAAGCCTCCACCACGCTGTCCCTCTAGAGGCTTGATGCCATCGGGGAAGTAGAAGTAATATTTGCCGTTCTTCTCCACACAGTCGGGAGCCCACATCGAGTAACCCTTTGGGTTGCCCCATTCTACGTTCTTCTGGTCGATGATGACGCCATGGTCGGTCCAGTCCGTCAGGTTCTCGGACGAGAAGACATGATAGTCGCCCATGCAGAACCAATCCTTACGTCCGTAGTCGTCGGGAGCAGGAATGTCGTGCGAGGGGAAGAGATACACCTTCCCGTTGAAAACCTTAGCTGTGGGGTCGGCCGTAAACTGATCGCGGATGATGGGGTTCTGGGCATACGAGATGAGGCTCGTCGCCATTGCCACGAAGGCAAGGAATAGTTTTTTCATATTTTCCGATCGGGATGAAAGTTTTGGTAATACTCTTGAGTATTGACGCCTAAAACGCTAAATAGTTTAAGGTGCAAAGCCATTTTGTTGCCCTTTTCGCCCGAAAATGTCCTGTCGGACTTACAATTCGTGCGTAATATGCAAATATCTTGGGGCAGATTTGACATATTCTGCATAAATCATTATCTTTGCAATGCAAACGGACATCCGTCACAAAACGGTCCCCCCCTTTGCACGATAATCACTTTCTAAAACTCATAATCTATGAAAAAGACATTGCTTTGCGCTGCCATCGTGACGCTCACATTCGGCTTTACGTCGTGCAAGAACACCAAGCAGGAACCTGCCAACGACACCGAGCAGAAGGCTGACTCGACGGTTGTTGTGGAAGAAAAGGCTGAACCCGAGTCGGAATATAAGTCGCTGGACTTGAATTGCCTGAACCTGCGTGGTCATGTCAGCGAGGTAAAGACATACAACGAGAAGACTCCCGACAACATCGATTTCATCGCCTTCGACGAGCAAGGACGCCTCTACAAGATGACAACCTATGCCTTCGAAGGACCTGTGGTGGTGACCTTCAAGTACAAGGATTCCACCTCGTTCGATGGTGACTTTGTCAACGACCAGGAGGAATACTGCCGTCAGGTGCTGGAGCGTGATGATCAGCATCGCATCATCTTCTACGGTACGAAAGGCATTGTATATGGCGAAGGCTGCCAGTGGAAGACGCGCGAAGATGGCGGATGGGAGGATTCCACCACCTTTACGGTACAGCAGTTCGACGAGCAGGGCAACATCGTGAAGGAGACCTTCGAGGGTTGTGGCGAAGGAATGGAGTGGTGTGGTGAAAGCACCTATGAATATCTGGAGACGGATGCGCAAGGCAACTGGACTAAGCGTAAGTGCATCGAGAAGATTAGTGAGTATGATTTTGGCGAAAAGCCTGGCAAATATGATAAGTACGAGACAATAGAGATACGTGAGATAAAATATAAGTGAGGTTTTATGGTTTTACGGTTTTATGGTTATGAGGATTATACGTGATGAGGCTCATGGGTTCCTAATTTCCGCGCAACCGATAAACCGCATAACCGCACACCAAATCTCCGTAAAACCGTAAAACCGATAAACCGTAAAACCGCAAAAATGAATTTCCCATTACAATATCCCGCCAACGATGGCGGCATGAACGAGCGCGTCAAGCGCCTTCACCAGCAGAGTCTGGACACACCCACCACACTTACCATTGAGCGTGCTCTCATCGAGACAGCCTTCTACAAGGAGAACTACGGCAAGATGCCCAACTGCATCCTTCGTGCCCGTAACTTCTACGAGATATGCAAGAAGAAGACCATCTACATCGGTCCCGACGAACTCATTGTGGGCGAACGTGGTCCTGTGCCCAAAGCCGTTCCCACCTTCCCCGAACTGACGTGCCACACCGTCGAGGATCTGCACACTCTGGACAGTCGCGACCTGCAGCCCTACCACATCTCGCAGGAGGATATCGACACCTACGAGCGCGAAGTCATCCCATACTGGCAGGGGCGCACGCAACGCGAACGCATCTTCAACCACGTAAGCAAGGAGTGGGAGGAAGCCTATCACGCTGGTGTCTTCACCGAGTTTATGGAACAGCGAGCTGGCGGACATACGGCTATGGACGGCAAGATGTATCGTCGCGGTCTGCTCGACTGCAAGGAGATGATAGCCAAGAACATAGCTGCGCTGGACTATATCAACGACCCCGAAGCCACCGACAAGGAGCAGGAACTCGAGGCTATGGCCATCTCGTGCGATGCCGCCATCCTCTTTGCCGAGCGTCATGCCGAACTGGCTTCTGCCATGGCGGAAGAGTTAAGGGAAGAGTTAAAAGTTAAGAGTGAAAAATTAAAAGTTCAGGGTGTAGAGACTTCTGGGAGCGATACTGATGCCGAACTGGCTGCCATGGAGCAGCGCATCGCTGAACTGGAGAAGATTGCCGACGTATGCCGATGGGTACCTGCCCATGCACCTCGCGACATGCAAGAGGCCATACAGATGTATTGGTTTGTGCATCTGGGTACCGTCACCGAACTGAACGGCTGGGACTGTATGAACCCCGGTCATATCGACCAGCACCTCTATCCTTTCTACCAGAAGGGTCTGGCCGACGGCACCATGACGCGCGACAAGGCCAAGGAGCTCATCTCGTGCTTCTGGATTAAGTTCAACAATCAGCCAGCACCTCCAAAGGTGGGTGTTACGGCACTCGAGTCGGGCACCTACAACGACTTTACGAACATCAACATCGGCGGCATCGACCGTGATGGCAAGAATGCCGTCAACGAACTGTCGTACATCATTCTCGAGGTACAGGAGGAGCTGCACGAGTTGCAGCCAGGACTGAGCATCCACGTCTCGAATGTCACGCCCGACGAGTTCGTCATGGCCGGAGCCAAGGTCATACGTCAGGGGCACGGCTATCCCTCGGTCTTCAATCCCGACACCTATACCCGCGAACTGGTGCGCCAGGGCAAGACACAGGAGGATGCCAACGAGGGCGGATGCTCGGGTTGCATCGAGGTGGGTGCCTTTGGCAAAGAGGCATACATCCTGACAGGATATCTCAATACGCCTAAGATTCTGGAGATAACACTGAACAACGGATGGGACCCCAACTCGGGCAAGAAGCTGGGACTGGAGACGGGCGATCCTCGTACGTTCAAGACCTACGACGAACTGTATGCTGCCTATCACAAGCAGATGCTGTACTTCGTCAACATGAAGCTGGCTGTGAACAACTACATCGAACGTATGTTCTCGCTCTATGCTCCTGCCACCTTCCTCTCGCTCTTCATCGACGACTGCATAGCCCGTGGACGTGACTATTATAGCGGTGGAGCGCGTTACAATACTACCTATATCCAGTGTACGGGTCTCGGCACCATAACCGACTGTCTGTCAGTACTGAAGCAGCATGTCTTCAACGATCCCGTCAATCGTGCCTATACACCCTTTGCCGGTCTTACTGTGTCTGAACGTATGGACATGCTGCTCAAGGCTGTGGATAAGAACTTCGAGGGTGAGGAGAAGTTGCGTCAGTTCATCATCAATCGCACTCCCTTCTTTGGCAATGACGACGATGAGGCTGACGACATCGCTGTAAAGGTATACAACGACCTTGTGGCAGCCATCGAGGGGCATCCCAATACGCGAGGCGGCAAGACGCAACTCAACATGCTCAGCACCACCTGTCACAACTACTTCGGCAGTGTGTGCGGAGCCAGTGTCAATGGTCGTATGGCGCACTTCGCCATCAGCGACGGCACTTCGCCTGCCCACGGAGCCGACACACAGGGTCCCACCAGTGTCATCAAGTCGTTGGGCAAGCTCGACCAGACCCTCTCGGGCGGCACATTGCTCAATGTACGTTTCGTACCTCAGCTCATGCAGCGCGATGAGGATCTCATGAAGCTCGTAGCCCTGATTCGTGCCTACTTCACCATGGGCGGACACCACATCCAGTTCAATGTCGTCGACACCGAGACGCTGCTCGATGCACAGAAGCACCCCGATCGCTATCGCGACCTCTTGGTGCGTGTAGCCGGCTATTCCGACTACTTCAACGATATGACCGAACAGCTTCAGAACGAGATTATTGCGCGTACCGAGAATCAGACTGTATAATCAAATAGAAAAAGTCCCCTCTGGCTCTCCAATAGGAGAGTGGAGGGGACGTACTAACGCTCACAACTATGCGAAGGATACTAATTGCTTGTACAACAATATTACTGTTTTGTGTTGGTTGCTCCAAGCCACAGCGAGTGGATTATGCCGATGACGAAGACAGTATTATTGTTGATGATAACTTGCAGGATGCATTGCCTGCCGTGTCTGTGCTCAAGGAGAGTGATTTCAGCTTCGACCAAAGTGATATGGATGCCGACATGCTCGTCCAGGCCAATGCCTGTATGGACGTGCTGCAACGCTGGAACGCTGGTCTTAACAACCGCGATGAGGCTCTGCTCTCGCAGCAGTATACCAGTATGGTCATCTACTATGGTTCGGAGTATAGTCGCGACGAGGTGTATAGCGACCATCACAAGTTCTTTGAGAAGCACCCCTATTATTATCAAGCCATTGGTAATGTGAAGGTTGACGTCATGAACAGTTGTCGTGTGGGTGTGTCGTTCGACAAGTTTGTACAGACAGAGCCTGGTGGCAAGTACAAGGTCTATAATTCCTATCTCCGCTTCACGGGTTACGATACGTCGTGGCAGATTATTCGCGAAGGCGATACTACCACCGACCGAAATCTGGCCAAGCGCAAGGTGGGTGTGGCAAGCGTGAGTGTGGATAACGAAACCCCATTGGAAGATATTTTCTGTGCGCAGAACGTAGGCAAGTACCTCGAAGCCGATTATTGGTCGCTTGTGCTTAGTTCTGACGATGGCGAGACCGAAGGTCCCTTGGCATCGGCTATGATAGAGGAAGGCGCAACCGCACGCCTCTTCATCTCCGGCATACTAAAGCGTAACTATCGTGGCCGTTCTGGCACCATCTATTGTGGTGGCATCTGCGAGGCCGGCGAGTCGGAAGCCATTGTAGTGTGGGTGTACGACACGCGCACCGGCACACTTAGCTGCGAATATTAGATTTTTTTTTGCATGAAAACCATCAATGGTTCCACTTTTTGCTTGTAACATGATGTATAACAGTTTCTTATGTGCGTGGAACCCTTGGTGGAACCCCGTTCAAGGGTTCCACAGGGTTCCACCATTTCCCCTTCTCAAAACAAAGCGAGTTGCATTCGCAAGTGGAACCCCGTGGAACCCTTAAGCAGGGTTCCACCGAGGGTTCCACTGGTGTATCATAATGATTTTGTGATGTTTACATCTTTAAAGTGGAACCCTTGAACCCTTTTGGCGTTTTAAAACTTTTTTTCTTAATAAATGTAGACACTGAATCATGTGATCAGCCCCCTGATTCAGACTTATTTTCAGTACCGTAAAATGATGCAAAGACGCTAAGGCATTTTTTTTCCGCGCGTGGCGGAAATTTTAATGCTGCTGCGATATTACTTTTTCCGCCACGCACGGAAAGAAAATTGTCCATGCAGCAAATTGATGAAAGCTGGACGTATGCGGCGTTACATCATACGGCTTACCATCGTTGTATGCAAAGCTCTTTGTTCTCTGCTTTACTGATATTGCCTTATTCTTACGTCTATGCCGCTTCCGTCCATCAGATTGACAACTTGCTGCATATCAGTCTTGCCGTAGTGGTATGGGAAGAGCACTTTGGGACGGACTATGCTGGCAGCCTCCTTCAGTTGCTCGGGAGTCATGGTAAAGGGCAGGTTGCATGGCATCAGAGCAATGTCGATGTCCTTGATGTACTGCATCTCGGGCGTCGGTTCGGTGTCGCCAGCGATGTAGATGCGAAGTCCTTCGATGGAGAGGATGTAGCCATTGTCACGTCCCTTGGGGTGGAACTGCTGCTTGTCGGTCGAGGTGTTGTATGCAGGCACGGCCTCTACGGTCCATGTAGCGATGGTTTTGCTCTCGCCGTTCTTCATCACGTCGCCCTTGCCACCCAGCAACTCGCTGCTTCGAGGGTTGACGATGAGCATCGTACCCTCCTTTGTCAGTTGCTCTATTGCTTTCGCATCAAGGTGGTCGGCATGTTCGTGTGTCACTAGTATGTAGTCAGCCTTAGGCATTGAACTATAGTCTGTTATAGGCTGTACTTTATCTGTCACTGGGTCGACGTAAATCCATTTGTCGACAGTTCTGCTTTGCCCATCGGATGATGGGGTAGAGACCATGATGCTGAGGCTGCCATGCTTGATGCAATGCATGTATACGGTGGCGCCATTGGCAGTGGTGAAGACATCCACCTCTTCCTTCGTCACCTCCTTGCCTGCGTTTGTCCATCCCATGATGCCAGACGATAGTTCGATAACTTGGTATCCGTTTGACGTCAGTATCTGGCATGCCTTCTTGCTCCTGTTTCCGCTTCGGCAATACACAGCAATGGTCTTCGTCTTGTCGAGCGCAAGCTTGGCTTTTTTCTCAAAGTCATCTTGCTTTACGTCGATGTTCATGGCCATTGCTATGTGTCCTTCGGCATACTCCTCAGCCGTTCGTACGTCCAGTCGCACTACCTTGCTATCCTCAATGGTTTTGGCAAATTCATCTACACCGAGGCTCTTGTAGCCCTCTGCCTGCGCTTTGCATGCCAACATGCTGCAAAGCATTGTAAAAAGTCCCATCAGTTTGATTTTCATAATATCCTGTTAACTATTTTGTTGTTGATTGGTGTCTGACCGAAATATTCTAAATTACAATCATTCTGCATTTTAATGAATTGTGCAAATGTACGAATAAAACTTCAATTATCGGCAAGATAATCTTTGATTTTATTGAAAATATTCCGTATTTAGCTTCTTCTCGTGTGATATTTGTAGTTTGTGTAGCATCTTTCTGTGTAACGTGTTTCTGAAAAACTCAGTGCAGAAGTAACTCGTTATTGCTACAAGAACGAATCATTTCCCTCTTGGTTGTTCTGCTAATAGTTTGCATTTTGCATGAAAACAATGACAAAAGTAAGGTGAGAAATGGGAATGTGCGACATATTGTTGTTGAAAATGCAAATTTGTAGCCGAATTGCTTGCTTATCTTGAAGATATGTAATACCTTTGTCGCTCGTTAGATAAATAAGGAACATGACAAAGTTAGCAATCTTTGTGTCGGGTGGCGGCACTAACTGTGAGAATATCATTCGTTACTTCCAGGGTAGCAAGGAGGTGGAAGTGTCTATCGTGGTAAGCAACAAAAGCGATGCTTATGCCATAGTGCGTGCCGAGAATCTGGGTATCCCCACGACGGTCATCACACGTCAGCAGTTGAACGAGGATCGTCAGCTTGTGCTCGACACTGTTAAGGGATGTGACTATATCATCCTAGCCGGATTCCTGCCTAAGGTGCCCGAATACCTCATCACACTTTATCCCAACCGCATCATCAACATTCATCCTGCGCTTCTGCCCAAGTATGGCGGCAAGGGCATGTGGGGGCATCATGTGCATGAAGCGGTAAAGGCTGCTGGCGAGAGTGAGACGGGTATAACCATACACTTTGTCAATACCGAACTGGATGCTGGCGAACGCATCGCTCAGTTCTCTACCGCCCTCACGCCCGACGATACGCCCGATGATATTGCCGACAAGGTGCATGTGCTGGAGATGGCTCATTTCCCCAAGGTCATCGAGCAGGTGATAAGTGGTGAGAAAAAATAGCCAGCCTCTATCAGCGCTTTTTACTTCTCGGAATGTAGATTGATGTCATCTGCATCACCTCCCAATTATATTGTAATGTAGCACAAGTTTGATGAAGAAATACTCTTTATCATGGTTGCTTTATGCCCTTGTCTCTGCCAAAACCTTGCAAAACGTACATATTTTAAGGGTGTTTTGCAGAGTTGTTCGTTTTGCAAACTATGTTTTTTGTTTTTTTTTGTATTTTTGCATTGCAAAGTATAGGATAATAAAAATAATCAGATAATATGAAAAAGCTTATTATTGCGGCAGTCATGCTGTTGGTATCGGTTTCCACATTCGCAATCTCGCGCGATGAGATTGCTAAGATACGGGTGGGTCGAGACGGTAATTTTGTGTATTGGGATGAGAACTCGGCTGTGCTGCAGTCGCTCAAGGACTTTGTGGTACGCGTCACAGACGAGGCGAGTGTCGACTTCGTGCCTGCTGACGAGCGTGTGGCTGTCTTCGACCTGGACGGTACGCTCATCTGCGAGACGGCTCCGACATACTTCGAGTGGTTGTTGTATCTGCATCGCGTGCTCGAGGACGGCAGCTATCAGCCATCTGCCGAAGCCTATAACTACGCCAAGGAGGTGCTCAAGGCTGTCGAGACAAAGGTTGTTCCTGCCGAGATGGACTGGGGCGAGGCTTGGGCGCAGAATGCAGTTTTCGTGGGTATGACGCTCGACGAGTATGCCGACTATGTTCGCGCCTTCAGCCGTACTGAAGTTGAGGGGTACAACGGCATGCTGTGGGGCGAGGCTTTCTACCTGCCTATGGTGGAGGTGGTGAGCTATCTGGTAGCCAACGACTTCAAGACCTATATCGTTTCGGGTAGCGAACGACAGTTGCTGCGTGTGATGGCTAACGGCGTGCTGCAGTTCGAGACGAACCACATCATCGGTTCGGATGTCGAGACCTTTGCCACCGAGCAGGGCGAAACGAAGGGCATGGATTATGTGTTCAAGGCTTCGGACAACATCGTGCGTGGCAATCTGCTGATGAAGAACTTGAAGATGAACAAGGTGAGCAGCATCGCACAGGAGATAGGCATTCGTCCGATCCTGGCTTTCGGCAACTCTACAGGCGACTTTTCAATGTTCCAATACACCACGGCCAACAAGCAACGCAAGGGCTTGGCTTTCTGTGTCTTGGCCGACGATACGGAGCGTGAGAACGGCAATCCTACCAAGGCGGCTTCTATCAAGGAGCGTTGCGCGGATGCTGGTTGGCACACCATATCGATGCGTAACGACTGGAAGACCATCTATGGCGATGGGGTAGTGCGCACCCCGAATACGGCTGTCAGTGCCGCGAAGGCTGTGCCCGATGCATCGAAAGCCTACACGATCGATGGTATGCCTGTGAGCAAGCCCTACAACGGCATCGTCATAAAGGATAACCGTAAGGTGATGGAGAGGAAATAGTTTTATACATTATAAATATAATAAGGAACCGTGACTATGAAATCAAAAAAAATCATAGCATTTTTTGCTTCGTTGTTGATTGTCTTCAGCGTCAATGCTCAGACATCCAAGCTTACTAACTCTGCGCAGATTCTTTTTGCCAAGCATGCCAATGCTGACAGGAAGCAGCACCGTGTGGCAGCCGAACAGCGTACTCTTGCTACCATCCTGCTCAGCGAGGATGCCGATGTGACTGACTCTGCCCTTGAGGCACTCGACATTGAGGTGGTGAAGAGGCGTGGTACGGTAGTTTTTGTCAACGTGCCTATCAGCCGACTAGAAGCTCTTGCACAGATTGAGGGCATAAAGACCATCCATGCAGGTGGAAGCGTAAGGATGAAGAACGACTATGCACGCAAGAGCACGATGGTGGATAATGTACATGCGATGAATACAGTGCAGAGTGCCAGCGCAGATGTTCCGGAGAAGTATCGTGGAAAAGGTGTGTTGGTCAGTGTCATCGATGCGGAGATAGACTTCGCACATCCTGCCTTTCGCAATGCCGACGGTACGTCCAGAATCAAGGAATTGGTTTATAATGTTAGTGAATCGGCTCCATCGCATTTTGTGGTATCTAAAGATGATAAGGTAGAGGAGGGCATAAAGGCATCACTTGAACGTGATGATGAGGTGCGCATGGGTCATGGCGCCCATGTGGCTGGTATTGCTGCAGGTTCCACCGATTTGCTGGCTGTGGGCGACCCCAACAAGCAGTATTATGGCATGGCTCCTGAGGCTGACATTCTTGCCTATGACCTTATGTTGAGTTACACTGGAACGTATGATGATTCTGATGTTCTGTTGAATCTGACTCGTGCTTTCGATAAGGCAGACGAACTGCATCAGCCTGTTGTTGTGAACTTAAGTATTGGCGTCAATTCGCCACAGTTGGACGGTACGGACTTTTTCAGCGAGGGTTTGAGAGAGTTAATGAAGAACTACGACATGAGGGGAAAAGTAGTGTGTGTGGCTGCCGGAAATGAGGGTGGTCAGAGTCTCTCGGTTCAGATAGATTGCGAACAGCCCATTGTGAATGATGATTGGACAATGCAGAAGTTGATGTACTTTGACCCTCAGTTTGATCGTGAAACGGAAGGCCTGTTTAGTTCTGTTATGAATGTATTCTTCTACGGAAATGATGACAGGGAGTTTGCTGTGAAATATATTGTTGTTGACGATCAGAATAGAATGTTGGCATCCACCGACAAGCTTACCCCTGAGACGGTGAAGGACCTGAAGGAACCTATTGCGCTGAAAGGTGTGTCGAACTATGGTAATGACTTTTTGGTAGAGTTGTTCCCAACCTTCAAGCTTACTTCCACCAATCGCCTTCTTCACGAAACAGAATTTAATGGCAGAAACTTGGCTGAACCTATGATGATAGTGGCGGCTCTGTATACAAAGAGCGAGGGAATGCACATTGATGGCGCTGTCGAGAACAATGCATTCACGTACGTTCCAGACGATCCCGACATTGCGGTACCTAACAACTTTGGCAGCTTGAATCCTATGGCTTGCACCGACAATGTCATCTCGGTGGGTTCATACACCAACCGATATTACTTCACCACTATCGACGATGAAATTGGAGACGATGGCATAGAGAGTGATGAAGAACCTGGCGAGTTGTCGGAATACTCCAGCTTCAGCACTTCCTTTTATGGTACTGCTCGTCCAGATGTCGTAGCTCCTGGTCGTATGCTCATCTCTTCCTACCACCAATCGATGATGGATGGCAATGTTGTGAGCATCAGCACGTACAACGGCACTGATTGTAAGTGGGGATGCATGTCTGGCACCTCGATGGCTACTCCTGCCGTATCGGGCATCATAGCCCTCTGGCTGCAGGCAGATCCCACACTCACCACGGCCGATGTTCGCAACATCATCCGTCAGACATCCGACTACGATTCCTTCTGCGAGGCAAAGCCTGAGCGTGCAGGATATGGCAAGATCAACGCTTTGCGTGGATTGGAATACATCCTCTCTACCACTGGCATTCAGCCAATAGGCTCTGACATCCATCGCACCACCAAGCGCCTCGACCCTCGCGGCAATATCGTCATCGAGAAGAACGGTCAGCTGTACAACATTATTGGAACAAGAGTAGCACGCTGATTATATCACCATTAAGGGGGGGTGATTGCTCCCTTCGATGGCTATAGTATAAAAGAAAGGGCTGCACGGCATATTTCCGTTGCAGCCCTTACACTTATGGATCAGGGGTTAGCCCCCTTTCTGTCTCAAATCTTGATTAGAAGCTTGTGCCTTGCGTTACTTCACTACAACCTTCTTGCCGTTCTTGATTACGAGGCCCTTCTGAGCATTGTTGACGAGCTGGCCAGCGAGGTTGTAGCAACTCTTTGATCCTGACTCTTCGCCCTTGACGTTCTTAACACCTGTGTAGAACTTGTCGTAAGGGTTGATGGTAACGATGTTTGACTTCTCTGACTCACCGGTAACGTAAACTACAGTCATGTAGATAGGTGTCTCAACGCCCTTCACGGGATTGCCTTCGCTGTCCCATTCTGCAACCTCGTCTGGGTCAATCTTGAGTGTGAACGATGTGGCATCCTTGTCGTTTACGGCTACCTGTATGTCCTTGCCGTAGCGCGTCGAGTTGTAATATACATAGTATTTCTCTACTTCCGAGTGTCCTTCAGGCAATGTCCATTTGAGTTGGATGTTGAAGAAGTCGCGGGTTGGGGCCTTCGGACTTTCGGTTTCTTCGGTGGTCATGGTTATTTCGCCTACTGCAAGGTTGGTGATGGGCAGTTTGCCTGGGTCAACGATAGTGGCAGTGACAGGCGTTGCTGCATTGCGGGGAAAGTCCCCGATGATAGCTTGTACGGTAAACTGACGGTCGCCCGTTTCAACCGCAGTGCGGAATGATGTACCATGAACCAAGGTTACAGTCTGATCATAAATGACATTGTATTCGTCTATACCTGGTACGGCGTTCCATGTGAGCGTAACGACCTCGTTGTCGCTCTCAGCCTTCAGTCCTGTAGGAGCGTAAGATGCGTCAAGCTCGGTGTAGATGTATTCGTATGTCACCTTACCATCGTTCTCGGCAGCCAGTGTTCCGTCTTCAGCCCATGTCTTCGTGTACTCATGATCCTTTCTTTCGTAGTCTACATTGCCGTAGGTGGGATTGGTATAGTCGTCTGGGTCTGCATACATTACTACACATTTCACCAGTCGGTTCTGTGCATCGAACTCAGGAAGCTGCTTATACATATAGTAAAGATTGCCGTTCTTGTACTCATCATAGTAGGTTGCTACGCCATTCACGTAGTCAAAGTAGGTGTATGTCCATGTAACCTCGAAACTGCTGCCTGGATTCTTCACAATAATCTTCTTTGACATATTGCCGTTAGCATCATATTCATACGTCTCGTGCTGGTTGAGTGTATATACGCCTGTTGCAGACACCCAAGCTTTCTGTTGCATGGAGGTCAACTGGCCAGCTTCGTTGTATGTATACTCACGACGTGTAGTGCCATATATTTCCCAGAAAAGTTGGTTCTGCGCGTTGTAGTAATAATCGTGCCAGTAGTCGTTGCTGTCATGAGCACGTATAATCTTGCTCTCTGCAGCCTGGGCAGTGATGCCGATAAGCATCAGTGCAAGTATTGATAAAATGATCTTCTTCATTTTTCTTGTTTGTTTTTATTCTTTATTACTATTCTACAGGCATAGCCACCATACCCAGTGCCTCGATGGTCTTGGGGTCGGAGGGGCGTGTCATATCGGGGTTGATGATGCGACCGTCGGGACCGATGAAGATGAAGCGGGGAATACTCTGCACGCGATACTTCTCCATGAACTCGTTCGTCTCGTTGCCCCAAAGCTGAATGCCGCCCATGTTCTGGTCCTTCACCATCTTTTCCCATTTGGCCTTGTCGCGGTCGCATGAGATGCTTACGAAGGCGATGTTCATGCCCTTGAATGTCTCCTCAAGTTTTTGCAGATGAGGCAGCTCGCCACGGCAGGGTACGCACCATGTGGCCCAGCAGTCGATGTAGACGTACTTGCCGCGAAGGTCGGCGAGAGAGACGTTCTTGCCGTTGATGTCGGGGAAGTTAAATTCGGGCGAAGGACGACCTTCGCGCAGTACTGCTCCAGTGGCCCAAGCCACCTCGAAGGCATGCTTTATCTCTTTGTCAGTGATGTTGGCATCGAATATCTCTTTCAAGCGCTCAGCCCCCTCGTTGCCGTTGTTGGCTACATGTGCTACGGCGTTGGTGCCGATGATATACTCCTTGAGTTCTTTGTTGTTGATCTTTGTGGCAGCATATTCGCACACGGTTGTCACAGCCTTGGTCTGGAACTCGGGTGTGTTTTCGATGTCGATATCGCGCAGTGCCAGAGTCGTGATGGCGCTGTACTGGAAGTTAGTGTATTCGGGCATCTGCACGAGCCATGCATCTTCGCGTGACGAGAGTTCCTGCAGCACCTCGTAGATGTCGTCGCCACAAGCCTTCTGCTGTGCGTATTGAGCCAGGAAACCGTATATCCAGTAGCGGATGCGCTGCTTCTCTTTCTCTACGAAGGTTTTGTCCAGCTTCTTAGAGTCGACAATCTTGTAGCAGTTCGTCTGATACTCCTCGAGGATGTCGAGAATCTCTTCGGGATCCTTGCCGAAGTCGCCCATGACAGGGCCCTTCAGTTCGCCACACGACAGGTAGGGATTGATCTGCGACTTCTTGGAAGTGACGTTGACTGTGAGCGCAGCGGGGGTGAGATCCCATTCCATGCTGAAGTCCTTTCCAGGTTCAAGATATACGGTCGACTTCTTCCACCGGTAGGTGATGACGCCATAGGTGGGCTCCTTCACATTAAGGCTTACGCTGCCCTGTGTGGTCTTTGAGGCAGCGGCAGTATCGCCCACGGCCGTCATGTTGATGATGGTGTCGGTTTCTGCAAACTGAATCTCCACCTCGTTGATACGAGTGTCATGAGCCGTAAAGTTGATGTTGACAGGCTTCTGTGCGTTAGCTGAAAGAGCGATGGCGCCCAGTAGCGAAAGGAATAGTTTTTTCATTATTTTGCGGTTTTTTTTATTCGTTTAATCGTTTAATCGTTTAATCGGTTCTGCGGTTAATATCCAGATAACCTTGAAACCGGAAGCCACTCTATTTCAGCAGTTCCTCGATGAGTTTGATCTTTGTCTCCTTCTCACCGTTCACTGCGTTATGACGCACGATGCCCTGCTTGTCGATGATGACGACGTGCGGGATGGCAAGTGCACCATAGTCAGTATTCATCACGTCCTCCTCGCTAATGCCGATTGTCCATGTGATGCCCATACCCTTCATGTAGGCGGGGAAGAGCGACATCTCCTTCTCCTTGTCGTTGCGGCATTGTATGGTGCGCTTGTTGGGCGTGTCGACGAAGTACCCCTGGATGGAAGTGACACCCAGTATCACCACGTCCTTTCCTTCGAAGTGTGCTTGCATCTCTGCCAGTTCGGGGAAGGCATGCAGACAGGGTACGCACTTTGTGCCCCAGAAGTCGAGCATCACGACCTTGCCTTTGAAGTCGTCGAGCGAAGTGGCGGGGATGATTTCCACGCTGTCCTTGCCTTGCTTCATAACGCGCATTAGATGCAGCTCGGGTGCCTTGCTGCCCACGAGTGTTCCGCAGGCAAAGGGACCGTCCAGGTACTTGATCTGCTCGTTGCAAGCCTTGATCTTACGCTGTGAGTCGAGCGTGCTGGCCAGCTTGGCGTATTTGTCGCGACAGGTGGTGCGGAACTGTTCGCGCAGAGTGGCATCGATGGTGTCGACACGTGCAATGGAGTTGAAGACCTTAACGCATTCCATCACGGCCTGGTCAGAGATGTCGCACTTCACCAGTCGCAGCATTCCCTCGGCAAAGCCCTTGGTGTGCCAGTTGGCATCCTTCATGGTGGCTGTGGCGGCAAACACGTCGCCGACGATGCTTTCCTGCTCGCTTACAGTCTTCTGCAAGTCTTTGGCAGATAGGAAGTTGATCAATGCTTCAGTCTCCTTCTCTCCGTGCATAAAGCCATCATTCTCTGGCATGTACTTCCACAGATAGAAAGCGAAGATGGTTTCGGACTTGGCACGTTGCTGGAAGGTGGGCTCGAGCCAAAGGCGCAACAGATGGTCGAGCGTCATACCACCATTCTCGAAGAGCAGTTCCACCTGTGCAGCCGTTATCTTGGTGATGTCTGCAGTCGTGTCGAATTTCTTCGTTACGTTGCCGAAAGCCTCTTGCTGTGCTTCGGGAGTAGTACATCCTATTAGTGCAGCACCGGCTTCGCGGCATAATGACTTGAGTTGTTCGTCGGTAGGGCCCTTGGCTGCCCACATCATCGTACTGACGAACAAAAGCAGTATTGATACTATGGTCTTCTTAAAGTAATTCATAATTCTTAATTCATAATTGGCTGTGCTACGTATTCACTCACTGTCTTTATTCCATTCCCCGCCTTGGAGCGGGGCTAGGGGTGTAGTCTTTTATTTAAGTATAAATCGGTAGTACCACTCTTTTGTTCCTCTTGTCACCGTAGCACCGATGAATGGGTTCTTGGCATCGGAGCGGTCGATGTTCCAACCGCCATTCCAGATGCAGTTGCCGTTGGCGTCGTCGATGGCGTTGAACAGATAGGGGTTGTAGAGGAAGTGGAGCGAGATGTCTGTCACGTTGCCTGGTAATACGGCGGGAAGACCTGCTATGTAGTACGGATTCTCCTCTTCTCCTCCCTTATACACGAATGATGCTCCCGACAGTGCTTCATCCATCAGGTCGATGCGTGTCTTGTTGTCCAGCTCGGAGTATCGGGGTTTGTAGCTTACCATCGAGCTGTTTACCTTAACTTTATAGCTTACAATCTCGTTGTTGATGGTTTCTACGTCGCTCACTACCGTCTGCTTGTTGCCATCAGCTTCTTTCACTACGCTTTCCAGGTTGCCCTCTTCGTCGTAGTTGTATGCGTACTTATGGCGGTAGATGTCGCTAGACTTGTAGTTCTCGTAGTCTACCACGTTCTCGTATTCCTCGATCCAATCCACCTTGCCTGCGCTGAAGTGCATACGCCAGTATCGCTTCTCGTGACCATACTCCATGAAGGTTGCACCATCAAACTTCGCCTTATGATAGAACGTCACAGTTATGATGTCCTTCATCGGTTCAATGCCCTCGATGACATAGTCGTTGTAATCCACCTTCAGGTTGTAGTTCTCGCGCGTGTAGGTGTTGTCATTGTCGTCCTGTATGTTGAGCAGCAGTACGTTATTGTTGGCGTAGTATGTTATCGTGTTGCTGATCTTGGCCGACGGGCGTGTCTTGCCCTCTTCGTACACCCATACGCTGAACACGTTGGCTTTGGGCTGCAGACTCTTGAGTGTGGCCTTAAGCTGTATGGCCGGTGCATCGCTCTGCTCCGACAGGTCGAATGTCTGGATCAGTTCGCCGTGCATGTACACCTCGGCCTTCTGCAGGTTGTTCTCGCCGCGCAGCACGGTGAACTCTACTGTTTCCTCTGCCGTGAAGGCAGCCGGTATGTTGGTGAAGCGAACGCTGGGGTTGATGCCCGAGATGTTGACCTCGAGGAAATCTACTGCATAAGGGTTGAGTTCTGCCACCTCAACGCCTATGGCCTTAAGGCCGTGAGCCACATAAGCCATCTTGACCAGCATGTCGCTATTCTCGTTGTTCATGATCTTGTCGTGCAGCTCCTGTGTCATGCCCACGAGCGAGTCGACATACTGCACCAGGTCGAGACGGGCACTGGGGAAGTAGGTGGCGTCGTCGTCAACGGGATTGAGGAAACCATAGTCGTGGAAGAACTCAGGATTCTCGTGCAGCAGTATGTGTGCTTGTCTTCGGCTCTCGTCCATCAGGGTGGAGTAGTACGTGTTCGACACCTCGTAGAACTCATTGCCCACAGGAGCTTCACCGCGGGCGTTGATGAGGTAGTCGGAGAGGATGGCACGGTCGATGTCCTGCGCATTGGTATAGGCTCCGACCGTGATGCTGTTGATGTTGGCCACAGCATTGTGAATGCCGTTCTTGGGGGTGGAGCGTCCCAACTCGGAGTTGCTCTCTATCTTCTGCGTGATGAGGAATTTACGAGGCAAATACTTCGCCTTGAAGTCGTCGCTGTAGTGCGAGAAGACGTTGGCTTTTAGCCACGTCATGGCGTCTTTTGCGCCATTTTGATCCAGGCGTGTCAGCTTCGCGTTCTCCCATGCCGTAGCCTGTTCGAACTGGTATGCGAAGTCGAGACGCTGGTCGAAATTATACAATACGTAAGTGCCGTACTTGTCGCAGAAGTCGGCAATGTCGGGGATGCTGCGGTCGAGCAATCCCTCCAGGCGGTTTGTGTCGGCATTGCTGGGCGTCACGTCCTCGCTCTCTTTGCACGAGTTTAGCATGCCCATGGTGGCGAACACCATAACTGCCATTATCAGTTTATGTATTCTGTTTGTATGCATTCTATTCATTGATTATTTCCTCTCGCTTGCCATAAGCCGAGATGGTGGTGTTGATTTGCGTTTCCGATTCGGGTATTTCGAACACGTAGTTGGGCGATGATGGGTTGAGCGTGTAATGCTCAGTGCCCTGTACGGTGACGTTGGTCGAACCTGATGCTGTCGAAGCCAGTGTGAACGTATGCGACAGCGTGTGGGGATACCATGCATTGATGCGGCGCAGGTCGAACCAGCGCATGTCCTCGAAGCAGAACTCCAGTCGTCGCTGGTCGACGATGAACTTGCGCCACTCCAGCGGGTCGGTTGATGCTGGCATGTAGGTGGCACGC
The DNA here is from genome assembly GCA_018064685.1 of Bacteroidales bacterium. GTDB lineage: Bacteria > Bacteroidota > Bacteroidia > Bacteroidales > Bacteroidaceae > Physcousia. The sequence continues at coordinate 53,037 of JAGHUS010000163.1, read as the reverse complement.
TGTGCCGAGAAGTTGGCTATGCGCGTGGTCAGATATTTCGTCATCAGCGTCTGTGCCTCGTTCGTCTTGCTCAGTGCGGCCATTGCCTCGGCGCGGTTCAGGTACGCTTCGGCCAGACGGTAAGTGTATGCACCAACCTGGGTGAATTGTCCGTGCCATTTTGCTGGAACCGTAATGCTTGTGCCGCCTTGCGGATTGATGACCCAGGTGTATTTGCGGCAGTCGTTGGTGGCAAGGGCGAAGCGCGAGAGCAGGTCCTCGGATGCACCATAGGTGCAGGTGGTGAGGTTGGTTTGGTAGATGGACGGAATGTCCATGATGCCTAGCGACTCGTCGGTGCCGGGGTAGAGCGAGGCGGGCGAACCGTAGCTGTGCAGCACCTCGGTGTTGGTCTCGACTATCATAGGCGCATTTGGTCGGCGTGTCAGGTCGTACAGCGGACGTTGTGCCAACTGCTCGGTGGCATCCACCACCTTCTGCCATTCACCTTTATATAAATACGCGCGCGAGAGCAGCAGTTGAGCTGCATCGGCATTGGGATGCCATAGTGATTTCTTTACTGAGGTTTGAGCGAACAGCTTGATGGCTTCCTTCAGGTCGGCCTCTATCCTGTTGTACACCTCGGCCACCGATGCGCGTGTGTAATCGTTCGATACGCCCGTGTCGAGGCGAAGGGGTACGCCAGGCGTGTTGGCTGCCGTGGCAGCATCATACACGGGTGCGTAGATGTTGACCAGCTCGAGGTAGGCACGTCCACGCACGAAGTAGGCCTCTGCCACCAGCTGGTTTCGCTGCTCGGCTGTGCCTGTGGCCTTCATGCCATTCTCGATGATGTAGTTCGCCACCAGGATGTCGCTGTACAGGTTCTGCCACATGCTGTTGGTAGCCGTTATGACCTGTCCCTCGCCATCGCGCTCTACATCGCGCTTCCAGGTGTAGAGGCTCTTGTATGTGTTCTTGGCCGAGGTGGTGGCCAAGGGGTTTTCGGTGATGTCGTCGGTCATGAGGTCGGACATGTAGAACCACGACACCTCGAGGAATGCCTCCTTGTGCAGCATGGCCTCGTACTGTGTCACCGTCTCCGGTATCACAAGGTCCTTGTCCTCCTCGTCCAGGAAGTTGCTGCACGAGGTGAGCGAAGCACCCAGTATGAAGGCCATCAGCAGCGCTTTTGTTGTCTTGTATATCTTCATTTTATTATTCTTTTCTCGTCTTGTCTTATCGGCAATTTTTTCTTTACTCTTGCCGCACGTTTCCTCTTTATATTAAAGAATCCGAATCAAATCTCTTAAATCAAAAAGATGCTTATCATCTCCTCTCAAATCTCAATTCTCAGATCTCAAATCTCTAATCTTTCCACTCTCCACTCGGAACTCTCCACTCAGAACTCTCCACTCTGAACTTTTTTAGAATCCCAGTTGTACGCCGAAGTTGAAGGTGGGTAGGACGGGCATGCCGATGGATGCTACCTGGTCGGGATCTTGTCCCTTCAGTTTTTTGTCGAAGGCCCATACAGCAATGTTCTGTGCCTGGAAGTCGATGCGGCAGTTCGTAACCTTTATCTTGCTTAGCCACTCCTTGGGCAGGTCATAGCCCAGCGTGAGCGAGCGGAAGCGGATGTGACTGGCGTTTACCACGCGTTCGTCGGAGTTGTTGTACATGTACCAACCCGTGTACGAGGCTGGGCCGCAGTAGGTGGCGTATGCCTGATCTACGTCGAGATACGTGTCGTTGTAGCTGTTCAAGGTTGAGGGCGAACGGTAGTTGAGCGATGCGTTCGACAGCACAGGTATGCTAGTGTGTGCCTCGTCGCCAGGGTTGCGCCAGCGGTTCACGAAGTCAGCGTTCATGTTGTCCTGCGGCTGGGGTAGGGCAGAGGTGCCGTTCTGGTACAGCGCCAGCAGACGCTGCTTGTAGCCAACCTTATAAGTGAACTGCGCACGCAAGGTGATGCCCTTCCACGCAAACTCTGTCGAGAAGCTGCCATGGCTGCGAGGCGTGCGCATTCCGCTATAAGTGAGGATGGTTTGCAGGAACTGGTCGCGTGTAAGTCCTGCCTTGTTGCCTGTCAGGTTTTTGAATGTAGGCAATCCGTTGGCATCCAATCCGTTGAACTTGTACGAGTAGAAACCGTCCACGCTATTGCCATCTAGCACCACCGAACCGTTGATGTAGTCGGCATAGGTGTTGGTGGATATGATGCCTCGCTTTATCTTATTCTTGTTGTACGAATACATGAACGAGGTGCGCCAGCGGAAGTCCTTTGTCTTGATGTTCAGTGTGTTGATGGTGAACTCGACACCCGTATTCGTGGCCTCTCCGTCGTTGAAGTAGAGCGACGTCGTACCGTTGACGAGCGACACCGAGCGGTTGCTTATCAGGTCGGTGGAAAGGCTGCGGTAGAGGTCGATGCCCACGTTGATGCGGTTCTTCAGCATTGACGCGTCGATGCCCAGGTTCCATGTCGAGGTCTTCTCCCATGCCAGATTGGCGTTGGGATAGTCGTGGATGGACGCCGAGAGCTCACCGCTCACGCTGCTCTTGCGCGGCGTGGTGAGGATGAGGTAGGGCGTGGCATTAGGCACGCTTCCACGATAGCCGTACGAACCACGTACCGACAGGTTGTCCACCCAATCTACATCCTTCATGAATCCCATCTCGTGCAGGTTGACACGCCCTGATGCCGACCATACGGGGTTGAACTTGGCCTTCTCGTACTGTCCGAACTGGTTGCTGCCATCGTTGCGGGCATTGAAGTTCAGCGAGAAGAAGTTCTTGAAGGAATAGGTGGCAGTGAGGTAGAACGACAGTTTGTTGTTCTTCTTGGCTGTGATGGTGGGGAATGCCGAAGGTGTGTTCTCGGCTCCCATGAACCACTGTCGCAGATACCAGTAGTACTGCTGTGCATCGATGGCCGAACCAGCCCATACGGGTATGAACGACTCGCCCTGCTCGGGACTGTAGCCTGGTATCTGACCCGTGTTGTGTCCGCGATACTGCGTTGATGTCACCTCGTGTCCGAGGTCGAAGTTGAAGTAATGCTTGTTCTTCAGGTCGAAGTTGTAGTTAAGTTGGTTACGCCAGATATACGACTTCTGGTCGATGGCCGATCCCGACCATATACCACCATCCTGCAGCACCGACTGCATGAAGGCATCGGCGCGAGGCATCTCGTCGGCATAGCCACGCAGCTGAGCACAGTAGAAGGTGTTCTCACCAATCCAGTTCTCGGTGTTGTTGCTTGTCGAGGTGTAACCCAGCGTGGTGGTGTAGCGCAATCCCTCCAGAATCTCCCAGTTCAGTGTTCCGGTCAGGTTCAGCGACTTGTTCTTCACCGTCTGTCCGCTATTGTCAAACTCATGCAGGATGTTATAGTCGCCATACACGTTGCGTCCTGTCGTCTGGTCCTCTTTTATCAGCGTCTTGATGTACGAATACGTGCCGTCTGCATTATAGCATGGGAAGATGCGGTTGGTGTAGTATGCCTCGTCGAAGGCGCTGTAGTAGGGCGAGTTGTAGTTGGCATCCTGTGCCGAACCGCTCAGTCGAAGGTCGATTGTCACTTTTTCTCCCAGATGCGAGGTGAGGTTCATGCGAGCCGTGAAGCGCTGCAGATCGGTATTGCGTTCCGTGCCCTTGTCCTTGTCATAACCTATTGATGCATAGAAACGTGTGCTCGAAGTTCCACCGCTCAGATTTACATTGTGCGTCTGTGAGAAGGCGTTGCGATAGAGAGCACCAAACCAGTCGGTGTTGTTAGCCTCCATCTGCGACACCTGTTGGCGGAACTCGTCGAAGGTGATCTTCTTGTCCCAATAGTTCATCATCGCTCCCTCGTAGCCGTAGCGTTCGGGCATCGTTTCGAAGAAAAGACCCTTGTCCATGATCTCGCGACTCACGTCGATACGCTGCTTCGAGGTCATAAGGTTGAAGTCGCTATAGTGCGGGCGGCGCTGTGCCTGAGCGTTGAACGAGTAGTTCACGCTGGTACGTCCCACCTGTCCCGTCTTGGTCGTCACCACGATGACACCGTTGGCGGCACGTGTTCCGTATATGGCTGTGGCCGAGGCATCCTTCAGCACGTCGATGCGCTCGATGTCCTGAGGGTTAAGTCCCGAGATGGCATTGCCGATGATGTTGATGTTGTCCAGCGAGTTTATCTCGTCGGCACTTACCGGCACGGGATTCTCATACACCACGCCGTCAATGACCCACAGCGGTTCGCGTGTGCCCGTGAAGGTTGTCGTTCCGCGCAGACGCATCTGGGGTGCGGCACCCGGAGTGGTGCTGGTGGTGATGGACAGCAATCCGGCCACCTTGCCCTCCAGCATCTGGTCCACTGTCAGTGCACCCTTGAAGTCCAGATCCTCCTTCGACAGAGTGGTGATGCTGCTCGTCAGCTTACGCTTGTCGATGGTGTTGTAACCCGTCACGGCCACCTCGCCCATCACGTTCTCGTCGGGCTTCATGTTGAAGGTGTAGCTGTCCTTGCCTCCCTTCACGGCCTGCTTGTTGTCGGCATATCCCATATACGACACTACGACGCTGACCTCCTTGCCAGTGGCAGCAATCGAGAAGTGACCGTTGTTGTCGGTTATCGACATTGTTGTGTCGCCATTCTTCATTTGCGCGATGACCTTTGCTCCGGGCAGAGGTTCGCCCTCTTCGTCCAGCACACGTCCTTTGATGTATTCCATCTTCTGTGCAATCTTCTTGCCGTCATGCTGGCCCTGTGCGTATGTGTCAAGCGTTACGTCAGAACAGCACAGCAGTGCAAGCGCAAAGTACATCCGTAATAGTTTTCCTTTTGTCATTTTATATTTTATTTGTGCGCAAAGATAATAATTTTTTTCAAATTAATAGGTCTTTTCTTTTGCTAACATGTTTTTTTTCCTTTTTCTTTAGGCATAGCACAGGTTTTTTATTACTTTTGCATCAGAAAGAATATTGCCGAATAATATATATGAAAAGATTTTTTGCTATCGCTGCAGCATTTTTGCTTGCTGCAAACCTAAGTCTCTTTGCACAAACCATACCTGTGTACAGGATCATGAGCAGCATCGAAACGAATGCGCTGGCCGAGCTGCCTGGACATGAGGAGTGGGGCATGAAGACACTGACGCGTAATGTGCATCGCACCATGTCGTCGCAGTTCAAGCTCAACCTGCCTGCTGCCTCGACAGATGTTCTCACTCCCGAACAGCTCTATACCAAGCGACTGAATGGTGCCCTTATCTTCGGCAAGATGTATTCGTGCGGCGAGTGCCCCAAGATGCATCTCTCGCTCATCGCTACGGCTACGGCCATCACCGAGGACGGCGTCTGCCTGGCCAACTATCACATGGTGCATCCCATCGTCTCGCGCGAAGGTGTCCTGAAAGGTGACAGTGCCTATTTCCTGGCCGATCGCGACGGACAGATCTTCCCCATCGTCGAGGTCATGGCCTATTCGCGCGACGAGGACATAGCTGTCATTCGTGTCGACACACGCGGACAAAAGCTCGAAGCCATCCCCTTGGGACAGGATGCTGCTACGGGTTCGCACGTCAACCTCATATCGCACCCTAAACAGATGCTATATACCTACACGCAGGGCTTTGTGTCGCGCAACACCATGTATAACTATCCCGACCGTCCTGTCCTTGATCTCATGGAGGTGACGGCCGACTTTGCCGAGGGTTCGAGTGGTGGTCCGTTCATGGACGACCGTGGCAACCTGGTAGGCATGGTGAAGGGTACCACGTCTATCTTCTACGACGAAGAGCGACGCAATCCGCAGATGGTGCTTCGTGTGGGTATTCCCGTCAAGGTGTTGAAACGACTGTTGGGGAAATAAGGTTGTGAGTTTTTAGGTTGTAAGTTTTATAGGTTTTAAGCCAGATACTGTCCAAATACAATCAGTCAAATGGTTATTCCGTAAAACCGATTAACCGTAAAACCGTAAAACCATAAAACCGATTAACTATTAACTAAAACAAACACTTTTGTCTCGCACGCATCCAGTGTGCCTGTGCTGAGGGTGTCCTGTATGGTTGTTGTCTTCCGACTCCATACCTCGCGGCACTTATACTTCTTACCCGCCTTCATGTAAAGACTTGTGAGGGGAATGTCGATGCTTGGGATGGGTGTCAATGCACGGTTCGTTATCGATACAGCCTTTCTGCCGCCTGTCAAATCCTTTACGTAGATGTCATAACCCGTATCGGAGTAGTCGGTACCGGTCGACAGCTGTTCCATGTACTCGGCCTGCTGTCCCAGTGCATCTTGGTTTATCGACAGGATATCTCTGTTCGTAAGTGTTTCTATGTCAGCTTTTGTGATGAGTGTGTTGGGCATTGGCTGACTGCTGTTAGCTTCGCCCTTGGGGGCAGAGCGGAGGTCGCATGTCAGTGACAGTGGACTAGCTAGCATGCACCACAGCGACATCTGTGTGCGTGCCTGTGCATCGGTAAGCCCCTCTATCTTGCCACCGTTCTGCATGTGGTGCATGGTGTTGTTGCTTGGACCTCCCAATCCATGCAGACCGATGCACATCATGTCAAGATCGTTGAAACGGTTCACACCCGCATACATCCACAGTCGGCGTGTCTCGTCGACACCTGCCAGCACACCGGGACGCGAACTGTTACCTACCCAGTCTTCACGTGCATCGCTTGTCGATCGCCAGCTTGAACCACCCGCCTCGGATCCCCATAGCCATGGTTGCGTCTTGCCCCATTCGCAGATGTTGAACACAAAGGGTTTGTGCCCCCTGGCACGGCGCTGCTCGTTCAGTTGTCCTATTGCATCGCCCATGCGCGAATAGCTAACCGTGGTGCTGGCCTCTGAGTTGCAGTAGTCGTACTTCAGCATGTCTACGCCCCACTGGTCGAAGAGTGCAAGGTGCTGTGCCTCATGCTGATAGGAGCCCGGTTGGTAGTTTTCGCACGTCATGCTGCCCGCATCGCTGTATATGCCCACCTTCAAGCGTTTGTCCGTTTTCTGCAATGCCCTCTTCAATCCACTTATGCCCTTGGGGAACTTCTCTGCATCATAGTTCAGTGCGGCTTTGTCGTTGGTGGGCGAGGCCCATGCGTCGTCCAGCACGATGGTGCTGAAGCCCGCATCGATAAGGCCGTGCCTCTTCAGTCCCTTGGCTATCTCCACCATTTTGTCATGACTGATGGCACGTGCAAACCAGTTCCACGTCAGCCAGGCCATCATCGGGGTGGGCGACTGCAGATGTCGGCTTACCACCAATCGTACCGTCACCTGCGTGGCCTCTCCGTCTTTGCCTCTCAACAGCACTGTGTAGCTGTATTCTCCTTCCTTCTTGGGAGCTCTGCCATGCACGTATTTGTATCTATTGCCCGTGGCAAGGCGGTCGTCCCTCAGTGTCAGGGTGCTGATGCTCCCGAAGTCAACGTCTGTCACCGTCTCTCCGGCGTTTGTCACCAGTTTGTGCATATACTCCGCTCCGGGCACGGCATACATCAGCGTGGCACATGGCATCGTTCCCTCCTTCTGTTCTTGGGTGGCATTTATGCCCGAATAGTTGGCCGATGATGTCTGTATGAATTCTATATTCACCTGATAGTTAGCATTATCCACCGTCACCTTGGCGCGATAGCCATCTCCCACCTCCACCTTCACGTCCTCAACTGTGAGGGTATCCAGCTCTATGCTCTGGTTGCCTTGTGCGTTAAGTCCTCTGAACTCCTTGCCCTTGATCCTCACCACGGCATCGTTGGGCATCCCGTCGCTGAAGAGTGTGTAGCGATGCTTCTCGTTCACCTTCTCCTGCCCCTTGTCCGTTGCTGCTTGCATCTTCATCCCCATGAGGCTGTCTTCGTAGTGCAGCTTCGCACTATGCTGTATGGCAGACTGTGTGTGCAGGGCGACTATCATCAGGCCTATGATAAAGAGTATCTTCTTCATGCTGTATCAGTATTCGTTGTTTTTCCGTTGCAAAAGTAATTAAAATAAATCGAATTTCCTAATCCTGTCACAATTCTTTTTGGTTCATCCCGCAACCAATATACGCCTCGTTAATGCCAGCTGTCCACTTTTGTCCACATTCTCGGAAGATCCTTCTCCCGCCTCCCCTAGGGGAGGAGCTGCTTAGCCGCAGAGAAGACTCTCATCCTCCGCTTCCCCGAGGGGAATGGATGCTTGTGGGATGAGGATTGGGAGATTAGTCGATAACACTTTTAGATGTTTAGCAGATTGATGGACTCGAGAATTGCATAATTTATTATGCGCGCGTTTTTTTGCTCTGCTCTGCTCACTTTTCTTCTTTATCTTTTTCTTCTTTTGAAAAGGGGATGCAAGGGGGAAGCGTTTCTTCTTTTCTGTTTCTTCTTTAAACGTATACCTGTGAATATACCTGCTGTACCTGTGAATATACCTAAGGCAATACAAAAACGTATCGTTCGCTATGCAAATGTGTTTCAAAATCGCAGCGATTTTGATTCAATATCGCAGCGATAAAAATCGACTGTTCGTTGGGCGTGTCTGCTGGATAATCTGCTCTTTCGTTAGCAAATGTGTGTTTTGATGTAGAAAAACAAAAATTATTTTCATTTATTTGAAATAAAACACTATCTTTGACGTGGATAAAATATTGCCTATGCTGAAGATTGAGAAAATGATGGTCAACCCGTGTCAGGAGTGTACGCACATCGTCTGGGACGAAACAGGCGAGGCTGTGGTGATAGATTGTGGTGTGTTCTACCCGTCGGAGCGCAGACATCTGCTCGCTTTGCTGCACCAGAATAATCTGAAGCTTGTACATGTTCTGCTGACCCATGCTCATCACGACCATCTGTACGGCAATGACTTGCTGTGGGATAACTTCGGCCTGCTGCCCGAACTGCACGAGGCTGACAGTAGGCTGATGAAAACACACGTTGTGCAACGCATAAAGGAAGTGTATGGTGACAAATATCCTTACAGCATACCGGTGCCCGATCATTACCTGCGTGGGGGAGACGTGATAGCATTTGGTAACCACCAACTGCAGGTGATGCACACGCCGGGGCATACGCCAGGGTCGGTGGTTTACTATTGTCCTGAGGAGGAAGTGGCATTCACCGGCGACACGTTGTTTGCCATGAGTGTAGGGCGAACGGACTTGGAAGGTGGCAATGAAGATGAGTTGCAAGAAAGTCTGAAGCATTTGTCTTCAATCCTGCCTGATGACACCACTATCTATCCCGGCCACGGCAAGAAGTCTACCATCGGCCACGAGAAGGCTTGCAATCCCTATCTGCTTTGATTGTTTTTTGTGGACATCGTCTCTAAAGCCACAGAAACTGCATCCATGTAGGCACCTGCACTTCCCAATCCGCTTCGCAATGCCTTCCGCCCTGCTGGTTGTACAGCCAGGTGCGTATGCCATGCCTCTGCGCTGCCGCCTCCATCTTCAGTATGCGTTTTGTCTGCCATCCATGGCTGTCCTCATTGGTGCCCCAACTCATAAACAGACGGGTGTCGGGATGGATGGGGTGTGTTGAAAGTTCGTTGACAAAGAGTGGCAGGCACTTGAAGAATGCAGGCGACACGGCAGCAGCCTTCGAGAAGACGTCGTTATAGTGCAGCACACCGTAGAGTGCCATCATTCCGCCCATCGAACTGCCCGCTATCGCTGTTGCTTCGCGATGCCTCCATGTACGATATTTTTCATCAATGAAAGGCTTTACATAACCTACTATCCATTGCATCGTGGCATCGCCAATGCCATCCACAGCACCCGTGTATCGCGACTTAATCTGATAGGGACAATACTCCTTTATGCGTTCGTGACCCGTGTGCGAGCATTCCATGCCTACTACAATGACCCTCTTATGCCAATGGTCCAGGAATTCCTTCAATCCCCATGACTTGCCATAGGTGGCATCGCTGTCGCTGAACAGGTTGTGCCCATCGAACATATAGATGACGGGGTAGCGTTCGTCCGTCGAATGGTATTCGTCCGGCAGATAAAGATGTATCATTCGCTCCTCGTTGGCCGGAGCATAATGTAATGGAAATTTTATTATCATTCAGTGTCGTTGGTCAGGCTCCTTGGCAAGCTCGGTCAGCGTATTGTAGTTCCGTTGACGTGGTATGTCTGCGAAGGTGTTTCGATGATGAGGGTGTTGTCTTTGATGTATTGGTTGTCTATATGAAAAAGAGAGTTCCGTTTGGAACTCTCTTTTGAGCCTCTTGTCGGATTCGAACCAACGACCCCGAGATTACAAATCACGTGCTCTGGCCAACTGAGCTAAAGAGGCGGGTGGGAAAGCAAACTATATCGCGCCGCTACAACCAAGTACCTTTGCTGCGATCAAGCCCTGGAGGATTCCGAGGGAGCATGCCGTACAGGACTTTCCCGTTTGCGAGTGCAAAGGTAAGACATTTTTTTTGTTCCACCAAATGTTTTTCGAAAAAAAGATGAAAAAAATGAATTGAGGGTTGATATGTAGTGCGAAATGGGAGGGCATTGTAATGTGAATTGGAGGAACGTAGTAATGTGAGTTGGGAGAGCGTAGTAATGTGAATTGGGGTGTGCGTAATAATGTGGAATGGGTGAGTGTGGTAGTGTGAAATAGGTTTGCGAAGTGGTGTGAAATGTTAAGAATTCTAATGTTGTTAAAAATGTTTGGGCGTGTGTGCGTGTATGTGAGTTTTTTTTTGTACCTTTGCACACAATTATGGAAATGTACGATTATGGATTATCGCGCCGCTTTGGTATGGCGCTGGGCTTGAGGGTTGGCATAATGTGGATTGCCAGCTTCCTGCTGGTGGTTTACACTTTCCCCTCGTTGTTTGTAGATCTGGGCATCGGGCTCGGTTTTCTTGCCCTTCCGCTTGCGGGCATGAATCTGCGCCGCTTTGTACAGCATGTGGATGGCTGCGTGGGCTTTCGTGCCTTCTGGACGTCTTGGTTCACCTACATGTGTGCCATGCTTGTCACTACTGCGGGGCAGTATCTTTATTTCGCCTTTCTGGACGGAGGGCGGTTTGTGAACAACCTTGTGGAGATGTATTCGAGCAAGGAGGTTGTGGAACTGAACGAGAAGCTGATAGGCAGCAGTAATATGCTGGAGCAGATGCAGCAGTCGCTGGAGCAGATGCAGGGTATGTCGACAAAGGAGACGATGATGATGTTTCTCTTTATCAACATCATGGCTGCGGCCATCTTCTCGGGCTTCACGATGCTGTTCACCATCGGTGCCAAAAGGATCAAGAATGACGATTTTACCATGTGAGTTATTGATTATTTATCAGAACAATAGAACATAAAAAAGATATGGATATAACAGTTGTTGTTCCTCTGTATAACGAGGAAGAGTCGTTGAGAGAATTGCACGAATGGATAAAGCGTGTGATGGACGAGAACGGTTTCACATATGAAGTGATATTTGTGAATGACGGTTCGACGGATAACTCGTGGAAGGTACTGCGCGACTTGCAGGCCGAATTTCCCGAGGTTCATGCCATCCGCTTCCGCCGCAACTACGGCAAGAGTCCTGCATTGTTCTGTGGTTTCGAACGTGCTCAGGGCGATGTTGTCATCACCATGGATGCCGACCTGCAGGATTCGCCCGACGAGATTCCTGAGTTGCGCCGCATGATTGTGGAGGACGGCTACGACCTGGTGAGTGGATACAAGATGAACCGCAAGCAGGGTGACCCGCTGTCGAAGACCATCCCCACGAAGCTGTATAATGCTACGGCTCGCAAGGTGAGTGGCATCAAGAATCTGCACGACTTCAACTGCGGACTGAAGGCTTACCGCAAGGAGGTGGTGAAGAACATCGAGGTGTTTGGTGAGATGCATCGTTACATCCCCTATCTGGCCAAGGAGGCAGGCTTCAACCGCATCGGCGAGAAGATGGTTCATCACCAGGCACGCAAGCATGGCAAGTCGAAGTTTATGGGTTGGAACCGTTTTGTGAACGGCTATCTTGATCTGATAACGCTGTGGTTCCTCAGTACTTTCGGCAAGAAGCCCATGCATGTGTTCGGCTTCCTCGGCACCATCATGTTCCTGCTCGGCTTCATCTCGGTGTGCATCGTGGGTGGCACCAAGCTTGTCTACCTCTGCTCGGGCACTCCCCATCCCCTTGTCACCTCGTCACCCTATTTCTACATCGCCCTGACGATGATGATCCTGGGTACGCAGCTGTTCCTGACGGGATTCATCGGCGAACTGGTGAGCCGCAACTCGCAAGAGAGAAACAAGTATCAGATTTCGGAAGAGTTTTAGGTTAATTCATAATTTATAATTCATAATTCATAATTGGGCTGGCGCGATGAATATTCATAGTTTAGTTCCCCAAACGACTAAACGACTAGTTCCCCAAACGACCAAATAACTAGTTCCCTAAACGACTAAACGACTAGTTTCCCAAACGACTAAAGATGACTGATGCGATAAAGAAAATATTGTTGTGCGTGATGTTGCTGGTGGCAGTGGCTTTCGGCATCACCAGCTGCGACAGCATTGATTGTTCGCTGGAGAATCAGGTGCTGTGCCAGATGGGCTTCTACGATGCTACTGGAGCGCCTGTGGCGCTGACCGACACGCTGACGATAACGGCTGCGGGTACTGACAGTGTGCTGTACAACCGTGGCATCAAGACGAGCAAGGTGGGCTTACCGCTGAGCTACTATAAGGATGGCGACACGCTGACGCTGACCCTTTATGGCGAGCATTATCTGCTGCAGGATGATGTGGTGATAAAGAAGACGAACTACGAGCACTTTGAGAGTCTTGACTGTCCCGTGAAGATGATGCACGTGATAAACGGTGTGGAGAGTACGAACCACTTTATCGACTCGGTGGTGGTGGTTTCACCCAAAGTAGAATACAACAATGGAGAGAATATCAAGATTTATCTGCATACTGCTGATTAGCCTTGTGGCTGTGGTGCCCTGTGCTGCCAAGAAGAGCAAGTACCGCTTGGAGCCCGAGATGCCTTCCGCCAAGCTGTTCAACGGTTTTGGCGTGGGTATTGACGGTGTGGGCCTTGGCATGAAGTTCTTGGGCGGACGTTTTGCCAACATGGAGGTCATGGCGCGTGCCAACTTTCTGGAGAAGTACTTCCCCATTTTCGAATTGGGAATAGGCGAAGCTAACCGCGACGGTAACGAGCAGAACACACATTTCCATACACGTGCTCCTTACTTCCGCATCGGTGCCGACTACTGTTTCACAACGAAGCGCAACGGCAATCGTCTGCTGGTGGGTATGCGATACGGTTTCTCCAGCTTCAACTACGACTACAGCAATCCCGACTTCACCGACGAGGTGTATGGCGACGGCACTGCCACGCCCATCGACTTCGAGGGCCTGAACGGCAAGACGCACTGGCTGGAGATATGCGTGGGCGTGGAGACACGCATCTGGAAGTTCGTGCGTCTGGGTTGGACACTCCGTTACAAGCCTCGCATCTACACCCACTACAGCGAGCACGGCGATCCGTGGTATGTTCCCGGTTTCGGCAAGAATGGTTCGACCACATGGGGAGGCAGTGTGAATCTGATGTTCGACATTTAGTGATGAAAAGATAATATGAGCGAAAAGAGTAAAGATACTGAGATTAAGGATGTTCGTGATGTGATGGACGAGCAGCCTAAACCTCGCAACAAAGGATGGTGGTGGCGCATCCCCTTCCTGCTGTTGCTGATGGTGGGCACGGTGCTCATCATTCGTCATCACAGCAGTAAGCCCGATGCAGGGAAGGCCAAGACGGCGAAGGCATATACCGAGTGGCAGGAGAACGAGGGAATGGTGTTTGGTACCATATACCACATCAAGTACCTGTGCGACAATGATCTGCAGAAGGAGTACGAGGCAGCGCTGGACAGCGTCAACAACTCGCTGTCGATGTTCAACGAGCACTCGACACTGCGTCATATCAATGACAACACCGACATGCACACCGACTCGATGCTCTGTGTGGTGTTCAGTCTGGCACAGAAGGTAAGCAAGGCCACCGATGGTGCCTTCGATGTCACTGTGGCTCCGCTTGTCAATGCCTGGGGCTTTGGTTACAAGAACAATGCATTGCCCACCGAACATGAGGTGGACAGCTTGCGCTCGCTGGTTGGCTACGAACGCGTGAGCATCGAGAATGGCTTGATGAAGAAGGCTGACCCACGTATGGTGATGGACTTCAGCGCCATTGCCAAAGGCTTCGGCTGCGATGTGGTGGCCGATGTGCTTCGCAGACATGGCGTGGAGAACTTCATGGTTGAGATAGGCGGCGAAGTAGTGGTGCAAGGCAAGAACAGCAAAGGCGAGGCATGGCGTGTGGGTGTGAACAAACCCGTTGACGATCCCACCAGTACCAGCACCGAACTGGAGGATGTGTTGGAATTGACCAACTGTGCCATGGCCACGAGCGGCAACTACCGTAACTTCTACACTACCGAGGACGGACGACGCATAGCACACACCATCGATCCGCATACTGGCTATCCCGTGCAGCACACCATCTTGAGTGCCACGGTACTGGCTCCCACCTGTGCCGAAGCCGATGCTTTCGCCACATCGTTCATGGTGATGGGCCTTGAGGCTGCTAAGGAGGTGCTGAAGAAGCAGACGCAGCTGAAGGTGTTCCTGATCTATGCTGAGGGAGAGGAGAATAAGGTGTACAGAACAGTGTGAGTATTCTAATTCTTAATCCATAATAAAGCTGCGCGTTGACGTTCTTTATTTAAGAATTAAGAGAGAAGAAAGAAGAATTAACTGTGCGATGCAATCTCCTTAAAACCATAAAACCGATAAACCATAAAACCGTAACCAGCTCCAAATGACTCTTGCCAATCTATATGAGAAACTGACTTCCATCCCCTTGTTCCGCGGAATGAGTGGGGAGGAGCTGGCTGTCGTCTCGGACAGGGTCAACCTGCGTTGGGTTTCGGTCGGTCCCGAGCAGACTTTCATCCAGTGTAACGAGCCGTGCAATCATCTGGCCGTTCTGATGGAGGGCGAGATGAAGCGCATCACCTACCATGATGGCAATACCTTTGTGGTGACTGAGAAGCTGAGCGGTATACACATCTTCGAACTGGAGCAACTTTATGGACTGACCTGTCGCTATCGCAGCGACTACGTTACCATCACTTCGTGCAAGATGCTGCTTATCAGCAAGGATGATGTCAGGAAGACGCTGATGAACATCTCCATCTTCCGCATCAACATGATGAATCTGCTCTCTGCCAACTACTGCAAGCTGCTCGACAGCAAGGAGTATAGCACTTACGACCTTAAGGAACAGATAATGCATTTCGGTGCAGAAGAGCCCTTGACGGTAAAGATCAGGATGGTAGATCTGGGACGTTATCTGGGTGCGGCGCGCAACACCATTTCGCACGTGTTGCACGAGATGGAGCGTGAAGGCAAACTTTCGCTTCGCCCAAATATGATAATCTATAACCGGGATTAAATTTATAATAGGATATAAGTAATGAACGTTTTTCTGGAGAAATATAAGACGCCGTACGAGACGGTTCCCTTCAACGAGATAAAGTTCGAGGACTATGAGGAGGCCATGATGGAGGGTATGCGCCGCGAGGATGCCGATCTGCAACGCATGATTGACAATCCCGAGGAGCCTACGTTCGAGAACACCATCGACACCGACGACGACAAGACGCTGAGCCGTGTCACCACCACCTTCTTCAATCTGCTCAGTGCCCACACCAACGACGAGATGGATGCGCTGGCACAGAAGATGGCTCCGCTGCTCACCGAGCACTCGCAGAATATCATTCTCAACGAGAAGTACTTTGCACGCGTCAAGGCTCTGAAGGAGAAGAACCCCAAACTGACGCCCGAGGAGCAGATGCTCTTCGACAATATCTACGAGGGATTTGAGCGCAACGGTGCCACCTTGCCCGAGGATAAGAAGCAGGTATTCCGTCAGTTGCAGCAGGAACTATCGATGCTGACGTTGCAGTTCTCGCAGAACGAACTGAAGGACACCAACGAGTTTACCTTGCACATCACCGACGAGAGCGAGCTGAAGGGATTGCCACAGACGGCAATGGACGCCGCAAGTCTGGCTGCCAAGGAGGCAGGCAAGGAAGGATGGCTCTTCACGCTGCATGCACCCTCGTTCACGCCGTTCATGACTTATTGCGAGAATCGCGAACTGCGCAGGCAGATGTACATGGCACGCAACACGCTGTGTACGCACCCCAATGAATATAACAACGAGCAGGTGGTGAAGCGCATCGTGAACCTGCGTCGCGAGATAGCGCAACTGCTTGGTTACCGCAACTGGGCCGAGTATGTACTGAAACGCCGTATGGCCGAAAAGATTGAGAATGTCAACGACCTGTTGGAGAAGCTCATCGATGCTTATCTGCCTGCTGCACGCCAGGAGTTGGCCGAGGTAGAGGCAATAGCCAAGCAGCACGAGGGCGATGACTTCCAACTCATGCCCTGGGATTTTGCCCACTACAGCCATCTGCTCAAGATGGAGCGCTATAACATCGATGCCGAGATGCTGCGCCCATACTTCGAACTGAAGCGTGTCAAGGAGGGTGTCTTCGGCTTGGCTACTCGTCTGTATGGCATCACCTTCCACAAGCGCGACGACATTCAGGTGTATCATCCCGAAGTGGAGGCTTGGGAGGTGCGCGACGAGAACGACCAGTTCCTGGCTGTCCTCTACACCGACTTCCACCCCCGTAAGTCAAAGCAGAGCGGAGCGTGGATGACGAGCTACAAAGAGCAGTGGCAGCAAAAAGTGAAAAGTGGAAAGGTAAGAGTTAAGAGTGACGGGGAAGACGTTACAAGTGAAGAGGCAAAAGGCAAGACTATTGACTCGCGCCCCATTGTCAGCGTCACGATGAACTTCACCAAACCCACCGAGACGGCTCCCGCATTGCTCACACTGAGCGAGGTGGAGACGTTCCTGCACGAGTTTGGACATGCTCTGCATGGTATGTTCTCGAAAGTGAGATTTGAGGCGTTGAGCTGTACGAACGTATATTGGGATTTCGTGGAACTGCCCAGCCAGTTTATGGAGAACTACGCTATCGAACCCGAGTTCCTGCACACCTTTGCCCGTCACTATCAGACGGACGAACCTATCCCCGACGATCTTATCGACCGCATACGCAAGAGCCGTAACTTCAACGTGGCATACGCCTGCATCCGTCAGGTCAGCTTCGGTTTGCTCGACATGGCTTACTACACGATGGATGTTCCCTTCGACGAGGATGTCAAGGCCTTCGAGAAGAAGGTGTGGGAGCGCATACAGCTGATGCCCACCGTCGACGAAGCTTGCATGTCGGTGCAGTTCGGCCACATTATGAGTGGTGGCTATTCGGCTGGTTACTACAGTTACAAATGGGCAGAGGTGCTCGACGCCGATGCCTTCAGCGTGTTCCAGCAGGAGGGTATCTTCAACAAGGACACTGCAGCCCGCTTCCGCAACGAGGTGCTCTCGCGTGGCGGCACCGAGCCTCCCATGACGCTATACAAGCGTTTCCGTGGTGGCGAACCCAGCATCGATGCGCTGCTCAGGAGGAATGGCATTTTAAATTAAGAATTTACTGATATGGATAAACATAAAGAACTTGATTACCGCTATCTGAGGATGGCCACTATATGGAGCGAGAACAGCTATTGTGTTCGTCGCAAGGTGGGCGCACTCATCGTGAAGGATAAGATGATCATTAGCGATGGTTACAACGGTACGCCTACCGGCTTTGAGAATGTGTGCGAGGACGAGAACAATGTGAGCAAGCCCTATGTGCTGCATGCCGAGGCAAATGCCATCACCAAGATTGCCCGTTCCAGCAACAACAGCGATGGTGCTACGCTCTACGTCACCGACTCGCCCTGCATCGAGTGCTCGAAGCTCATCATCCAGGCAGGCATCAAGCGAGTCGTGTACATGCGCGAGTACCGTCTGTCCGACGGTGTGGATCTGCTGAAACGAGCCGGTATCGTGGTAGAGCACATGCCGCTGGACGAGGAAGAGGCGTGATGCAGAGAAAAGCATTCCGGGCTATGACCGCTGGGGTAGGGACGTGCCTTTGCCGCTGAAGCCCATCCGCTTTGCTTTGGCTCTTATATATATTAATAAGGTATAGGTCGCAGGTGTCAACGCCTCGACCAAAGAATAGAAATAAGCTATAATAGAATTTGCGTAGATGAACAAGCACAGATTTACACCGCTGCTGATGGCCTTGTGCATGGTGATTGGCGTTTGCATTGGTTTCTTCTATACCAAGCACTTCTCCAACGGAAGGTTGAACATCATCAACGGAGGCGCCAACAAGTTGGGCAGTCTTTTGGAGGCTATCCAGGATAACTATGTCGACGAGATTGGGCTCGACTCTATCGTTGAGAAGTCCATACCTCTCATTCTTAGGGAGTTGGATCCGCATTCCTGCTATATTGCAGCTGCCGATGCCGATGCTGCCAACGACGAACTGCGTGGTTCGTTCAGTGGTATTGGTGTCAGCTTCTCCGTACCTCAGGACACGGTGACGGTGATGCAGATCATTCCTGGCGGTCCGGCCGAGAAGGTGGGTATGCTGGCTGGCGACCGTATCATCACTGCCGATGGAGAGTCGCTCGTGGGAATGGATAACGAGAAGATTATGAAGCACCTGAAGGGCCCCAGCGGCTCGGAGGTTAAGTTGGGTGTGTTGCGTCGCAGCGAGCAGAAACCTATCTATTTCACCGTGAAGCGTGGCGAGATACCTGTCAAGAGTGTCGATGCCTATCATATGATAGACAACAAGACGGGTTACGTCAGTGTCGAGAGTTTCGGCGACCAGACCTACAATGAGTTTATCGTTGCCCTGACATCGCTCAGCGCACAGGGCATGAAGAGTCTTATTGTCGACCTTCGTGGCAACCGTGGCGGCTACATGCACATCGCTGTGCAGATGGCCAACGAGTTCCTGGCGCGTAACCGACTGATTGTCTACACGCAAGGCGTACACAGTCCCCGTCAGGATTATGCCAGCAACGGACTTGGCACCTATCAGAACCTGCCTCTCGTGGTACTCATCGATGAGGGCTCGGCTTCGGCCAGCGAGATCTTTGCGGGTGCCATGCAGGACAACGACCGTGCCACCGTCGTAGGTCGTCGTTCGTTCGGTAAGGGACTGGTACAGTCGCCCATGGACTTCAAGGACGGTTCGTGCCTGCGTCTCACCGTTGCCCGCTACTACACTCCTTCGGGGCGTTGCATCCAGAAGCCTTACTCGCCCGGACATGGCGAGGAGTATGAGATGGAGCTCATCGAGCGTTACGAGCGTGGCGAGTACTTCTCGATGGATAGCATCAAGAACGAGGGCGAGGAGTTCCACACCACGCTGGGCCGTCCTGTATATGGTGGTGGTGGCATCACGCCCGATATCTTCATTCCCGAAGACACAACCGACTACACTTCTTATTATCGCGAAGCAGTCATCAACGGCTACATCCGCCAGTTTGCTTTTGAATACACCGACCAGAACCGCGAGACGTTGAAGCGATTCTCGAAGGTGGAAGATCTGGAGAAGTACCTGAACAAGCAGGGATTGCTGGAGAAGTTCGCCCAGCATGCTGCCAAGCAGGGATTGGAGCGCCGCAACCTGATGCTGCAGAAGAGCAAGACCCTCTTCCAGCACTACATCAACTCGTCAATCATCTACGATGCGATGTCGCAGCAGGAATACCGTCAATACACCAATATGTGGGATCCCACCGTGCAGCGAGCCCTAAAGGTCATTGCCGACGGCAAGGCGAAACCGACGGCAGGGATGAGGTATTGACCCCTCTCTGCCTGCGGCATCTAGGTTAATTAAGAATTAAGAAAGAAGAAAGAAGAATTGGCTTGCGCGGTGCTTTCTCGTAATTAAGAATTAAGAAAAAAGAATTAGCTGGCGTGGAGCTACCCTCTTCTCAATAAGCAGAAAGAGGGCATTATGCATAAGCAATTCGCACAGTACAATTTGCCTCTCGAATAAAAACAGTATCACCCTTTGAGGAAATGCACGTCCTCAAAGGGTGATTATTTATGTACTTGACTTTGTAAAGAGAGAAGAAAAAAGCAAGAGAAGAGAGAAGAAAGAAGAGAAAACGCAAGCAGGTAAATCTGCCGTCTTTAACTCCTTTAACTCCTTAACTCCTTTAACTCCTCATAAGTAGGGAAGTGGTTGTGGACGGTTGCTTCTTCGCGGTTGTTGGGGAAGGTGCATTACCACTCTTCCCAACTGCTGGTCGATGATCCTTCGCTTTCCCAGTCACCATCCATCTCTGCTTCGCCCTTTGTCAACTGAAAGCCATTGCCACGCTCGTTGTTGACTGTGGGGTCGCTCTCTGCAATTATTGACTCTAGCCCTATGTGTACCACCATCAGGTTTGGAGTTGAATATATCTTTTTCATAGTGTTGTATGTTTCTTGATGAGTTATCGGATTACCTTTTTGCCATTAATGATGTACATGCCACGCTGTGCATTTCCGTTTACGCGGCGGCCGCTGAGGTCGTACACACCCTTTGCCTTCTGCTGGCTGACTGCTGCAGTCTTGATGCCATCTGTCATGTCTTCGAAGTCGCCGAATGCAAACGAACCCTTTACGCCGCTGGCGAAGTGAGTCTTGCTGATGCGAAGCCATGCTTTGAAAGGAGCGCTTGTGAAACCTTCGCCATTGTCATTCATCCAGTAGAAACCTACGTTCTCGCCACTTGCATTGAGTGAGAGAGCATAGTAGTAGTAATTGTACGATTCATATTCGCTAGCGAGATTTTTTGTTGTAATAGAACCGTTGAGGTTGAAGAACTCATCACTGATATGTCGTGTTGCATCTACTTCTGTAAAGTGGATGGTGTAGGTTCCAGCCTTTGCTTTCAGTATGAGTGGTTGAGCAAATGGTACGATCTCACCGGCTTCGAACGCCTTCTCAAAGACGAAGTCGTAACTATATGTCTCGTTGTTATACGTCTCGTAAGCCACATATCCTTCCATACCTTCGGGCATCACCCAGTTCTTCTCGTAATAGAAGGTGGTGTAGCCAACTGCCGACACGGGGATGTCCATCGAACCGAGTTCTTCCTTGTTCCATGCAGCAGGGTATGTTGAACCATAGTATTTGTAATCGTTTCCGACCCAATAATGAGTCTTGAAGGTACCTTCAGCAGCCACATTTTGCAACCAGTTCTCGGTTGCAGCATAAGGAGAATAACCAGTGCTCTTCTTGGGCCACTCAGAGAAGTATGCCTCCACGTAGTTCAGACTGTTACATTCGTTAAACATTTTATCGTAACAACCTTTTACCAACACTGTGGCAGGGAGGACGGGCGCCTTGGTGATGCTAGTGCAACCATTGAACATGCCAGCGTAGCAGTATTCCGTCAGTGTAGTTGAAGGCAATACGAGTTCAGATACATCCTGAAGGTATGTGTCGTTATAGAAGAAATTCTCGAAGACACCGCTTATGTAGTATTCGCCGTTTGTAAAAGGTGCAGGAAGTCTTGTCATGTTACCTTGTGCGTTGAGCAAAGTGGTGATGTCGCCACCGACCTTATGTGCCACGCGTGTATCAATATGGGTCCATTCTATACCATCATAGAAATCACCAAAATTACCTACTGACATCGCATTTGCCATGTTAGTGTTACCCTCGGCCGATGCACGCAGATATACTTTCTGGTGTGCTTCGAAATCAATCTGACCATCCATTCTAACCCAACTGCTTGCATCGTTAGGCGTATTGGTGTACTCGATGTTTTTGCCGTAGAAAGAAAGTGTGGTAGCATCCTCCGACAGATTCTCTACCCAGAAGTAATTGGTCAGGTCGGCAGGAACCTCAGGGCCGGTATCTGGGTCATCACCACCTTCGCCACCGCCTTCGTCTGGGTCGTCAGGGTCAACCGATGGAGATGTTTTAAATGACACATTATATTCTTCATATACATCAACGCCATTGTTCTGCACATAACCAAAAGGAAGATTTACAGAATAGAGTGAAAGATCGTTGCCAGGCGAACTCGTCATGTAGAAAGGAATATGTAGAGTCTTGTCTGAATTTGTTATGTTGTTCATTGCACAAGTTGCCACTTCAACTCCATCATAGCTCAGTGTTGCATTTTTCCATGAGGCAGGATAAGCACTTGCTGAGGTGAATTCTGGAAATGTTACGTCAACAACCACGTTTCCACCTATCGTTAAGTCACCTTCCGAAACTGTTGCATAGGGAGGTATTTTCTTCGCATATATATCTTGATACTTACTATAACCGGTTGCTGTAATACCTGCACTCCAAAACAGATAGCCAGTTTCAATCATATCCTCCCATGGTATGAACACAAATGTGGCAGTGGCAGTATTGTTTTTAACAATAACATCGGAAGGTGAGACCGTTATCAGCAGGTCATTTGGCTTGTTTGGGTGATCAAGGAAAATGGAACCAGTGACTGATACTGTTGTTGCTTCAGGGAATGTCATCTTCACCGTTACATTACCACTTGCGAAACTGCCGCTTGTCACTTCGAAGTAAGGATCGGCGGCCCATGCCGTGACACTTATTACGAGTGTGATCATCAAGAGTATAAACTTCTTCATATCTTTTATTAATAATGTGTGAACTAAAGTTGGGAATTCGTTTTGCGATAGGAGGTAGGCGATTGTCCCATCTCCATTTTGAACACGCGCGAAAAGTAGTTGGCACTGTCCAACCCACAACGGATGTATATCTCGGAGATGGGTAGGGCGGTTTGGGTAAGAAGATTGCAGGCAAGCGCCATTCGGCGTTTACGTATGAAATGCGTTGTGTCCATCTCGGTGATGGCTCTCACCTTACGATTGAAGTGGCGTGCGGTGATGCAAAATCTTTCTGATAGAATCTCAGACGACAACTCGTAATTGGCGATATTCTCATCCACCAGTTGCACCAGTCGGTCAAAGAATTCCTTCTCTGCTGCGGTCATGCTATTTGCTGATTATGATATTCGTGTGCAAAGTTACAAAGAACTGCTCTCAAACATTATCACTCAGCAGACATGTTATAGCACTCAGCAGACAAATGCAGTGTTTTTCACTTGTTTTCGGTCGTTTTCTTGCGATATTCTGTGGGAGAAAGCCCTACATCGCTGCGGAATGTGCGCGAAAAGTAGTTAGGGCTGTCAAAGCCGCATTGCATGCAAATCTCCCCCATGGGCAACTCCGTGTGGGTGAGAAGTTGACGTGCACGGAGTATGCGCGAGGCACGGATGTAATGGGTGGTGTCAACGCCTGTGAGTGTTTTTACACGGCGAGCAAACTGACGGGGACTCAAGCAGAAAGCATCGGCAATGGAGGTGGATGAGAGGTCAGCATCGCCAAGGTGCTGTTCCACGTGTTGCGCCAGTCGTTCTATGAATTCACGGTCGGATTGACTCATCTCAGGCTCCTCCTGATGCTGCGTCTCTTGCACCACCTTCTCTGAGAGTTTCACCTCCAGGACCTCACCCTTGCGATGGAGTCGACGCATATAGAGAACGAGAGCCAGGATGGCAAGAGCCACAACGGAACCAACAACGAAGATCACCGTCACGAAGCGGTGCATACGTAGTTCCGCTGCCTGTTCTTCTATGGTATGCTCCTTCTCCTTCAGGTCGAATTTCGTGGCGAAATCTGCCATCATCTTCTCTACGTTCTGCGAGTGAAGCGTGTCGGCCAACTGTCGACTCTCCATCAGCATCTGCACCGAATAGTCGGGATGCTCACCTGCCGTGAGTTCGCCTATGGCCTGCGTGCACTGGCACAGCAGCATACTGTACTGCAATTGTCGCGCCAGGTTGGCCGCTTTCTCATAGTAACTGATGGCCAGGGGAATCTGGTTTCGGTCCTCGTAGATATTGCCCAGCTGCCTGTACACGATGGCCAGGCTCACGGCCGACTGAGTAGCTTTCAGTATCTCTGCACATCGCAGGAATGTCTCCTCTGCCTCCTGCATCTGCCCCGAAGCCATGAAGGCGTCACCCAGTTGCGACAGGCGCGTGCCCATCTGTGCCGAATCGCCGTGCTGTTCGGCAATCGCCAGCCCTTTCTGTGCAAAATCCAATGCCTTCTGCGGTTGGTGAATCTTGCAGTATATCTCCGATGCAATGCCATATCGATTGGACAGTCGGGAGCCATCGGGCGTCTTCATCTCGTATTCTATCGCCTTGATGATGAACGGCTCTGCTTCCTCAGCCTTATCCTCGGCCAGGTAAAGTCCTGCCACCGTGTTGTAGTCGCCACTCAGCAGTTCGGGGTCGCCCAGTATGCTGTCAATCTCTATGGCTCGTGCCGATAGTTCCAGTCCTTTCGCAATGTCGCCCACACGCAGATAAGATATGCACATCGTGGCCATTATGTCGCTCATAGTGGTCGTGTCGCCCAGCGCTTCGAGTTGCATCAAAGCCTCCTCGCCAATCTCTACTGTTCCCGCAAAATCGAAAGCGTCATATCGCTCGTAGAGTTGGTCGACAAGGCTGTCTGCCTCCATCTGCTTCGCAGTCTTCGCTTCATTGCCTCCATCTGTGGTGCAGGATATAATCAGCATACAACCTGCCAGAAGACAAAACCATGACGTGTACATTATCTTTTTCATTGTCAGTTATTTATTGGTAATGGTGAAAGGATAGGTTCAAGCAGTCACTTACCATCCCTCAGTGCCCAGAAGGCGACGGCAGATGCGGCTGCCACATTGAGCGAATCGACATTATGCTTCATGGGAATGCATACCACATAGTCGGCATCATCGATGGTTTCATTGGGCAATCCGTCGCCCTCGTTGCCCATCACGATGGCCAGTCGCGGCTCTGCCTGTAGGGTGGGGTCGTCCAGCATCACCGAATTGTCGCGCAACGCCATGGCTACGGTCTTGAAACCTAATGACTTGAGCGACGAGATAGGCGCCTCTAGTCGTGTCCAGGGCACAAGGAATACGCTGCCCATCGACACGCGCACGGCACGGCGGTTCAGCGGGTCGCACGATGTCTGCGTCACAAGCACACTGTCGATACCCAGTGCTGCAGCCGAACGGAAGATGGCTCCTATGTTGGTGGAATCCACTACTCCGTCTATCACCACCACTCGGCTTGCACCTTCGCACACCTCCTCCACAGTTTTGGGATGAGGTCGGCGCATGGCACACAGCACGCCACGTGTCAGCGTGTAGCCGGTCAGCTTCTCCAGCAACTTACGGCTGCCGGTGTATACGGGTATGTCGCCACATCGCTCTATTATCTCTTTGGCATCGCCCTCGATATGGCGCGCCTCGCACAGCAGCGAGATGGGAGTGTATCCGGCATCCAATGCCACCTTTATCACTTTCGGACTCTCGGCAATGAAGATTCCTTTCTCGGGTTCCAGACGATTGCGCAGCTGTGCCTCGGTCAGAGTGCCAAACACTTCAACTCCTGGTTCGTCCAGTGTGGTTATTTCCTTAATCATGTGTGCTGGATTTGTATTTTTGGTAGCAAAGATAGTCACAAAATACAAAAATACGTCTCTAGAGTGTCAAAAAAGCACGTTTTTTACAAAAATACATATTTTTGCGCACGTAGTGCAATTATTATTAAAAAAAACTGATTATATTTGCACTTGAAAAATGATAAGAAACACTTATCGGATAGAAAGAAAACCAAATTATACATTATTTAATTTAATAAAGCTTATGAAAACTTTAAGATTTTTCGGTGCTGCTCTGATGGCAGTAACTTTGAGTTTCGGTATGACCTCTTGTGGTAGCGATGACGATGACAACGGTATCGTTCTTGATCCAACGATTAAGGCTACTATCGCTGACGTGGTTGAGAAGTATCCTGCTGTAGAGCTGGCTAAGCTTGTTAGTGTATTGCCCGATGGTGCTTTCACTGTAAGCATTAAGGATGCTAAGGCAGCCATTACCAAGATTGTTGTTGACGATACTAAGGCTATCGTATACAAGTCTGAGACCAAGGCTGTAGTTGACGGCGAGAACGTATTCGTTTGCCAGTACAAGCTCGAAGGCGACAAGATCGTTATCTCTTGCCCCGAGTTGGAAGCCAACATCACCGTTTCTTTGGATGATGCTGCCGACATTCTCATCAACGACGATCCTTTCAAGGCCGAGCTCGCAAAGGCTCCCGCTGCTGCTACTCCCAACGAGGTTAGCATCTGCCGTACTTGGAAGAACCCCGGTTACACCGCTGGTGTATGGTTCGACAAGCTCCCCATCTATGGCGTTCAGGCTGCTGAGCAGAAGGAAGTTAAGGAGATCAAGGTTCTGGCCAAGAGTGTTATGGACAAGCTCATCGCTAAGGACAGCAAGCTCTATGACGATGGTTTCAAGATCCTGAGCAGCGACATCGAGTCAGTTACTTTCTTGACTAACAATGTTGTTTACGTTGTCTATACCAACGGCAAGGTTGAGGAGTCAACCTGGAAGTGGACCAACCAGGCTAATGGTGAGTTGAGCACTGTTATCGATGGCAAGGACGTAGCTCTTACCGCTCGTTTCCAGAAGGGTACTCCCAACAAGGCTTACTTCGTAATCACTGCTAACATGGAGGGTGTTGGTGGTCTTGGTGTTCACACCTTGACTGGCCGTCTCGTTTGCAACCTGAACGACTAATCCTTGTACCTGTACAAAATACGTTTTGACGATACATTATTAATTAAATAGAAAAGTTTCTCAAGCTCCACCTTTCGATAAGATGTCGGGCTTGGGAAACTTTTGCATAAAACACTTTTTAAGTATGAGAAAACTGTTTATTGCTCTTGCACTTACTGCCAGTGTGGCAGCTCAGGCGCAGATTGAAGACGACAAGAACGTTTTCAACCATCTCTCAGTTGGTCTCAATGTGGGTACCAGTGCTATTGGTTTCGAGGTGGGAACCACCGTTTGTCCTTTCGTGACGATGCGTGTAGGTGCCGACTTCATGCCTAAGTTCACTGTCAAGAACACCCTTAAGTACGACCGTCCCGCAGTGCTCAACAATGTTACTCCTCAGTTGCTCGAAGAGCGTTACGTCAATATCCCCGAGTACGGTGCTGAGATTGATGTGAAGGGTAAGCCCAACTTTAATCAGGGTAAGGTGCTGTTCGACATCTATACCGGTAAGAACAGCATGTTCCACTTCACCGTCGGTGCCTATTTCGGTAGCTCTCGTTTCGCTTCTGTCAAGGCTGTCGACAAGACCATTGCTGCTGTCGAGCTCTATAACTCGGATATCAAGAACGGTTACATCCTTCCCGAGCCCGGTTACGAGAATGGTATCAACATCGACCTCGAGGGTTACAACCTCACTCCCAACAAGGGTCGTGCTCAGCTCGATGTGAAGATCAACGGTTTCCGTCCCTATATCGGCTTTGGCGTGGGTCGCACTGTTCCCCGCAAGCGCGTAGGTTGCAAGTTGGATGTAGGTGTTGAGTTCTGGGGCAAGCCCGAGATTATCGACAAGTATGCCAACGATGGTAAGGGTCATGTCATCACCAAGGACGAGCCCGGCATCTCAAAGGATTTCCAGGATGTTATAAAGACTGTGGGTAAGATTCCCGTTTATCCCACTCTCAAGTTCTCTATCTTCGGCAGAATCTTCTAATCGATCTGCAGCTTTCACCCATTGGAAGCACTATAAATATAACGCGAACCCCGGATGTCAAGTACGACATTCGGGGGTCGCTGTATCTGCGGTGTACTAGTCTTTTTGTGTATTTTCCACTTTTAACATCTGCCGTACATGCGTTTATCATTTGCCGTACACACGTTTATCATTTGCCGTACACGCGTTTAGCAGCTGCCGTACACGCGTTTAGCAGCTGCTAAACGTGCGTTTAACAGCTGCTAAACGTGTGTTTAACAGTTGCTAAACACGTGTTTAACAGCTGCCGTGCAATGAAAACACGCTACGGTTTTATCTAATTGTCGCAGCGGTTTTATAATAATTATCGCTACGGTTTTATCTAATTGTCGCAGCGTTTTTCTGTAATTGTCGCTACGCTATTCATCTGAAGTCGCAGCAATGGCTTTCATTTAGGCAATGATTTTCTGTTTTGGCATCACTGAGAATTGAACGCAAGGGCGACAAGCCGAAATGATTTCGACCTGTAATAATGAAAACCACATAAGAGGAATTTGCGAATAAATTCGAGGCTGATAGCGTGGGAAACCAGACTGCTGAGAAAATCCGCTAAAGAGCAACGCACCCGTAAAAAGCCTTGATTTTGGTTTTTACCGACTGTCTCTCTTGATATAAATCAATTAAAAGGCAATTTGAAGTTTATTTTATTAACTTTCGCTTGCCAATTATCAAAAAAGCAGTACTTTTGCATCGTGTTTTTCATGGTATTAGATTTAAGGTTAACGAAAGTTGGGTTGTCGTGATGACAACCTTCTTTTTTTATACCATGATAAGCTATATCGATTCAATTTCCTTAACTCCTAGATTTTGTCTTTACGCCTGTCTCACCTCGTCTACTCCACGAATGTTGTAGATATGCTCTTTGGCTCGTATCATCTCGCCCACCGAGTGTACGAAGAATGTGATGCGCATGTCCACGATGTCGTCGATGGTGGTGGTGGTGAGCGAGTCGATGTTCAGGTTCAGCACGTTGGTGATGTGGTCGATGGTGTCCACCAACAGGTGATAACGGTCTATAGCCCTGATCTGGAAGGTGATGGGATATACGATGTTAGGATCCTCGGGCAGGTTGGCAGGCTTCACGTTGTCGCCGTATTTCGACGCCAGCAGTATGGCTTGACGGCAGCTGCGGCGGTGGATGGTGATGTGATGCTCGTCATCTTCGATGCCGATGAGGTCGCCTCCCGGTAGTGGCAGACACAGGGGGCATCGTTTTGTATTGCTGTTCTGCTGTCGTTCCAGCCAGTGTCTTATCTCGCTCTTGGCAAAGTACGTACACACGTGATCCATCCATTCGGCATGTGGGTGCGAGTTGAAGTCGGTGTGTATCTCTACGCAGTCGCCACGCTTCAGTTCCGTCTTTATGCTCGACAGTTTGCCGTTGATGTGTGCATAGCGTGCGTGCAAACCCGTTTCGACTCCCAGTTTGAAGGCGAAGTCGATGGCCGTGCTGCCCTTTGGCATGATGATGCTGCGCCCGTTGGGGGTGAACACCATCACGTCGTCGTAATAGAGTGAGGCCGATATCTCCTCTAGCAGCTTGTCGTCCTGTCGTTGCTTGGCGATGTCCTGCAGCACGTTGCGGAAACGCTTTATCCATGCACCGATGTTGTCGCCTATCTCGGCCATGCATCCCACCTTGCTCGTCTCCACCATGCGTGTCGAGCATATCTGCACATCCTCCCACACGCCCGTCTGGCTCAGCAGCATCAGTCGCAGACAGCGGTATGAATTCTCCTTTGCCTGGTCGATGAGGTTCTGGAATGTGCCCGGCTTCTCCTTGAAGTAATCCGTCAGTACCGAGTAAATCTTGATGCAAGCCGACTTCTCGCTCATCGGGAATCGGCACTTCGTGTAGGTGATACGCACGTAGTAGCGGTTCTCGACGTGGTTGAAGTCCACCTCGTCCTGCTGCATTCTGCGCCAGATGGAGTAGGGGCGGCGGTAGTATATTTCGGCCTTAGCCTCGATGCCCGCATTCTGCAGTACATACTCTATGCGGTTGGTGAAAGCCTTCAGACGGTCCTCATTCCTCTCGGCGTCCTCCTCAATCCATCTCTCCAAGTCGTTGTATTCCAATTCGCAACGATACTTGAACGAGAGGTTCTCCAGGTCGCTCTTCACGTCTATCAGTCCCAGACGGTTGGCCAGCGGAGCGTAGAACGTATCCGTCTCTCCCGCTATCTTCATCTGCTTGTCGGGGCGCATGCTCTCCAGTGTGCGCATATTGTGCAGTCGGTCGGCAATCTTCACCATCAAGGCGCGAATGTCATAGTGCAGCGAGTTGAGCAGTTGTCGGTAGTTGTCTACCTGCTTGGTCGTGTCGTAGTGTTCTTTCTTCTTCTTCGTCACCACATCCACCAGGAAGGCCACATCGTCGCCAAAGCGCAGACGTATGTCTTCGAGCGTGTAGTCGGTATCCTCCACCACATCGTGCAGGAAAGCCGTGATGACACAGTTGGCATCCAGTCGCATCTCCTCGGCCGCTATCAGTGCCACCGCAATGGGGTGTATGATATACGGTTCGCCACTCTTGCGACGTTGCTGGCTGTGTGCCTCGTTGGCCAGGTTGAATGCCTCGTGCAGTCTTTGCATATCCTTCTCGCTGGTGCGGCCCTTCATGGCCGCAAACACTCGTTCTACTTTTTCCTGAATTGCATCCATTTTCCCGATATATTGAAGATTGTTCACGTTTTATTTAGCAAAAATACAAAAAAAAGCTATTCATTGTTGCTTGTACAAAGTATTTTTTTTAACTTTGCACGTAAATGATGCATAAAAAAGGCTAATGGTGTATTTTCATACATTATATAATATATATATGCAAAGACGCTAGCCATCACGTCATAAATGAAAAACATTAATTTAATACTGATATAAGATTATGGCACAGACAAAAGTTTTCCATCTCGAAATCGATGGTGAGCATTATTACTTCGGTTCTCCCAAGGCTATCTTCGACATCATGGGCGAGGAGCGAATGGGCATGAAGTACACCTCTTTCCATAGCAACGTGTCGTTGAAGCCCGGCGATGTGTATAAGAATCGCCGTCACGGCTACATCATTCGTGTTGGCATCCTGGGACAGGCCAAGACCAACCGCAGCAACCGTTGGCAGCAGATTATAAGCGAAGGCATCCGTGCCGGCTTGAATGCCGCTGGTGTTGCTCCCGCTGCCGAAGCAGCTGCTGTAGCCGAGGCTCCCGCTGCTGAAGCACCCGTAGTAGAGGCACCTGTGGTAGAAGCTCCCGCTCCTTCTGAGACTCCCGCTCCTTCTGAGACTCCCGCTGCCGCCGAGGCACCCGCTGCAGCAAAGCCCGCTCCCAAGCCACGTGGCAAGAAGAAGAACGTTGACATCCCCGAGCAGCTCACATTATTCTAATAAAGATGGCTCGATGGCTCGGTAGCTCGAAATCTCGATTATCCGATAATTCGATGGCTCGATGCTTGTTAGCTTGATGCCTCGATAGCTTGATAAATTGCAATTTTAACCAAAACTTACAACGATTTAACCTATAAACGATTATGAAGAAAACTATTATCGCAGCACTCGTCATGTTGTGCTGTGGCTGGATGACCGCTACGGCTCAGATTGAGATGTATGGCGGTGCACAGAAGACAGAGGATTTCCTGTCGCAGAGCAAACAGTTCGGTACGAAGCCCGACCCCAACTTCTGGCTTTTCATTTGTATCGGACAGTCGAATATGGAGGGTGCTGCTACGCCCGAAGAGCAGGACTACGCTTGGAACGATCCCCGTTTCCAGGTTATGGCTGCCGTTGACTTCCCTGCCAATACTGGTCGCCATAAGGGTGAGGCTCGCAAGAAGTATCAGTGGTACACCGCTGTTCCCCCCTTGTGCCGTGCTCATTCAGGTTTGACTCCTGCCGACTATTTCGGTCGTACCCTCGTCGAGAACCTTCCCGACAGCATTCGCATCGGTGTCATCCACGTGGCCATCGGTGGTTGCAAGATCGAGCATCTCATGAAGGAGTATGATCCTCAGACCGTTACCAAGGAGGCCGGTTGGTTCCAGAACATCATGCACGAGTACGAGGATTTGCCTTACACCCGTGTGATGGAGTGCGCTCTGCGTGCCAGCCATCAGGGCGTCTTCAAGGGCATCCTTCTGCACCAGGGCTGCAGCAACAGTGGTGACAAGCGTTGGCCTGCCATGGTCAACAAGGTATACAAGGACATCCTTAACGACCTTCACCTCGAAGCCAAGGAGGTGCCCATCATGGCTGGCGAGGTTGTCAATGCCGACTGCGGTGGTGTGTGTGCTGGTATGAATCCCATCATCCAGACTCTGCCCGAGACCATCCCCACCTCTATGTGGATCAGCTCAGCAGGTCTGCCTTGCGGTCCCGACCATCTTCACTTCTCAGCCGAAGGCTATCGTGGCATCGGCCGCCGCTATGCCGAGGCTTTCATGAAGTATAAGGGCATCGAGAAGAAGCAGCAGCTCGTCGATGTCAAGGTGGAGAAGAAGGCCAAAAAGGCTAAAAAGAAGTAATCAATGAACTTTTCAACTCGTGTCTTAACACTCTTTGTCATGCTTATCATTTCGGTGGTCGGCATGGCAAAGGGTGTACATATTTATAAAGGTAATAGTACCTATAGCAGTAACATCCTGTATACTTGGGACGGCAAGCATCTGTACCAGGGCAACTCCACGTATAGCAGTAACATCATCCTTACTTGGGATGGACGCCGCATCTATCAGGGCAACTCTACCTATAGCAGTAACATCCTCTACACCTGGGACGGCAAGCATGTCTACCAGGGTAACTCCACCTACAGCAGTAACATCATGCTGACGTGGGACGGCAAGCACTTCTATCAGGGTAACTCCACTTACAGCAGCAACATCCTAGTCACCTGGGACGGCAAGCACCTCTATCAGGGCAACTCCACCTACAGCAGCAGCATCCTCTACACTGTCGATGGACCCGTTCCGCCAGCCATCCTCAGTATGTTGCTATAGCGATAATTATCTGCTGCACCTTGCAAAACGTTCATATTTTAGCAGTTTTTTGCATTTATGTTCATTTTGCAAGTGCCTTTTTGCTTTCTTTTTCATAATTTTGCATTATAGAAACTAGACAGCAAATACTTGTGTTCAGACAATTATCCTATTTTTTTTATACGTTGACATTGATAGCACTGTTCTGCCGTTGTGGCAGTCGGGACGAACAGGGCCTCGAAGGCTATGGGATGGAATATCCCATCAGCAAGGATAATTTTGACGTTGTAGACAGTTGCATGAGCTATATGAGCAGCAATCCCTCGAAAGCGCATCATATGCTCGACTCACTGCTCGCTGCCAAGATCATCTCTCCTAAGCGTTGCGAATATCTGCATGCCATAGTCGTTTTGAACGGCGACAACAATGCCGACAGTGCATTGTGCATCTGCAACCGTCTGCTGGACGATGGCACGTTTGGCGACGATCAGTTCCTCGAGGAGGAGATATGCGATCTGGCTTCCAACATCACTGCTTCGCGCAACCGATATATCGAGACTTTGCGTTATGCCAACCGGGGCATTGCCATCTGTCATGGACATGAACAGATGCGCGGCGACGAGACTGCCATGATGCTGCGTGTGGGTATGGCCGAGCAGATGATGGGACGTACTAAGCAGGCCGAAGAGACGTACCAGAAAGTACATCTTTTGCTCAGCGAGGATAGTTCGTTCAGTGGACTTATCTCGCTCATCTCGCTCAATAAGAAGCAGATGGAGCTGTACTTCGAGAGGCAGGACTATGACAAGGTGATAGCCACGAGCCACGACGTTCTGGCTCTTGTCAACCGTTTCGATCGTGACCCTTCGTTTGTCGATCCGCGTCCCGAGACTATGAACGCATCGGGCGAAGGCACACACGGCTTTGCCGATTTCTATCGCTGTCAGATGTACATCAGAATAGCCACGGCCTATCGTCAGAAGGTGCAGAAAAGCATGTCGCAGAACACGGTTGCCGATACCGATTCCGTAGCTTGTTACATTGACCTCTTGAGCCATATCGATCAGTCACAATTGTTAGAGAATCAGGTAAATGTATTACACGAACTGTCTTTCTTGGGACGAAAGGCTGAATTCGATGAAGCCAAGAAGGCAGCGGAGTTGTTCTACCAGAATGACAGTCTTGTGGGCGGTTATGTCGACTATCTGTCGCTACTGTCGGAAGATGCAGTACGTACGGGCAACTACAAGCTTGGGAATGAATATCTGCGCCGTGCACTGGTTGTGAGCGACAGCATACGCCGTCAGGATATGCTGCGAACACTCTCCGAGCAGATATCTATTAATATGGTGCAGGAACACGAGTTGGCCCGACAAGATGCCGAGAACGAGGTATCGCATCAGCGACTTGTCATCATCTCGTTGTCCATTCTGCTTGTCATAATAGTGGCGGCAGCGGTTGTCATCATTCGCCTTGTGCGTAGTAATCGCAAGAACGAACAGATCATCGAGACGGCACAACAGGTGATAGATGCTACGCAGCAAGACCTGAACGAGACGAAGGAAGAGGTGTTGGAGCTGACGCAGAAACTGGAGGAGTCGAGAAACGAGCGTTTGTTGCAGAACACACAGGCATTGTACGAACGCATCAAGACGGCCATGGACGAGCATAAGCTTTACCTCAATGCCGACCTTGACATCAAGCTTCTTGCCGAAGAGATAGGTTCTAGCCGTACTATCATATCGGTCTGCATCAACAGTCTTACGGGTAAGACGTTCCGGCAGTGGCTCTCCGAATACCGCCTCTCACTCTTCGTCGAATTGCTCAAGAATCATTTGGATGATCCCATTGAAGATCTGATGCGACAGTGCGGCTACAAAGACCAGTCCACATTCCGCCGGCAGTTCAAAGCCATGTACGGCATGACGGCGGGAGAGTACAGGAAGAAGTTGGGAGAGGTTAGTCGTTAAGGGGATTAGTCGTTTAGTCGTTTAGTGGAAACGAAAACCTCTTAATTTCACACTGAATCAAGAACCAACTGCCATAAACTAAAAAACAATATTATAATTATCAATATTAATCACTTTTAAATTAAACAATTATGAAGAAGATTTTTTCTATTATCGGTGCTGGTGTTTTTGCAGCTATGCTTCTGAGCAGCTGCTGTTCTGCAACCCATGTTGTTGGCATTTCATCTAACAGTGCAGTTGGTTCTAAGATGGGTGTTTCTGAGCAGAAGACTATTCTTGGTTTCTTTGGTAAGGGTGGTCCAGAGCAGTCTATCAAGGCAGCTGCTGCAAATGGTGGCATCACCAAGATTTCGCATGTCGAGGAGTACAACAAGTCAATTTTCTTTGGCGTTGTTGTTAAGCACCAGATTCGTGTCTACGGCGAATAATACATTTTTAATGTAATCTAGGTTAATGACGTTATGAAGAAGTATATTTCTATTTTCAGCCTTGCTATCCTGGCATTGTTGGCTGTTGGTTTCAGCTCTTGCGGCGATGACGAGGTTGTTCCCGCTCCTGCTCCTGTCCAGAAGCACTATATCTCTTACAAGCTTGCTCTTTCAGACGCCTTTTTCGAGTTTGCCGATTTCACTATTAACGTGGACAGTGTAGGTGTGAAGAAGTCTTATCCGATAGTCGCAAGTCTTCATTCTGATAGTATCGGCACCTATTACGACGAGGATAAAGATGAGGATGTTACGGTGGGCGGTCGCTCACTGCAGATTCCCGCTATCGAGTATGAAAATGAGCAGCCTATCCATGTTTCGGTATCATACAAGCTTACCGAGGCTGGTAAGGCGTTGATTGCCAATGCAAGTGAGGAGGACAGTAAGCTCTTCCGTTTCTATTTGAAGGCAGGCGACTGCACCAAGTCAGGTATGTTCTCTGGAACTGCTTTTGGTTGGAACCAAGGTGGTTATAACTCTGTTAAGCTTTTCGAGGGTCATGTCAATGCAGTCATTTCTGTATGTTCGGTTGACTTCCCTTTGGATGAAGAGAAATATAAGTAAAGTACTCTTGGAGTTAAAGGATTTGAGCTCCTTTAACTCCATTTTTTCCCTTTATCTTGCAAAACATATTGAATTTAACCCTGACTGTAAAATAAGTTCATTTTGCAAGTATCCTTTTACTGTTTTTTGCTTACCTTTGTAATCGAAAAATCAGTACTCTACACAACACCTACACGATAGTTTTATTGGCTCACCCGTAAACAGTCCCTTTGATTGTAGTTTTTGTTTTCCCATCTGACACAGCTTTTTCTTGGTGAGCCATTTTATGTCTAAAAAATGCTGTGGCAGAAAAGAGAAAGTGCTTCCAGCCCAGGGGAATCATTTTTCTACGACTCTGCTTCAAAAGTACGTTCAATTATCAGTTTATGCCAAATAGTATATCTTTGCCAAAAAAGGTCAGTCCAAATATCGGAAGTACCATATTTATTTCTTATCTTTGCAGCGAAATGAAAAAACAGCAGTAGTGTATAATGTAAGTGCTATTCTGCCGACGGACGTGTAGATGGCACTGTGGTTAATGGCAACGAATCGTAGTATAAACAAGCGAAGCTGATATTATCATTAAATGATAAAGTTCGGCAATAAAGGGTTTGCTGGAAAAAGAATTCATTACATTTGGCAGAAATGTCTATACTGTCTATGATCAGTTTTTCGTATTGTGGATGAGGATGAAAGGAGTGATTGTACTTTAGTAAGCGGATAATATATTTATGAAAACAAAGATTCTTTTCTTGATATTGTGCGTGTGCAGTCTCAGTGCTCTGGGACAGAAACATGGTAAGGTTCCCCGTAAGAAAGCTAGGACGGAGAGGACGAAGTCTGCTAATCAGAACAAGCCGAAGGAAGAGAAGACAAAGAGGGTTGAGGTAGAATCGGGAACCGATTCTCTTACTGTGGGAAACACTCATCGTGGTCATGAGTGGGTAGACCTTGGACTGCCCTCGGGCACCAAGTGGGCTACGACGAATGTGGGGGCTTCTTCGCCCACCGACTTCGGACAGTACTTTGCATGGGGCGAGACGAGCCAGAAAGACAGTTACGAATGGAATAATCTGAAATACAGCATTGACGATAAGGGCTACGGTTTCTCTAAGTATGTTACTGACAAGCAGTACGGCAATGTAGATGATAGAAAGGAACTTGAGCCCGGTGATGATGCCGCCTACGTTAACTGGGGTAAAGGTTGGCGAATGCCTTCTGCCGAACAGATTACGGAATTGTTGCAGAAGTGTACCTGGGATTGGGTGTCAGAAGATGAATACAGCGGCTTTAAGGTTGTGGGCGAGAATGGTAACTCCATCTTCTTGCCCGCTGCAGGTTGTCGGCATTACAGCACTTCCACCCTTGAAGGCAAGAATGGTTTTTACTGGTCGCGTACGCTCTTTTCACGATACTGCAACGAGGCGCTCTTCCTTCACTTCTTCTGGCGCAGTTGCGATTTGTATAACGACGCTCGCCGTTCAGGTTTCAACGTCCGTGCTGTGCTGGATACAAAATAAAGAATTCAACTTTCGCTTTAAAGGATTTTAAAGGTAGTATAAAGGTAGTAAAAAGGTAGTACAAAGGTAGTAAAAAGGTAGTAAAAGTGACATTAGTATAAATTGTCACAGAGGTATTGTCCCTTTTACTACTGCATTTTGACCTTCGTCAAAAGCTTTACTCCCTTTTATCTCTCTTTTACTACTTAAAATTAAGCGAAGCTTGTATAAAGAATTCTAGAAAACTCTAAACTCTACAATAGAATACTCTACACTAAAAATTCTCTCAACTCTAAACTATAATACACTTTCAACTACTCTAAACTCTACACTAAAAATACTCTATACTAATAATAATTCCGATGAAAATAAAAATCCTACTCCCCTTCCTATTATTGCTCTGCCCCCTGTTTTCGGCGAGAGCGTTTCGTGGCAGTGTGCCCAGTTCGGGACAGAGTTATTATCTCTTTAATGTATACCAGAACAAGTTTGTAGCTGAAGACGGCAAACTGAACAATGCCTCTGCCGCACGCTTCGAGGTGGATGGTACGGCGGTAAGTATCGGCGGAGTGAAGTACACGCTGAGCAAGAACGCCAGCGGATACTACCAGCTGAAGAGTGGTTCGCGGTATTTTGCCTTCGAGGAGAAGGTGGCGGATGCTAACTTCCCCGGCGACGAGAACCGCTGTAAGTATCTGGGCGGTGGTGTGACCTGCCAGCTGACGACCGTGAACAGCGACCGCAGCTACTGGATGTTCGTGTCGGAGGATGAATATGCCGAGTGGACGGCCAAGAAGAAGTTTACCGTAGCATCGCTCAACGTAGACGGTATGCCCAAGAGCATCAAGGTGGCTGGCATCTACGAGGTGAAGCTGAACGAGGATGCCAAGGAGGGCCCCGGTGCAACGGCTATCGGACAGCGTCTGCTCACATCGGGCTATGACGTGGTGGGCGTGAGCGAGGACTTCTACTACCACAGTCAGCTGTGGGAGGCTGCATGGAATGGCGGTGTGGGTATCCACTACAACGCTACGACACATCGTGGCAGCATCTCGGCTGGTGCGGGTGCCATTGCCGACTATCTGGCCAAGCGTCCCGTACTGGACTCTGACGGATTGTGTCTGTTCTATCGTATTGACGGAGAGAAGGTTATTGCCAACCCTTCCGGAGAAGCCTGGACGAAGTGGAATGACCACTACGGCTATACCGACAATGGTGGCGACGGACTTATCAACAAAGGTTTCCGCTACTATGTCATCACGCTCGAGGATGGCACTGAGCTGGACCTCTACACCATGCACATGGATGCAGAGTCGTCGGCCGAGGATAATGCAGCACGTGCCAGTCAGCTGACGCAGTTGGCCAACCATATCAAGCAGACAAAGAACGGTCGACCTATTCTCATCATCGGTGATACGAACTGCCGTTACACTCGCGACAAGCTGAAGCAGAACCTCATCGACGCCATCAATGCCGACGAGCGCTTCATCATTCGCGATCCCTGGATTCAGTTCGGTCGCGACAATGTCTATCCCATTTATGGTTCGTCGTCGATCATGGCCAGTACGAACGGTTATCTGAAGGGCGAGGTGGTAGACAAGATTTTCTATATCAACAACAAGGAGAGCAAGATACGCGTGACGGCAGAGACATACTGCCAGGATCTGTCGTTTGTGAACGAGGCAGGCGAACCACTCTGCGACCACAAGCCTTGTGTGGTGACGTTCTCGTATCACGACTACGACCCTGCCATCGACGATGATAATGACGTGGAGGCAGAGGAACCGGTTGTGTATCTGCGCAACCGCAACACGGGCCGCTTCCTGATGAACGGTGGTCAGTGGGGCAGCCATGTGGTAACGGGCAATTATCCCAAGCCTATGTTCCTCAGGGCTTTGCCCAATGGCAAGTACGACCTGTTGAGCCAGTACGGACATCTGACCGATGCGGGCTATATGGACAATAACACCGAGGGTGAGTACATCAGCGAGTGGAACATCGTGGAGCAGGATGGATTCAAGATTCTGTCGTACTCGCAGAACGGTACGACAAAGGCACTGACGGGCAACGATGGTGCTACATATAATAATAACCCGCTGGTGCGTGGTGCAGGAACGGCTGCTATGAGCAAGACCGACAAGTATCAGCAATGGGAGATATTGACAGCAGAGCAGTTGGCCGAGGAGGTGAAGGCTGCCAGCGTGAGCAACCCTGTCAATGTGACGCACCTTGTGGCGGCTGCCAACTTCGACCGTATCGACGAGGCTAGGTTGGGCGAGTGGGTGTTCCGCAAGAACTCGAACGACTATGTCACCGACAATGGCGTGCACGGCGCGGACAACAATCCGAAGTGTAACTACAACCGTAGCATCACGACCAAGACGTATGGCATGATATCGCAGGACAACACCTGGGACCTGTATCAGCAGCTCAAGGTACCTGCGGGAAACTACGTGGTGACGTGCCAGGGTTTCGTGCAGGAGGCTGAGCTGAACTCGACGAATGTGAAGTTCTACGCGTGGTCTAATCCCGAGGGTTCGTATGTTGAGGTGTCGCAGGATCTGGCCAGCTACATGTCAGAGGATGCAGCGAAGCGTCCCGCTACGGGAGACCAGACCAGTGCGGCGACGGCTTTCAATAATAACTTGTATAACAACGTCTTGCCTGTCGTCAAGGTGGGCGAGGACGGCGTGCTGGTGATTGGCGTGAAGAAGAATGTCAAGACGAAGAGCAATGCCACATGGACGTGTGTAGATAACTTCCAGTTGCACTACCTGGGTACAGGTGATGCCCCCGAGACGGTGTCGTATGACGTGGCAGAGGAGGCTCGCAAGGCTGAGTTCAATGATGACAAGAGTGTGCTGACACTGAAGGGTGCCTGGCGCATACCCAATATGACAGCTTTGAAGTCGACACTTGGCACGAACAACGTGACGCTCATCGATGCTACGCAGGCTGTGCTGATTGGCCGTCCCGAACTGCCAGT
This sequence comes from Bacteroidales bacterium, assembly GCA_018064685.1. Taxonomy (GTDB): domain Bacteria; phylum Bacteroidota; class Bacteroidia; order Bacteroidales; family Bacteroidaceae; genus Physcousia. The sequence continues at coordinate 13,013 of JAGHUS010000163.1, read as the reverse complement.
GCCTTCTACTACGGCTCATGGCAGCATGAATACGCTTATCAAAGTGAGCGATGCTGACAACGTGGCCAACACTAAGAATGTGGTGGTGGATGGCCGTTGTGCCATTCTGACGCTGAACGATTATTATCCCTATATGCCGGGAATGAGCGTGGTGGCCGACAAGGTTGTCTATTCGCGCACCGCTAACACCACAGCCGATGAAGCCCGTGCCTATAACGCTGTCTGTCTGCCTTTTGCTGTGCAGGGTAATACTTTTGCCGAAGGTAGTAGAGTATTTACTTTCAAGGAGATAGAGGGTGAGAATGTAGTCTTCGAGGAGATTGCTGACTATGAGGCCGTGATAAGTGCTGGCACTCCCTTGCTGGTGGAGACGAACACCCGCAGTTGGAAACTACAGGTGCAGGATGATGTGGAAGTGCAGAGTTATGTACCGGGTAACAGCAAGGATACGGAGCAGGAAGGTGTGAATGGTTCTTTTGTTGAACGCCCGTTGGGTGGTGGCTATTTCGTGCTTTCTGACACGAACAATATGTTTGCAGCAAGTACCACATCGACCCTTGTCTCTCCCTTCCGCTTCTATCTTAATGCTCCCGTTTTGAGTGGTGTGCAGGAGCTTGGTATCTCTACTGGCGAAGAGACGTCCATTCAGGATGTCCTTTCAGCTACGACTTCCACTGTCCAGTCCACCTACGACCTCAACGGCCGTCGCATTGTCAAGATATCACGCCCCGGAGTGTTCGTCAAGGACGGACGAAAAGTGGTTGTAAAGTAACGTGAGTTTTTTTAGGCATCTATATACGATTTGACTCAGGGTGTCATTCCGAACGAATGTGAGGAATCTCTGGCCAATCCAGTTATTGTGAGAGTCCTTCTTGGACTTTCGCCTACGGGACTTTTCACTTTGTTCACTCAGCGACGATGCGATCGAGAGGGACATCCCAGGGATCGGTTGGGAGCTGTTCCATCATCTGACATGCAAATGCAACACCCCATTTTGTGCAGCTGAGAGTGGCGAGGATGCGGTCATAGTATCCTTTGCCGCGTCCCATGCGGAGGCCTTCGTGAGTGAAGGCTCTGCCTGGGATGATGGCCAGATCTATCTCGCCGAGGTTGCTGAGCATTGGGCAATGAGTGGTGGGCTCCATGATGTTGTACTTGCCGTTGGATGCCATGTATTGTGGGTCGTAATATCTGATCTGCAGGTCGTTGCCATCAATGACCGGTAGTAGTATCTGTTTGCCTTTTTGTTCGGCATCACGCATCAGAGTCGTCAGGTCGACTTCGTCGGGCAGAGCTGCATAGAGCCACACTGTTTCTGCTTTCTGCCACTCGCTGGTAGCTATAATCTGCTGGCAGATACGTATGGAGGCAGCTTCCCGCTCTGCCTCTGTCATTAGTTTGATCTTGGCCTTTATCTGCTTTCTAAGTTCCTGTTTTGTCATCTTAATTTTCTGCTTAAAATCTTGTTTCTTACGTTCTTGACTGCTGGTGTATAATACGCTATCTGCATTGCTTCTAGTGTTCGTGTCAGTTCATCCATGAGTTCAGGATAGAATTTGCACATCTTGTATGCAAGCTTCATGCAAAGATCTTGTACGCTCGGCACTTCGTTTATATCCGTCATCCTTGCAAGGCAGTGGTCAAGAAAATCTGTTCGCACCTCGTCTTTGTTCATTTGTAGTCGCTGGATGATTCCGAACAAAGCCCTACGAATGGACGAGTTATTGCAACGGATAGCCATATCAATGAGTTCGTCTTTGATTGGATTGAGCTGCGACAGTTGTTTGTCGGTGGCTTTCGACAGTGCGCTTAGCGCATTGCGGACAACGATTGCATCATTGTCATGCATGTATTCTCTGACAAACCCGAGGAAATCTCCTGTCTTTGCCACACTGAGGCAGATGTTAGTGATAAGCTCCTCGCTATAGTTTCCTTTTATATCATTCCGGCTTATTCCCATTTTCGGCTATTTATTTGTGCTCGACATCACACTTGTTCTTTATTAATCTTTCTATGACAATTGTTGAGATGATAGAACATACTAGCATAAGGATGCCAGCAGATACGGTTCCCGTCCATCCGTAGAGGCTCCAGAAGGTGCCAGCCAGGAAAGTGCCGAGCGAACCTCCGATGAAGTAAGTGACCATGTATATGGTATTCATGCGTGAAGAGGCTTCGGGACAGAGCTTCATCGTGGCACTCTGGTTGCTCAACTGTATGCATTGCATGCCTATGTCTATGATGATGATACTCAGTATGATGCCCGTGTATGATTGGTGTAACACTCCAAGCATTATCCATGCCAAGAGTTGCAACGTTATTCCTAAGGAGTGAATGCGGTTTACTCCATAACGTGGTATGTATTTTCCCACGTTGGAGGCAGTCATTGCTCCGGCCATACCACAAATGCCGAGAAGGCCTACGACATCACTGCCAACAAAGAACGGTGCCTCCTTCATGCGAAAGGCCAAGCATCCCCAAAGGCCCAGAAACGAACCGAAGGCGAAGCCAGAACGGATGGAGTAGAGCAGAGAACGTGGATGCTCTATGGCCAGTGTGCGAATGCTAAAGAGCAACCGACGGAATTTTCCCTTGTAGGTTGGTGCAACGTCTGGGAAACAGGCATACACCATGCAAGTCATTGCCATGAGCATGATGGCTGCAATGATGTACATTGACCTCCACCCCATGACGTGACCGATGTAACCACTGGCCACTCTCGAACCTAGTATGCCGATGAGCAGGCCTGAAAGTATCATTCCTACTCTGCGTTCCTTCTCGTTTGGTCGGGAATAGAGTGAGGCGAAAGGCATGAACATCTGCGGTATGACGGAGAAGAACCCCGTTACGAACGATGCTGTAAGTAACACCCATACGTGGCTAGCGATGCTTATAGACAGAAGCGAACAGGTTAGCACCATGGCACATGTCATCATCGTCTTTCGGCGGTTGTACTTGTCGCCCATAGGTATGATGAAGAGCAATCCGAGAGCATAGCCAACCTGAGTGAAGACGGGCATCAGGTTTACTTCAAACTCTGTCAGATGTAAGTCCTCGCGTATCATGTTCAGCAGCGGTTGGCAATAATAGAGGTTTGCCACCGATACGCCTGCCATGACGGCAAGCATCCACATAAGCGATGTCGGAATGCCTTGGTGAGGTTTTATTGTTGTTCTGCTCATTGATTACCTTTCTCAGATGTAATATGTCTGTGTTTAACATCTTGTGGATGAATGTGCTATTCGTCTCGGTTGAACACTGGCATCTCGTCGGGTAGGTCGATGGCAAGTTCTATGAGGCCACCGATGTTGCCATCAGCATCAAACCAAGGTGTCTGGTGTAGCAATTTATGGCGTCCGTGACGGATAATCTGATAGGTATTGCTCAAGCCCTTCTCTATCATTTGGCGAATCATGGCTCCAGCCTTAGGGTCGTGGCAGTTGTATAAGTTCTTGCCCAATACATCGCCATCGCGGTCAATGGCACGCTTGTTCTGATAAAGCACAATACCCTCGTTGTCGCATACCGTTGCTGCTATGTTTGGTATGTTTTCCAGATAGTCAAAATTCATCATAATACTATTTTGTTGTTCTGCGTCATTACTGTTCGCAATGTTCATCCTTGTCGCAAAATATTTCCATAGAGGTGCTGCCATCATTGCTTGGTGAAACTCGTCGTTCTTCAGCATTCTTATCACCTCGTCCTGCTCCATCAGTACAACCTTGATGTCTTCCGACTCTTCAAGATGCTGGGTGGACAGTTTCTCTACACCTATGGCCAGGAAGGTGTGGCTGTAATTGGTGCATGCTCCTGCATTGGGACTTATGGTCATTAGCTTGCTCCACTCGCCTCCACCAAATCCGGTTTCCTCGTACAGCTCACGCTTGGCAGCCTCCATGGGGTCTTCGCCTTCCTCGACACATCCGGCAGGTATTTCATAGCCGGTATAATGCTGTGCATGACGGTACTGACGTTCCATCAGGAATTTGCCATCCTTCGTTATGGCTATGACGTTGCAGAATTCAGGGTACTCCAGGACGTAGAAGTCCTTGATCTCAGCACCTGTAGGCAGCTTCACGTGTTCGCGTCTTGCTGTGAGCCAAGGCTTTTTGAATAGGTACTCGCTTTCTAGCACCTCCCATTCCATTGGGTCTTTATCTTTCATATTAAGTAACAAAAATTATTCAACGTAACGTATTTTTTCTTCTTTTCGTGGCTTTGCCTCCGGCTCTTCGTCGGGATATCCAAGTGCGATGCAGTATAGCAGTTTGTAGCCTTCCGAGAAGTCGAGTTTCTGCATGTATGGAGCGGCAGAAGGTGATGTGTTGAGCATTCTTGCCGAACTGCCCAGACAGCACGAAGCGATGCCCATTGACCATGCCGAGAGGATGATGTTCTCGCCCAGCAAACCGCAGTCGACTTGTGAGAGGTCGTAGTCGTCGTAGGCAGCGATGAAAACAACACATGGCGCATCAACAAAGATGTTCTTGAATCCCCTACGTCTGGCCACTTCCGGTTTGTCCTTTGCCACAGCAGCCGACAACTCTTTCAGCAGTTCTGGCTTGTCAATCACACGTACCTCATACGCTTGTATACCCTTGCCGTTGGGTGCGTTGATGCCATGCTTCAGAATGATGTCGAGCGTGTCACGGCTTATCGTCTTATCCTGCCACTTGCGTATGCTGCGACGCGACATTATCACTTCGTCCATCGTGCTCAGTTTGTCCCCGATGTTCTCTGTCTGGTTGTTCTGACTTGCGCACGACAACACAACCAGTGTTGCCATTACGCTCAATAATAATCTCTTTATCATTGTATTCTTCATATTTATTCGTTTATGAATCTTGCTATTATGTCCGTCGTTTCGTTCAGCTTCCTATTCATTGTATGCGTTTCACCCTCTATAATATGCAGCTGCGATTGCTGGTAGATGCTGTCATACTTCTTACTGCACCATAAGGGTACAATTCGGTCTTTAGTGCCATGAATGAGGCAAACGGGACCTTGGTAGTGGGCAGATGTGCCATAGATGTCGAGTTGCTGGGTGGTGGTGAGGTATTCACGTCCGAGCTTGAAGATGCCGAAGCATTTGATGTATTCGGGAGGATTTTTCGGGTCGAAGCGTTTGCCGAAGAAATGACCTCCCCTGCATGCCTCCTTGATGACGGCTCCAGGAGCAAGGAGAATGAGCTTCTCGGGTGTACGCCCTTCCAATGACAATTCGCCGGCTAGCATGGAGGCTATCACGCCACCCTGAGAGTGTCCCAAGAGTGATACCTTCGTCACATAGGGCAAGTTGCGAACATATTCGTATACGTTCTTCGCCTCCTGTATCTCCTTGGCTATGGTCATTCGCTTCTTCTTGCCATCACTCTTGCCATGTCCGCCAAAATCCATCGTGATGGTGGCGATGCCCTTTTTGCGCAATTCTTTGGCAATGCGTGGGATGGGTGGATAAGCCTTGCTCGAGAAGATGCCATGCATCAGCACCACCATCTCCACACTATCGTGCTGTGTGTCAAAGCCTTCTGGAAGTCTTATCTTTGTAGCAATCTTCCCTTGTGGCCCATTCACCACATACTGTGTCTTGCACGATGATGCCATAAGCAGCAATGGCAAAATCAGCCACGATACAATACCTTTTGCGTATTTCATCTTATTAAACGACTGTAATTTGAGTTTGTTAAACCTGACACAAAGGTAATAGTAAATGTTTAACATTTCAAACATTTTGCAATAAATCTATGTTTTGGAATACGTTTTCTGTATTTCGACCGACGAAGTTGTGCTTTTGGCATCTATATTCGTGGAATTTATATTTAATAAGGTGTAAATTGTATTTTTATGGCATTGAGTGAATGTAATATCGAAAAAAGTAGTAACTTCGTACTCTAAGAGTGCTAATTGATAAATGCAATGGACAGATTCAGTATCATCATAGAGAGTCAGCAGCAGTTGGAGGCTTTGATAAAGGAGATTGGTTTTCTGCCTTTCTTCAAGAACGGTATTGAGGGATTCAGCATCGAGGAGATGACTCCGCCAGAGCTGCTGTTTGGCGATGACTTCGAGAATGGTCCCTGGCAATGGAAGGGACCGATCATTGCTAACTGGGAGTCGGCCTACGGCAAGTTCTTCCAGAAGAAGGCTGGCTATGTGAGCCTGGAATGGTTGCCCGACTTCATGAACTGGAGGCGGTCGCAACTGCCGTTGAAGAAGGAGACGGCAGATGCGAGACATATACATGAGGTGTTGGTGGGGAATGAATCGATGCTGAGTAAACAGTTGAAGGTGGCAAGTGGCTTTACGTTGAGCCGCAAGCGCAGTAAGTTTAATCCTGAAGATCCTGCATCGCCTATCGTGAACAAACGGAATGGCATGGCTTTTGATGCACTCATTGCAGGGCTGCAGATGGGCACACATGTATGCATAGCCGACTTTGAATACCTCGTCTCGAAAAAGGGCGAGACGTACGGATGGGGTGTGGCTCGTTATTGCACGCCCGAAGCCATGTATCCCGATCTGTTCCCGATACGCGATAGGGTAGAGGGACGCACACCCAAGCAGTCGCGAAAACGCATCATCGACCATCTGCAAGGTTTGTTTCCTGACGTAGAGATAAAGAAGATTGAGAAACTTATTTAGAGTTCTGATTCATGGAACCAATGACCGACAAAGACATTAAAAGATGCTTTTGGGAAAATCCTAAAAATCCGCTTTACATTGCCTATCACGACGATGAGTGGGGCGTGCCTTGTCATGACGAGAGGATGCTGTTTGAGATGCTGATACTGGAAGGATTCCAGGCAGGACTGTCATGGGAGTGTGTGCTGAACAAACGTGAAGCCTTTCGTGAGGCATTTGACAATTTTGATGTGCAAGAGGTGGTGAAGTATGATGATAACAAACTAGCAGAACTGCTTGTCAATCCGAATATTATACGTAACAGATTATAGTTAAGTGCGAGCGTAGTTAATGCACGGATATTCATAAAAATTCAAGAGGAGTTCGGCTCGTTCGATAAGTATATCTGGGGCTTTACCGATGGCAAGGTCATCTACGAACCATGCGACATCAAGACTACCTCTCCGCTCTCCGACACCATCTCGAAGGATATGAAGAAGCGGGGTATGAAGTTTGTTGGTAGTACGGTTATCTACTCCTATCTGCAAGCCATCGGGATTATAAACGGACACCTGGAAGGTTGTTTTAAATTTTGTCGAGGATAAAGATAAATAGTAGTGGGAAGGCGGCATGTTATGTGGATGGCATTGCCCCCCTCATTTATTATCCCGCATAATTGGTGTCGATGGTGATGTGTATATCCCTACCCGGATATTTCTCTGTAATCTGCTGCTTGAGCCATTGGCTGATGGCATGAGCATCGTGGTCGAACGAGATGACAATGTCGAAGGCAATCTCCTCCTCATCCACAAAGAAACCGTGCATCTGCTGTACCCCATTCTGTGACATGGCCATCTGTCGGATGTCTTCACGCATGGTCGCAACTTCGGCATTCGTGTCGTTCATGACGTAGATGCCTACAGTCACTACTGCCTTGAATTCTGTGTAGATAAGCGCGGCTACGCGGTGGCATATCTTATGCACTTGGTGCGAAGGCAGTGTGTCCGACACCTCGATGTGTATGGAACCGATGGCTGTGTCAGGACCATAGTCGTGCAGGATTAGATCGTATGCACCAAGCACACCTGGCACTTCCTTCACCTTGTTTTTGATGGCAGTGGCAAGTTCTCCTTGCACCTTCTTGCCTACAACCTTGCCCAACGGATCGGCGAGTGTTTCAATGCCCGTCTTGATGATGAAGGCCGAAATCACTGCTCCGATGTAGCCATCGATGTTGATGTCCCAAAGCATCGACACCGCTGCACCCAACAGTGTGGCTGCCGATAGTATTGCATCGTACGATGCCTCCAGACCGCTGGCCACCAGTGCGTCGGAGTTGAGTGACTTGCCACGTATCTGGAAGTATCTGCCCAATAGCAGTTTGCCGAATATTGCCACGGTGATAACTGTTACCGACACCCATGTGAAAGTAGTTGTTTCGGGATGGATGATAGCCTTTACCGATTCGATCATGGACGAGACTCCGGCTGCAAAGACGATTCCTGCCACCAGAATGGCACTGAAATATTCTACACGGCCATAGCCAAACGGGTGCTTGCTGTCTGGTTTTCTGCCAGCCAGCTTAACTCCTATTATTGTTATTACCGACGACAATGCATCCGTGACATTGTTGATGGCGTCGAGCAATACAGCTACCGAGTTGGAGAGCAGTCCGACTATGACCTTGAATGCGGCAAGCACCGCATTCGCGCCTATTCCGACTATGCTGACTCTGGTTATTTGATTGTTCCTTGTCTGCTTCATTTTTACTCTATTTTTGATAAGTAAGTAATCGCTCTGTTAACAAATCTTTTTCATTATACCTATAAGAACCGATATAATTTTTGCAATTAGCGTAGCAAAATTACAAAAAAAAGTTGATTTGCAATCAGAAAGACAAATATCTATAAATTTATATTCAGATTTTAGTGATATTTTACATTTTCCTTTTTGTTTATGCCACAAAGGTACATACATTATTTATATAGCATACCTGAATTTAGGTACTTATAGCCAATATTTAGGATTCTGGCTATTACTATTATTCATTTGGTATCTTCACACAGAAAGTCGTTCCATGACCAGACTTTGACTTGACTTCGATTTTTCCCTTGTGTAGGATGATGATTTTGTGAGCCAGAGCCATGCCGATGCCGTGACCTTTCTGTGCTGTGGTGTTTCCTCGGTAAAAGAGTTGGAAGATGTTGCGTTGCTCTTCGTCTGTCATGCCTTCGCCCGTATCGGATAGGGTGATGCAGATGCTGTCCGTCTGGATGGCGATCAGGACGTTGGAAGTGTGGTTGGCAGAATACTTACAGTTGTTCTCCATCAGATTCTTCAGTGCAATGTTCATCAGGTATTCGTTGCCATTGATGCTGAAATCGGCATCTGCTTCTATAGCCTTTTCGTCGAAGGAGATGTTGATGGTGTAGTCGGGATGGGCGTGCAGCAACTGTTCACGTGCGTCGAGCAGAAGTTCGTCGATGCGGAGAGGTTCCATCGCAATGCCGTGTGCCCCGTAATCGGCTTTGGCAAGGTTGAGGAGGCCATTGATGAGGTGCGTCATGCGGTGGGCATCGTCAAGACTTCGAGTTAGTGATTGCTGATATTGTTCGGGCGTGCGTTTGCGGGAAAGAGCAAGATCCAGCTCTGCCGTGATAGCGGCAAGAGGTGTACGAAGCTCATGCGAGACATTGCTGACAAACATTTTTTGCGAACTTAGCGCATGTTCTATCGGTCGAATGGTGATGTTGGCGAGGTAATAACCCACAGCAAGCATGAAGACGATTACGATGACGATTACGATGACGATCGTCCAACGAAGTGATGCCATGTTTGCCTCACCATTGCCATCATGAGCGGCGGCGGTGATGATGAAGCCCCCCTCTGTCTCCCCTGAGGGGGAGTAAAGAATGCCAACAGCTTGATAGTCTTTTGCAACTAGAATTTCCATCTCTCCCTTCTCGCATATTTCCCGAATCATCTCGGGCGTTTCCTTTACAATATCATGCTCAGCAGCATCGTGGTAGAGCATCTTGAAGTCAGGGGTATAAACGGCCACCTCCACCTCGTTGATGAACTGCGTGTTGTTGAGGTAGATGTGCTGCATCGTCTCGGCATCAACGCGGTTTTCGAGAAAGAGGTTTGCCTTGGTGATGGCTTCCGAACGGAGCGTGTCGCGGAATGTGGAATGTCGTGCGCCATCGCTCATTATGTAGATGATAATGAGTGCCACAACCATCACGGCAGACATCACCGCCGTGTATTTCAGGGTGAGTAGAATACGTTTATTATTCATTGGTCAGAATGAAACCTATACCCGGTTTCGTCTTTATCAGTTTTACGGAGAAGTCGTGATCCACCTTCTTGCGCAGATAGTTGATATACACATCGATAAAGTTTGTGCCTGTATCGAAATGCGTATGCCATACTTTCTCCTGAATGTCCACGCGGCTGACCACCTTGCCTGCATTCTCCATGAGGTACTGCAACAGCGCAAATTCCTTTGGCGTAAGGTGAATAGGAACGTCACCGCGCGTACATTCATGTTTGGTGAGATCGAGCTTAAGGTCTGCATACTCGACTTCCTCCTTGATGGCGATGGCTGGCGAGGGGCCGCTCCTTCTTAACAGCACCCCGATTCTTGCCAACAATTCGCGGAAGTCAAACGGTTTAGTCATGTAGTCATCCGCGCCAGCATAGAACCCCTCCAGTTTGTTGTCTGTGGTTCCGAGTGCAGTAAGCATCAGAATGGGAATCTGAGGTTGTTCCGTACGTATGCACTTACATAATTCTAAACCGTTCATCCCCGGCAAGATAATGTCGCTGATGACTAGATTGATCTGTTCATTTTCACTTTTCAACAAGCGTAAAGCCATCTCTGCATCATATGCCAATAGCACATGATGTCCAGCTTCCTCAATGCCCGTCTGTAGCAAAGAAGCAAGTCGCTGATTGTCTTCTATAATTAATATGGTACACATTGCGAGTACAAAGGTACTCATTTTTCATTAATTATGAACCAATGTGTTATTAGAATCTTATTAGAATATGCATATCATTAAGAATCCACAAAGAAAAGTCCATTTCTACACGAAATGACAAATTTAGTATAATTCTATTGTTTGTAGACAACAAAAATCAAACTCTTCGCAATTTTATTGCCTATGCAAAATAAAAATATTACCTTTGCATGCGATAAAGTACATAAAGAGTATGAAGATAATATCAAGAAAGGATTATGCCGAGCGTATTGATGCTTGGTTGGGCAAAGAGCAGATTATTGTTCTTGTCGGACAACGTCGTGTAGGCAAAAGCTTTGTGATGAAGGATTTTGTGGCTCGCCATAAGGATGCCCCCGACTCCAATATTATTTATATAGACAAGGAGAAGAAGGCATTCAACTTCATACGAAATTATGAGGATCTAAACGCCTACATCGATGAGCATTTTGTGGCTGATAGCCATAACTATATCCTGATCGATGAGGTGCAGGATATTGAGGGATGGGAACATTCGGTAAGAAGCTATCGCACGGAAGAAGATACGGATGTCATCATAACGGGTTCCAACTCGAAGATGCTTTCCGGAGAACTCAGCACGTTGCTGGGAGGAAGATACGAAGAGATTCACATTCAAAGTCTTAGCTATCTGGAGTTCCTTGATTTTCATGCTTTGGATGACAGCGAAGAGGCATTGTGGCAATACTTCAACTACGGCGGTTTGCCAGGGTTGAGAAACATTGGCCTTGACAACGAGGATATGGTGGGTGAATATCTCTCTGGAGTTTTCAACACCATCATGCTGAAAGATGTCATTGAGCGACATACGATACGCAACATACCGTTCCTGAACAACCTGATAACATTCATGGCTGACACCGTAGGAAAGTTGAACTCAGCCAGCAGTATCGCCAAGTATATGAAGTCGCAAGGGCAGGATATCTCTACGAATATTGTATTGAGCTACATGGCTTATTTCGGTGAGGCTTTCCTTACCTATTCTGCCGGACGCTATGACATCCACGGAAAAAGGTTGTTGGAATCAAACGACAAGTGTTATTTTGGCGATGTAGGCCTAAGGAATTTCATTGCTGGTGGAGAACGTTCAAACGATATCGAGAAAGTCATGGAGAACGTTGTTTATCTGCATCTGCTACGACTTGGATATGAGGTGAAGGTGGGCCAACTGCGTGCCGGAGAGATAGATTTTGTATGTTCGAAGACTGGAAAGAAGGCATACGTGCAGGTTTCTTATCTCATCGCAAACGACGAAACCCGAAAACGAGAATTTGGAAATCTGCGCCTCATCGGTGACGATTATTCCAAATATGTAATCTCTGCATCGCCTCTGTTGAAACGAAGTGATGACGAAGGTGTAACGCACATCCATATCCGAGAATTCCTGAAGAATGGATTGTAGGCCTTTGATCTTTACCCTCTCTCGACGTTTTGCGCTGACATGAGTTTTTACGAAAAAAAGTGATGTGCTGACGTCACTTTTTTATGTTTCTACTTGTTGTTATAGTGAATCGGTTCAATAATTAACAAGAAGTTTAACAAATAAAAAACAGGAAAAGAATTATGTATAGTGCTAACATTACAGGTATCTTAATTGTTTTGGGAACAGCCGTTATTCTCCCAATTACCATTATTTTTCTTGTATTAAGAAGTAAGATGGCTTCGGAAAAGAATAGAAAGGAAATCATTCTTGCTGCACTCGAAAAGAATGCTGACATTGACATTGAGGAATTGGTAAGAAAGATGAACACTCCCGACAAGTTGCTGAAGGAGAAACTATTGAAAAAACTTCAATGGGGACTTGTTACAGCATTCATTGGGGTGGGCGCAATAACCATTGCTGGGTGTATGGGGTATGCAGGTGGTGGTTCTCCAGAAGATATTTACTTTTTTGGAATTCCTGGTGCAGCTCTACTTGCTGTCGGCATAGCATTCATTATTAGCTATATCGTAGGCAGAAAGATGCTCGCCAAGGAAATGGAAGCAGAGGAACGGAACTTGCGACAGGCATAAAGAGTAATGACCAGAGAGCAGTTCATACAACTCGTCAGTGACGAGCAGGAGGCACTTCGTGGATTCTTGCTCGCCCTCTGCTGTGGCAACAAGGATGATGCCGATGACATTGCTCAAGATGCTTTGGTCAAGGCGTACCTCGCCTCTGCTGGCTATCAGGACAAAGGACGATTCCGATCGTGGTTGTTCAAGATTGCGCAGAACACCTTCCTTAATCATAAGGCTGCCCAGCGCACATTTGAAAGCATCGATGAGGCGCTAGCGGTTATTGGCTCAAGCGATGCCGACGCGAAATACGTTCACCAAGATCTGTATCTGGCACTTGGCACATTGCCCCCGAAAGAACGTTCTGCCATTGTG
>JAGHUS010000176.1 GCA_018064685.1 Bacteroidales bacterium | reverse complement strand
CTGAGGCTGCGGTCGGCATTGCTGACAACGTGGTCGGGGATGTTGAACTCGGGCACGGCAGCCTCGTGGCCCGTCACCTCCTTGTTGCTGAGCCACTGCATGACGTCCTGGCAAGAGCTCATCCACGACTGGAAGGCGGGGTTGCTGAGCGCCTGCTCGTAGGTGCCGTTCTCGGTATAGCCCAGTACGGCGTTGGCGCGCTGGTCGGCAGCGGTAATCATGAAGCCCTCGCTCCGCTCATTGCGGAACACATAATACAATGCCTTGCCATTGCTGTGGCTCTTCTGTGTATGAGTCAGCGTGAAGTCCGCCTTTCCGCGAACCTTTCGGGCATAGCTTTTCTTACTCATCGTGGCCACAGCCCTTTGCAGCGACTGTTCTGCCGAAATCTCCTGTGCCTGGGTGGCAAGCGTGAACATGCAAGCCACAGACAACAAACCCCATAATCTTTTCATATTTATTCAATCTAATTGTTGTTTCAGAATCACTTTCTTCCCGCCCTTGACGTAGATGCCCTTCGACGGGTTTGCCACGCGGCGGCCTTGCAGGTCGTAGTAGTGGGCAGAGTCGGGGGTGTTGGCCACGTTGCTGACGCCCGTTGACGATGACTTGACGCTGAACTTCAGATACGGACTGACAGGGTTCAAACCGCCGCGTGCCGAATTAACTTGGACGTAATAGTCGTCCTCGCCAGACTCAACGGTGAGGGTAGAAGTGAAGGTGCTGGTGCCATTGGGCAGATCGACTTCGAGGACCGGGAAAGAATACATACTCTCGGACTCTTCACGTTCACCTCCCTTGAACGCGAAGACATAGAACTTCTCTACACAAAATCCACCAGTATTGTGTACATTAAAGCTGATGGTTATATCCTCGCCCGGAGCCAGGACGGTCTTGTCCAATGCGAATTCGGAATATGTCAGCGAAGGCTCTGCACCTGGGTCTTTCAGCGTGAAAGTCACCTTCTCACCGGGAATCACCTTTCGTGTTTCGTACTTAATGTAGTGTAGGACTACCTCATACGTCTTGCCAGCCTCTAAAACCTTGTCCTTCACTGGTTTGCAGACGAAATCCAGCTTGGCAGTCTTTCCCGCATCGATGTAGGCAAAGCTACTGCCACCAGCCATCAACTCGTGGTTCTCGTCTAAGATGAGCATCTCTATGTCGCAGTCGAAGGTCTTGCTGTTCTCCTCGTTGCCGACCAGTGCTGTAGCCTTGATGGGATAGCCTGCATAGTCGCGTGTGAACTCTATGCTCTTGCATATCGGGTTGGTATTGTCTGCATGGACGCGCTCGGTCACAAACTGCCCCCTTTCATCCACGCTGAGAAGGATGTAATTCTGGAGGGATGCTATTGACAAAGGTGCCTTGAGACCTGTTCCGTCGTCGTATGCCGGATACACCTTGCACTTCTTGATGCCAACCATCTCTGGTGTAATGCCGAGCTCGTCGAGAGAGCAGGTAAGAAGAGTAGATTTGTAATAAGAAAAGCCTTTCTTTGCCTCCCAGAACAATGAAGCCACGATCTCATCGTCTATCGTGGCCACGTAGCCACATTTCCCGACATATTCTCCCATGCCTATATTAGCGACCTCACTGCTGATGATATTATCCTTCATCGTTATCTCGTTGAATGTGGCCAACATAGGGTGTGCCACCGATGTGCCATCCTTGTCGGGGAAGCAATTTACAGCAATCTCCTGGTGTGCAAGATATCCGTCACCCTCATCAACCATGCCCAGAATCTTGGCATTCATGAGGTTGATGTCATAGTATCCGTTGCCAATACCAGTCATGCCCCAGTTGACGTGGTACATGCCGTCCTTGTCATATCCATCCAGCACGAACTCATGTCCTATGCCTCCATCCCTTTTGTGGCCACCCATCAATATGGGGCGTGATGCAGCCAGCTCGTTCTTCAGCAGGTCATTCCATTCGGCATAGCTGAAGAACTCGCGGTAGTATTCCTGCATCCCCTTGTTATAACCAAAATTTGTGACCATAGCTGTGGTTGCGAGACTGTGGTAAGCGGTACTTTCCAGGTCATAGTCCGTATCTATGGCTATGCCGATGTCGCTCATCAGCTTGGCCACGGCGTTGGCTTGCTGCTCGGTGTAGCCATTCGAATAGTCGTCGAGCATGTTGTCCCAGTCGTAGATGGACTGCGAGAAGTCTGCGCTAAGCTCAAAGCCATACGTATCTGATACATAGCTGTTCTGACCCGTACCCTGCTTGGGCCACTGGTAGTATTTCATAATCTGCGCCATAGCCGTAGCCACGCATCCTGCTGCACAAGTCAAATCAAACAGAGGAAAGGGGGGACACAAACGGTTGAAAGGAGCATTCTGTCCCCAGATTATGCCGCCCAGGAGCGGTTCCACGCTTTCGGGCAGCGTGTTGTCCTGGGCGTAGCGGCGACCGGGTATGGTGAGGCTGAGGCTGCGGTCGGCATTGCTGACAACGCGGTCGGGGATGTTGAACTCGGGCACGGCAGCCTCGTGACCCGTCACCTCCTTGTTGCTGAGCCACTGCATGACGTCCTGGCAAGTGCCCATCCACGACTGGAAGGCGGGATTGCTGAGTGCCTGCTCGTAGCTTCCGTTCTCGGTATAGCCCAGTACGGCGTTGGCACGCTGGTCGGCGGCGGTAATCATGAAGCCCTCGCTCCGCTCGTTGCGGAACACATAATACAATGCCTTGCCATTGCTGTCGCTTGTCTGGATATGCGTCAGCGTGAAGTCCGCCTTTCCGCGAACCTTTCGGGCATAGCTTTTCTTACTCATCGTGGCCACCGCCCTTTGCAGCGACTGTTCTGCCGAAATCTCCTGTGCCTGAGTGGCAAGCGTGAACATGCAAGCCACAGACAACAAGCACCATAATCTTCTCATATTTATTCAATCTAATTGTTGTTTCAGAATCACTTTCTTCCCGCCCTTGACGTAGATGCCCTTCGACGGGTTTGCCACGCGTCGGCCTTGCAGGTCGTAGTAGTGGGCGGAGTCGGGGGTGCTGGCCACGTTGCTGACGCCCGTTGACGGTGCCTTGACGTTGAATATCAGATATTTGGTGTTGAGATCATCCCAGCCATTTTCTCCCCTCTTAGAGACGAGAATGCCGTATTTGCCCTCGTCATAATCGATGATGTTGGTAGAGGAGAAGGTGGTGGTGCCATTGGGCAGTTCGGTCTCGCAGACTGGGAGGTGCGTCATAGATACGTGTTCGCCTTCGCGGAACACGAAGATATAGTATTCCTCTACATGGAAGCCACCAGTGTTCTGAATCTTGAAGCTGACGGTGAGTTCCTCGCCTTGCTCTACGACGGTCTTGTCCAGAGCGAAGTCGGAGTATGACAATGATGGATCAGGACCTGGATCCTTCAGCAAGAAAGTCACCTTCTCGCCGGGAATGACATATTGTAATCCGCGCGAAGCGTAGGTGAGAAAAGCTTTATAGGCCTTACCGACTTCCATAAGCATGCCCTCTTCAGGTAGGCAAGTGAACACGAGCTTGGCGGTCTCTCCCGCATCGATGAAGGCAAAGTTTGAACCCACAGCAACAACCTCGTTGTTCTCGTCAGTGATGTACATGTCTATAAAGCGGTCGAAGGTCTTGCCCTGCTTGTTGCCAACCAATGCCGTGGCAGCGACGTTGTAGTAGGCATAGTTGCGCGTAATCTCTAAGCTCTCGCATATTGGGTTGGCATTGTCCTCATCGTTGTCCTCGTCCACGATCTGTCCATTTTCATCCACTCTAAGAAGAACGTAGCTCTGGAAAGCCACCTTGGACAGAGGTACTTTGATGCCGGTGCCGTCGTCGTATGCCGGATACACCTTGCACTTCTTGCTGCCAATCATCTCTGGCGTGATACCAAGATCTTCGAGAGAGGATTTGAAATTATATTCCCTGCGGAAAGAATAGTTATCCTCCTCTTTTATCTCGTTAAAAGCTGAGGCAACAATCTCATCGTCTATCGTGGCCACGTAGCCCCATTTCCCGACATAGGTGCCTAGGCCATTATTGATAATCCTGAAGCAGATGCTATCACCGTCCAGCTTCGGCTCCTCGATGGCAGCCAATAGGGGATGTGCCACCGATGTACCGTCCTTGTCGGGGAAGCAGTTTACGATTGCATCCTGTAGTCCGGGATATCCGGCATTGCTGCCACCCGTACCCTGATGCTTGGGACACAAAATGTTGATGTCGTAGTATCCGTTGCTCATGCCGCCCCAACCCCAGTTGATGTGGTACATGCCATCTTTGTCATATCCATCCAGCACGAACTCATGCCCTAAGACCGCATTCGTTTTTTGGCTGCCACCTATTACTACGGGGCGTGATGCAGCCAGTTCCTTCTTCAGCAGGTCATTCCATTCGGCATAGTTGTAGTAGTCACGCTGGATCATCTGTGCCTCTTTGCTGTAACCAAAAAATGTGGCCAAGGCATAGGTTGCATAATAAGTCTCGGTGCCACTCTCTTGGTCATAGTCCATATTCTCGGCAATGCCGATATCACTCATCAGACGGGCCACGGCGTTGCCCTGCTGCTCGGTGTAGCCTTTTGAATAATCGTCGAGCATATTGTCCCAGTCGTAGATAGACTGCGAGAAGTCTGCGCTAAGCTCAAATTGGTTCGTCAGTGAGACATAGCTATTCTGACCCGCACCCTGCTTGGGCCACTGGTGGTATTTCATAACTTGTGCCGTAGCCGTAGCCACGCAACCCGTGGCACATTTCGTGTCCGATCCGGGCACAGTGGGGCACAGGCGGTTGTAAGGATCGTTTTGTGCCCAGAGGATGCCGCCCAGGAGCGGTTCTACGCTTTCGGGCAGCGTGTTGTCCTGAACGTAGCGGCGACCGGGTATGGTGAGGCTGAGGCTGCGGTCGGCATTGCTGACAACGTGGTCGGGGATGTTGAACTCGGGCACGGCAGCCTCGTGGCCCGTCACCTCCTTGTTGCTGAGCCACTGCAT
>JAGHUS010000020.1 GCA_018064685.1 Bacteroidales bacterium | reverse complement strand
TATTGATATTTAAAAAGTTAATATGATTTATTTTACGACGTTTTGAAGATGCAAAAGACTGTTGTTTTTTGTCAACTTTTAGACTTTACAGACTACTAGTCTTGCACTAAACGTGGAGCATTCTAACTTTGCACATGCACGGTGTTTCTGCATCTCTAAGCGAACATTTCACGATTTCCCTTGCGCTTTTTATGCGGTACATGCAGCATGTACCGCAAGGTACACCGTGCATGTACCTCAGGGTACACCATGCATGTACCGTAGGGTACACCGTGCGTGTACCACACAGAAAGTGCTAGAGGAATGGAAAAATGCTGCTAGGCGAGTCGGACGATTGTGCTGCGCGACGTTATTAGAAGACTAGTAGAAGACTAGTGGAAGACGAGTGGAAAACTGGTGGAAAACTGGTGGAAGACTAGTGGAAGACTGGTGGAAGTGAAACGGGGGTCTTCCACTAATAGAACATGCAGTGTTACAGCGTGATAGACTGTATTAGTGGAAGAGTGCAGGTAAAAAGCAAATCAACCGGTACAAATAGAAGCACAAACGGCGCACTGGGAAGTCTGTGTCAATACTACAAACATGATTTTTACGGGTGAGCCCAATTTGCGGGTTATTTTTGTTAAAAACAAAAGTTTTGTGATGTGTTTAGGCTGTGTTTTGAAAAAAAGATGTAATTTTGTTGCGAATAGTACTATCTACTTTTATATAATACACTAACAAAATGACTAACAACTTAACTAAATTTTTTACGAGGATGATGAAGCCTGTGCTGCTTTCGGCACTGTGGCTGATGGGCAATGCTGCGTCGGCACAAACCGATGTGACAGGCAAGTATATTGAGAATCCTGACTTCGGTGCACGTTTTGCAGCATGGTCTAACCCGGGTAAGTTCACCTACAACATAGCCAACAACTTCAGCAAGAAGAATGGCGAACTGTATATGGAGAAGTGGGTGGACAAGAGCAAGACGCTGGGCAGCAATGCGGGTATGTGGCAGACGCTTCGCGACCTGCAGACGGGCACCTACACGCTGGTGGTGAGTGCGCAGAACATCTCGCAGGCCAGCGCGAGCAAGACCTGTACGGGTGCAGTCCTCTATGCGGGGGCCGAGCAGGTGGAGATAAACGAGTGTCGCGACTATTCGGTTGTCTTCACTGTGGTGAACGGCAAGGCCGATATCGGTGTCAAGCTGACTAACTGCAACGGCAACTGGGTGTGCGTGGATAATTTCCGCCTTTACTACAACGGCGAGAATGCCGACAGCATAGCAGCCGAGCAGGCTCGTCTTGACAAGGAACTGACCGACCTGAAGGAGCATCTGGCCAATCCCACAGGCACAATGCCTAAGGTGACGACCGGAACGTTCGTGCCAACGGGTACGACGATTGCGCTGGGCCGAAGCACTATCAGCGGCACGTGCAAGGAGAAGGGTTTCTGCTGGAGCACCAACCCCAATCCCACCATCCTCGACGAGAAGACTACCGAGACGTTCGACAACAACGGCAGCATCTACGTGATGCGTGGTCTGAAACCCTCTACCGTCTATTATGTCCGTGCTTATGCCATGACAAGCGGCTATCAGGTGGCCTACGGCGATGTGGTGAAGATTGCCACTCTGCGCAAGGGTGTGATGCGATACGGTTATGACTTTGCCGGCGACGACAACCAGAATGCGCGCATCAATACGGCGTGTGCCGAGTGTATATGGATGTACAATGCGCTGAGCTACATCCCCGGCTTCTACCTGAATGTTCATTATGTATATGGTGCGGGTGCGGGCGATGGTACAGCCGACTGTTCGTATGGCGGCTGGATGCGTGTAAGCCAGAAGGAGGCATATCAGCAGACGGGCACCATCCTGCACGAGACCAACCACGGTGTGGGTGTGGGCACCACGAACGAGTGGTACAACAACGCCAACCTTCGCGGCAGCGTGACAAGAGGTCTGTGGCTGGGCCCCCGTGCCACACAGATGGTGCGCTTCTTCGACAACAACACCACTTCGACCATGACGGGCGACGGCACCCACATGTGGCCTTACGGCATCAACGGAGCCCAGGAGGACAGCTACCAGCCTTCCAACCACGCTCTTTATTTTGCCAATATCCTCATCACCCACGCCATGCATCAGGATGGCCTTATCTGCAGCGGCGAGGCAGGATTTGCAATGCCCGCGTATGTGTTCCAGCAGGACGACGAGGCAAAGTACTACATCAAGAGTGAGTCGGTATCGGGTGGTGCACTCACAAGCTACCTCACAATGACTTCGACAGGAGTTCTCCGCAACGTGGAGGTTTCGGCCGAGGAGGCTCTGAAGGACGATAACTACGCATGGAACATCACCTACAATCCTGCTACGAGCAACTATATCTTCCGCAACGTAGGCACAGGTAAATACCTCTCGTATACCAGTTCTACCATCAAGGGAGCTGCGGCCACCACGCCGGGCACCATCCAGAACTTCCACCTCATGCCCTCGCGCGAAGATGTGACGGTGGGCAAGTACAAGGGCACAAGCTACTGGCTCATCAAAGACCGATCTAAGACCCTTGCCGTGGGTTCTTACAACAAGGCGGGCTATTATGGCACCTCTACTGCCGATTACAACGCCTCCAACAGTGCCGAGGCACAGCGCTGGCTCTTCCTCACTGCCGACGAGATCGCTTCTTTCGAGTCGGAGGCTACAAAATCCAAGATAGCAGAACTCGAGGATCTCATCGGCAATGCCAAGTCTTTGCTGGCCACTCCTCATCATGCATCGGAAGACGTAACGGTGCTGGACTCTGTAAAGGCTGTCTTGGAGAGCCTCATACAGTCTGCCGAGGCAAACAAGGATTCGTTCCAGTCTCCTGCCGAGGCTAACACCGCCATCTCGGACATCGAGACAGCTGTTGTCGGTTTGCTCGCAGCTGCCACTCCCGACGATGCCGCTCATCCTTTCGACCTCACCTTCATGCTTGTCAATCCCGATTTCAAGGATGGTACAAACGGATGGAGTATATCGGGTTCGGTCAACTATTCGTGTGTAGAGTTCTTCCAGGCAAACTTCGACATGAACCAGACGACCAGACTGAAGCTTCCTGCCGGTACATACGAGGTGCGCGCCAATGCCTTCCAACGTCCTGGCACAAAGGACGGCACCTATGGGCAAAGCGGCACGGACAATGTGAATACGACTCTCTATGTCAAGACTGCCAGTCAGAAGGTCAAGAATATCTGGGAGGATGCGCAGGCCAAGACGCTTGGCGGCTCTACCTACAGCCAGAACAAGCTTTACATCCCCGACAATATGGAGGCAGCCTCAAAGTGGTTTGCTGCTGGCTGGTACGACAACAGCGTCATGGTCAAGTCAGGCACTTCGTCTTCTGTCAAGGTGGGCATCAAGAGTTCGGGCAATACCACATCGTCTTATTGGAGCATCTTCTCGAACTTCCGCCTCTACTACTACGGTACTTTGACCAAGGAGATTATCACCGCTGTTGACGAAGTGGCAGAAGGCTTTGACGCCTCCCCCGCAGTCTATTTCGACCTTTCGGGCAGAGCCGTAAAGACTCCGTCTCGCGGCATCTACATCCGCAACGGAAAGAAGTTGCTTGTAAAGTAAATGATGTTTGTATGGGAGTTTAGAGTTGTCTTAACTCCTCAGCGACGAAGGAACGCTAACTCCTTACCTCTCTATAGAAAGTGCAGCGCGAGAATTTTCTCGCGCTGCTACTGTATATATCCGTTGCTGCTGCAATGTCTTTTACAAAAAAAAGTGGAGGCATATGCTGTGCCTCCACGATGCTAAGTTTCTTAGCAGATAATAACTTGTAAGAAGAGTGGCGGGTAGAGGCAAATTTCAACTTTTTCGAGTTGTTTGCTCCTTATCCCTCAACCTCCTCTACGGAGTCAGACTTTCTCATTTGTCCTTCCCACTTTCCGCTCTTCTGCTTGGTGCTGAGAAGGAGGTCGATGCGTTTGTTCCAGCGCTTGTGCATGGTGTCGGCCACGAGCCATTCTCCGTTGTAGGGGTGGCCCTCGCTGATGAAGACCTCGATGGTGTCGCCGTAGTTGTACTCCTTGAGCAGGTCTCGGCTTACGGCACAATAGCGCAGTTCGCCTTTGTTCAGTTTCTTAAGATCAATCTTGCGACCGCTGGCCGTGATGAGCGGGTTGCCGCTGCACTGACTGGCCACTGCGTTGTAGCAGGTGATGGTCACGTCGTTAAATTCCAGTGTGTCGGATACTTCCTGATTTGTTTCCTCGGCCGAAGCCATTGTGTTGTTGCAGGCCGATGCCTGTGTGTCGTCGTTGGCCGAAGCCGCTGTTGTTGTGTTGACCGGTGCCATTGTTGTCATTGCCAGTAGCATCAGCAAACTTACAATCTTTTTTCTCATCAAAAACAATCTTTTCTTAAACATCCTCCCTTCTCTCTTTTTCCTTTCGTCGCTTGTGCGGGAATGGCGTGCATTCTCGTCTTGGCGTCTCGGGGAGAGTAGATACAGGGCGGGGCAGTTTGCCCTCCTTTTCATGTCGTATCTGCAGCCACTGCAGGAGTGCCTCATCGCAAGGCTGCCAGTGCGTGGCCAAGGGCCGCTGCCCTTCGTTTTCGGGTGCAAAGGTAAGCCGTATTTTCGGAACTGCCAAACGTTCTGTAAGTTATGTGTTTGTGTGTCAATGATTTATTGACCTATGTCAATGAGGGGTGTGAGATTCTTGCTTTTCCAGTTGCTTTGTTTTTCCTAGATGTTCTAGGTGTTATTAGAGGCTAGATATTCAAGATTCTCTATGTTTTCTCGACATTCTGGTTTTATCAAAAAAGCATAAAATATAGGCTACTGACTTGTTGCCAGTAGCCTATAGCTTTTAATAGCTCTTAACTCTTACTTCACCACCACCTTCTTATTCTTTCCGTCGCTGTACTTCACCACGTAGATGCCAGGCTTGCTGCCGAGGCTCTGGGCGGGTATCTGTGTGCCGTTGAGGGTGTAGACAGACTGGAGGGTGTGGCTGGTTGCGGGAGTCATGCCGGGTTGTGGTGCGTTGATGCCCACAGTGGCGGGGTCGTAGAGCATGATGTTGCGGAACTCGTCAATCTCGTCCTGGGTGATGCCCACTTTGTTCAGCCAGTAGTTCTCGAACTTGGCAGTGAGGTTGGCGCCAGTTAGTTTCTGGATGACGGCGATGCGCTCCTGAATGGTGCCCTTGACGCGGTTGCCGGCAGGGGCAGCAAATGATGTCAACTCGTAGTCCTTGTAGAGGTCGGGCAGCTGGAAGCCCAGCAGACCCTCGAGCAGCATGGCGAAGAAACCGGTACGGTCGGCTCCGAAGACGCAGTGGAAGTATACGCCACGTCCCTCGCGTATGTGACCGAGCAGGAAGCGGAACTCCTGCTTCAGGCGTGCCTGTGTCCCAGCCTCATCGAGGTTGGCTGCTGTGAAGTCGTTGGCACCGGCAAAGAAATAGGTGTCGCCCTTCTTGAAGCCGAAGCCCGACTTGCCCGTCTCGCGATCCTGGTCGTACGAGTCGTTGTAACGCAGGTCTATCTCGGCACCGATGCCAAGACCCTTCAGTGTCTCGACGTCGGCCTGGTAGGGAGCGTGGAAACCGTTCACCTCGCCACCGCGATAGATGAGGCCGTAGCGAGTCTTGCGACCGTCGGCCATGGTCCAGCCGCCGAAGTCGCGAATGTTGTAGATGCTGGGAGCATAGAGCATGCGGTGCGACTCCTCGACGGTGAACTGTCCCTTGGCCAGCATGTTGTCGAAGGCGTTGTCGAGCTCGAAGAAGTATGTGTTGCCTGGTACGAGGTTGGGGATGAAGCAAAGTGTCTGCCCCGGAGTATTCTCGATGGTCTTGGCGTCGCTCATATCCTCGTTGAGGCTGTAGTGCAGCTTCGCACCGATGGTCTGGCTGCTGGGAACGGGAATGCCCACGCTGTGAGCCACGTCGCGGCGTGCAGGTACGGGAGCGTTGTAGGTCGAGATGACCGATTCAGCACTCTGTGTGTAGCTCTTCGTGGCTAGGAACTGGCGTGCCTGAGCGTTCTGGATGTTAGCCGTGAACTGCATATTCCCGGCATCCTGTATCGTTGCAGTCTTGATGCTGCTGGGGAAGATGGTGGTCAGCTTATTAGCCGCGTTGAATGCCTGAGCCTTCCACGTGTAGGTTCTGGGGGTGGGGATGAGCACGTCGCCCGTCCAGGGAGTGACGATATTGTCAGCCTCGGCAGCCTTGATGGTGGTGCGACCCACGTTGAGCTGCTCGGTGGTGGCGGCGGGAACGACGTAGCAGGGTACGCCCGCGTGTACGTAATCAATAGGATAGAGAGAGACGGCCTTGTTGACGTAATCGACAGAGCCGATGCCGTAGACCTGCTTGAAGTGCGATGCGTCGATGTCGCAGGGAGCCCAGAAGGCAGTGAGCGAGTCGGCCACCAGAGCCTTGGCGATGATAACCTCGGCCTCGGTATCGTCCTTCACGGTGTAGTTGGTGCTGGTCAGTGTGATGGGCTTGGCAGTGCCGTAGTAGAGGCGTACGTTGTCGATAACGCCCCAGTTGTCGGCCAGTGCATTGCTGAGGGTGAATGCGATGGTCAGGTCGCCGTCCTCGGTGGTCTCCTGGGTGAGGCTGTTCCAGTAGTGTCCGGCCTTGAACATGTCGCCTACCTTCGAGATGAGGTGGGGGAAGCCACGTCCGTCGATGGTGGCACCCACATCCTCGGTGCGGCTGATGTTGGCCGAAGCCAGCAGATAGCGTCCGTCGGCGAAGATGCTCTTGACGCTGGTCGAGCTGTTGTTCATGCCGAGCGACATGAAGTCGTCTGTCACGCCCTTGGCGTTATGCTCGTATTCGTAGAGAGCCTGCTTCCAGCCCTTGGGACGGTAGAAGCTCTGCACCTTCACGGTGTACTTGCCGGCAGGCATGTCGGGCAGCACCTGCGAAAGGCGGTCGTCGGCCTTGCTGTTGGCTACCTGCACCACGCCGGTAGAGTTCCATGTAAACATATTGTTCTCGGATGTCCATCCCTCGATGTCCTTGTCGAAGGTGGCGTTGGTGATGATGGGAGTCAGGTCGAACACGCCACTCTCCGTTTCGCCCTCCTTCAGCAGGGTGGCCAGAGCCATGCGGACGGGCTTGAGGGTGCCCAGTGTGGGAGCCTCCTCGGCTGTCTCGTCCTTGATGACGGTCTCCACCTCAGCACAAACAGCGTCGAAGGCAGCATGCTCGATAGCCTGTGCGCCCACCTTCTTGTAGTTGTTCAGTATGGCCATGAGTTCGCTGCGGCTCAGCTGCTTCTCGGGCAGTTCGGTGTCGGCAGAGATATGGGTCAGGCGGAAGTTGTCATAACCCACATAGGGAGTCCCCTCGGTCGACGTCTGCTTGATGCCGATGCGAGCCTTGCCGTCCTTCACGATGAAGAGCAGTTCGTTCTCGTACAGTCCCTGGTTGAAGGCATTGGCGGCATCGTTCGAGCTGTTGGGGATGTACTTGCCGCTAGCCAGTTCGGCGCCCCATGCACTGGTGGTGCCATACTCGTCGGTGATGAGCTTGACAAGTGTAGACTGCTCGTTGGCATAGAGATAAGACTGGTTGTTGAGTGCCTCGCCGTTGGCGTAAGCCGTCTTCAGAGCGTCGTGGTCCATGGGGCGGCTGAAGGCCTGTGCCTGCAGTTTGTATGTGCCGTTCTCCAGCCCCGTGATGTCCTGGTAGATGTCGAACGTGCCACCATAGGCCGTGATGAGCGGGTTGATGCTCGTAGCCTTCACGGCACCCGTTCCGAAGTCGCCGTTCCAGCCGTTCTTGCCGTCGTCGAACTTAGGATTGGCGATGAGAGCCGTTTTGTCGGCACTGCCCTCGCTGTCCTTCACGATGGCAGCCTTGATAGCCTCCTCGATGGCGGCTACCTCGGCAGTTCCGTCGCCCGTGATGGTACCCTCGTCATAACCCTTGCGTATGTCGGCCACAGCCTTGTCGAGCTGGTCTCGTGCAGCCTCGCCAAGTGCCTCAGCGTCAGCCTTGTCCAGCGCAGCCTTGATGTCGGCGTATGCCTTCGCGCTGGTCTTGGCAGCCGAGATGGCTTCGCCCAGTGCGTTGTAGTTCTCGATGGTCTTGCTGGTGTTGAAGGCCGCGAGAGCGTTGTCGAGAGCCGTCTGCAGCGTTGCCTCCATCTTGCCGGTGGGCACGGAAGCCAGGATGGCCTCGATCTGCTCGGGTGTGAGTGTGGTCAGCACACCATAATAAACAAGTTCGAAGTTGTCGAATGCCGTCCAGGTGTTGGTGCGTGCGTCGCTGGGCACGTTGATGCCGATGCGCAGCGTACCGTCGTTCACCTCGGTGCGTACCACGTTCTTGTTGTACATGCCATAGTCGAAGGCCTTTCCAGCCTCGCTGTTCGAGGTGCCGGTAGTCTTGCCGCCGTCGTTGTTGAAGTAGGGCACGTATCCGTCGCCGTACTTCTTGTTGTTATCGTAGAATCCGCTTGCCGCCAGATCGTCGGTGAGACGCATGAAGGGAGTGCTCGCCTCGCCCGCATAGAGTGTGGCCTGAGGCGTTGTCGAGGCATAGGTGCCTGTGGCGTCGGTGTTGCTGCCGTAGCGCGAGAATCCCTGGCAGCGCACCTCGTAGATGCCCGAGGGCAGACCGCTCAGGTCTTGGTATATGTTGACGTTCGACGTGTTGAAAACGAATCCGTTATAGTTCTGCGTGTAGCCCGAGTAGCCGTGGTTGCCTCCCTCCATGTTGGTCCATACCAGGTGACCGTTGGGCGAGGTGTTGTAGCATCCCGCATCGTGGCGGTGGAAGTTAGGACTCTGGATGAGGAACGTCGCGTCCATCGGACTGTCCTGCGTGGCAGCCTTCAGTTGCTCGGTCAGCTGCTCCTTGGTGAGCAGTTGCCAGTGGGCATTGTCGCTTTCAGCGTCGCTCAGCGTGCAGGTGACAAGCTTGTTGGAGTAGGGCGCAGCGTCGAGGTCGGTGGTGCCGTCATAGCCCAGGTAGCCGTTGGCTCCCTTGATGGTGTAGACGCCCTCGCTCACCTCGGTGATGGTGAAGGCCGTCTCGGTGGTCAGCGAACCGCTGTTGCCCAGATAGTTGCTTGCGTCATAGAAGGGGCACTGCAAGGCATATCCCTCGCCCGATGCGCTTAGCTTGATGGCTGTTCCCGTCTTGTAGAAGGTAGCCGTCATGCCTTTCTCGTTTCCGAAGTTAAGCCACTTGTGAGCGCCTATGTTATAAAGGTAGTAGGTGTTGGCGTCGATGGCCCATCCCGAGAGGGAGAACATCGAACCCGCCAGTAAAGTTAACAGTTTGGTTTTCATTGTGTTTTTTATTTAAACTGTAATATAATCTTTCAGCGTTGTTGTCTGCAGAAACGCGTTGTTTCGTGTATTTTCCACGTTTAGCAGCTGCCGGACATGCGTTTAGCAGCTGCCGGACACGTGTTTAACAGCTGCCGGACATGCGTTTAGCAGCTGCCGTGCAATGAAATCATGCTACGGTTTTAGGATATTTTATGCTACGGTTTTATATAAATCATGCTGCGGCATTTCTCAAAAGTCCCTTGACGAAATCACTGAGCCTCCTCCATCATCTTTATGAACTCCTTCATACCCTCGCTCGCTCCCTTCTGTATGTGGGTGAAGCGACGCAGGCTGTTCCACTGCACGGGCTTGGGGTCGATGAGGTAGATAGGAGCATCTTCGGGGACGTAGTTCAGCAGACCTGCGGCCGGATATACGTTCAAGCTGGTGCCGATGACCAGGTAGATGTCGGCCTTTGACGTCTCCATGACGGCGGGTTCAATCTCGGGCACTGCCTCGCCAAACCATACGATGAACGGGCGCAGTTGGCTGCCGTCCTCGGCCGTGTCGCCCATCTCCACCTCCAGCTGGTCGGGTGGGAGGGTGCGAATGTAGCGTGGGTCGTTGGGCGCGAAGCTGCTCGTCACCTTCATCAGTTCGCCGTGCAGGTGTATGATGTGCTTCGATCCGGCACGCTCGTGCAGGTTGTCGACGTTCTGCGTGATGACGGTCACGTTGAAGCGGTCCTCCAACCCAGCCAGCAGTTTGTGTCCCTCGTTGGGCTCCACCGTGGGCAGCTGCATGCGTCGCTCGTTGTAGAAGCGCGTCATAAGGGCTGGGTCGCGATGCCATCCCTCGATACTAGCCACGTCCTCGACGCGGTATTGTTCCCACAGTCCGTTGTTGTCGCGGAAGGTGCTGATTCCGCTCTCGGCGCTCATGCCAGCACCAGTCAAAACTACTAATTTCTTCATGATATTATTTTAATAATATGCAAATTTAAGCAAAATATTGTAAATGCACAAAAATAATTGCCTAATAAAAGCGGTGTATTGTTAATTATTTCGTACCTTTGCGCCCGAATTTGATATTTTAACAAAAAAGAAAGTAAAAAGATTGATTATGGATAAGATCAGTTACGCTCTCGGCTTGGGCATCGGCCATCAGCTGAAGAGTATGCACATCGACAGTTTCAACATCGACGACTTTGCACGCAGCATCAAGGAGATTATGGCTGACCAGCCCACCGAGATGACGGCTCTGGAGGCTCAGCAGATGCTGAACGAATATTTTGAGAACAAGGCCAAGGAGGAGGCACAGGAGGCTATTGCCGTGGGTGCTGCCTTCCTGAAGGAGAACGGCGAGCGCGAAGGTGTGACAACCACCAAGAGCGGATTGCAGTATGAGGTGCTGACCGAGGGTACGGGCAAGAGCCCCAAGGCTAGCGACAAGGTGCGCTGCCACTACGAGGGCAAGTTGCTGGACGGCAGCGTCTTCGACAGCAGCTATCAGCGTGGCGAGCCTGCCGATTTCGGACTGAATCAGGTCATCGCTGGTTGGACCGAGGGCGTGCAACTGATGAAGGAGGGTGCCAAGTTCCGCTTCTTCATCCCCTATCTGCTGGCCTATGGCGAGCGTGGCGCCGGATCGTCTATTCCTCCCTACAGCACGCTCATCTTCGACGTAGAGCTTATCAAGGTGCTGTAAGCGGCCGGGCAAGACTGCAACTCGGCGGCCCAATGGCCTAAAACCCGAAACCTCGATAATTCGAAACCTCGATAATTCGATAATTCGAAAAAAAACTAAAATAACAAAAAAGAAAACAATGAAAAAGATTTCTATGATGCTGGCTGCAGCTGCAGCAGTAATTATGAGTGCCTGCGGTGGCAGCGGTAAGGCTCCCGAGGCAAAGCTGACAAACGATTTGGATTCAATCTGCTACGGTATTGGTATCAGCGAGGGTCGCAACGTGGCTATGAGCATGTTCGATGCTGAGCGTGGCGGTATTGACTCTGCATACATTGATGATTTTGTCAAGGGTATCCTGGATGCAACCAACGCTGGTATGGACGAGAAGAAGAAGGCTTACTATGCAGGTCTGGGTCTGGGTGGCCAGCTGAGCAGCCAGATCGACGACTACATGCGTAACATCATCTACGGTCGTGACGCTGACTCGGCAGCTGTTGTCAACCGCGACCAGTTCCTCGCTGGCTTCATTGCTACATTGAAGAGCGAGACTACCCTGTACGGCGACTCTGTTGAGGCTGTTATGCAGAAGCTGAGCGAGAACATCCAGGCTCTGAGAGACAAGGCTGCCGAGAAGAAGTACGGTCAGTACATCAAGGAGAACGAGGCCTATATGAAGAAGGTATCGGGCGAGGCTGGCGTTAAGCCCTTGGCTAATGGCGTATACTACAAGGTTGTGAAGGAAGGTACCGGTGAGGTTCCCGCTGCCGACGCTCGCGTGAAGATTCACTACGAGGGTAAGACCATCGATGGCAACGTGTTCGACAGCAGCTACGAGCGCAACGAGCCCGCCGAGATGTCTTGCAACGGTGTTGTACCCGGCTTCAGCACTGCGCTGACCAGCATGCCTGTTGGCAGCAAGTGGGAGGTTTACATCCCCGCCGACCAGGCTTACGGTTCGCAGGATATGCAGGTTATCAAGCCCTACTCAACTCTGATCTTCACCATCGAGTTGCTCGAGATCCTGAAGTAATCTAACGTAACCCAATATAAAGAGTTAACAGCTAGTGTGAAGCCATCGTCTTCGCTGCCTGTTAACTCTTTTTCTAATGAAAAACGAAGAATATGAAAAGAATGAAATTCGTCCTGCTTCTGGCTGCTGCATTGGTTTGTGCTCCCGCCGTGGCAAAGGATAAGACAAAGAAGAAGAACAATAAGAAGGCTGTTGCTCCCGTCGAGGTTGTCGACACCGTGAGTGCCGATGTGTTCAGTTTCCACATCGGACGTGCCAATACCAACGGTCTGCAGCAGTATCTGGTGCAGCGCATGGGTGTTGACGCTGCCTATATGGATGCCTTCATGGAGGGCTTCAAGGCTGGCAAGCTGAGCGAGGATGACAAGCGCATGAAGGCTCGTCTGGCTGGTATGGAGATTCGTCAGCAGGTTGAGGAGCAGATTATGCCCAACGTGTCGAAGCAGATGAACGACAGCGTGGATCTGCTGAACAAGGACGAGTTCGTACGTGGCTTCTCGGCTGGCGTGATGGGTACCGAGGTTCCCGGCGTGTCGATGGACAGCACTCAGATATTGGTGCAGAAGCAGATGGAGTACTACAAGAAGGCTAAGTACGTGGAGACTATCAAGAAGAACGAGGACTTCCTGAAGGAGAACGGCAAGAAGAAGGATGTGGTTACCACCGCAAGTGGTCTGCAGTACAAGATCATCACCAAGGGCACCGGTGAGATTCCCACCGCCACCCAGCGCGTGAAGGTGAACTACCGTGGCACCTTGATCGACGGTACCGAGTTCGACAGCAGCTACAAGCGCAACGAACCTACCACCTTCGCCTGCAACCAGGTTATCAAGGGTTGGACCGAGGCTCTGACAATGATGCCCGTGGGCAGCAAGTGGGAGCTCTACATTCCCCAGGAACTGGCTTACGGCGAGCGCGACAACGGTCAGATTCCTCCTTACAGCACCCTGGTGTTTGAGGTGGAACTGCTTGAGATTGTCAAGTAAATGATGTAATATTAAGGCAAAAAGACACTAAATCGACGGTTTAGTGTCTTTTTTTATGTTAAAATAGTTCGTGGTGTCAATATTTTCCGTACCTTTGTCCAAAATCATATACTACTAGTTATGGAAAAGATAGACAATCTGGATAAAAAGATTCTTGAAATCATTTCGAACAACGCTCGTATTCCTTTCAAGGACGTGGCTGCCGAGTGTGGCGTAAGCCGTGCTGCTATCCATCAGCGTGTGCAGCGTCTCATCGACTTGGGCGTCATTGTGGGTTCGGGCTATCATGTCAACCCCGCCAGCCTTGGCTATAACACTTGCACTTATATTGGCATCACCCTGGCCAAGGGTTCGATGTACAAACAGGTGTGCGAGGAGTTCGAGAAGATACCCGAGATAGTAGAATGTCACTTCACGACTGGCCCCTACACCATGCTCATCAAGTTGTATGCTCGCGACAATGCCGACTTGATGGAGTTGCTGAACAACCGTATCCAGGAGATTCCCGGCGTAATGTCGACCGAGACCCTTATCTCGCTCAAGCAGAGCATCAAGAAGGAGGTGCCCATCGGACGTCAGCACAGCGAGAAGGCTCCCTTCATGGAGGAGGACTGGAGAAAGATCAACGACTGATAAGGGGTTTTTCATGATTCGCCATGTGTGCGGTTGGTCTGGTGTACCAGGCCTGTCGGCAGTGCATCGCGAATCATGAATTGTCTATACACCCTTTTAATTGCTTACGACGATGCGTTACGACTGGAAGCAGACATACGACGAACTTCACGGTTCCTTCCCCCTTTATCAGAAGAAACCCGTAATAGGCATTACGGGAAACTTTGGCGATAAGGGATGCGAACTGGCCGAAGGCTATTATCGTTCTATTCTCGAAGCGGGTGCCACCCCTCTCATCATTCCTCCTTTCGCCGACAAGGATGCCATGCTGACCGTACTGGACAGTGTGGATGGACTGATGCTCTCGGGCGGAGCCGATATCAATCCGCTATATTGTGGCGAGGATCCCATCCCCGCACTTCATGGCATCAACCCGCGTCGCGATGCGATGGAGATGCTGTTGGTGCGACTGGCTTTCGACCGTCAGATGCCTATCCTGGGCATCTGCCGCGGCATTCAGGTCATGGCAGTGGCGCTGGATGGCTCTGTTTGGCAGGACATCTATACGCAAGAGCCAAAGGCAAGCATCAAGCATAGCCAGGATCTGGACCGTGGCGTGGCATCACACCTGGTCGAGATTCAGGAAGGCTCCACCTTATATAATATAATAGGTGAGAAGACATTCCCCGTCAACTCATTCCACCATCAGGCCGTACGTGAGGCCGGACCGCACTTGCGTGTCGTAGCTCGCAGTCAGGATGGTGTGATAGAGGCTGTGGAGAGCAATGAGGAGAAGAGCATCCTGGGTGTGCAGTGGCACCCCGAGTGCTTCGTGCTCAATCAGGACGATAGCATGATGCCCATCTTCCGTTGGTTGGTAGATGAGGCTTCGCTCTTTGCCAAGACACGCCGTGTGCATCATCACATCCTTACACTCGATAGTCACGAGGATACGCCGATGTTCTTCGGTCAGGGGGTGCGCTTCGACCATCGCGACGAGCATGTGCTGGTAGACCTACACAAGATGAGCGAGGGCATGCTGGATGCGGGTATTATGGTGGCCTATCTGCCTCAGAAAGAACGTGATGAGGCTTCGCTGAAGGGTGCTACGAAAATGGCTGACGATATCCTCGACCAACTTGAGGCTATGGTGAAAGCACATCCCGAATCGGCAGCTATTGCCCATACCCCTAATGATCTCTATCGCTTAAAAAGATTAGGAAAGAAGGCAGTGATGATGGGCATCGAGAACGGATATGCCATAGGTCGGGATCTGTCTAATATTGAACGTTTCAGAAGACGTGGCATCGTGTATATGACGCTTTGTCACAATGGCGATAATGACATCTGCGACTCCTGCCGAGGCAATGCCGAGCATGGTGGGTTGAGCGATTTCGGACGCGAGGTTGTGAAGGAGATGAACAGAGTGGGTCTTATGGTTGATCTGAGCCATGCTGCCGAGTCATCGTTCTGGGATGCACTCGCGACAAGCGAGACGCCCATCGTGTGCAGTCACAGCAGTTGCCGCAGTTTGTGCGATCATCCTCGTAACCTTACCGACCAGCAGATGCGTGCGTTGGCAGAAAAGGGTGGTGTCATGCAGGTTACGATCTACAATGGATTCCTAGTCAAGGACGGACAAGCCACCATCAAGGATGTGGTACGCCACATCAATCACGCCGTCGAGGTGATGGGCATTGACCATGTGGGCATTGGTACCGACTTTGACGGTGATGGCGGAGTGCCGGGTGTGGCTAGCGCCAGCGAACTGCCCAACCTCACCAAGGAACTGTTGCGTGAGGGGTATTCGACAGCCGACTTGCGTAAGTTGTGGGGAGAGAACTTCCTGCGTGTCATGACGCAGTGCCAGCAGGGCGGAGAGGTGTGATGCACGGTCTTTCTAGCGGTTCTGGCCTTTCTAGCGGTTCTAGTTTTTTTTCTAGCCTTTCTAGCGGTTCTAGTTTTTCTAGATGTTCTAGTTTCTCTAGATTTTCTAGTCCTTCAAACAAAAGAAAATAACAAAACAACAATTCAACAATGAAGAAATATTTTTTAGTGATGGCCGCTGCCTTGCTGTGCATGGCTTGTGGTGGCAAGCAATCGTCGGTAGACGATGGTCCCGATACCATTGCAATTGAGCCTTGTCCCACGTTCGAGGCTGACAGTGCCATGCAGAGCATCAACGACCAGTGTGCATTCGGCCCTCGCGTGACGGGCACTGAGGCTCATCGCCTTTGTGGTGACTATATAGTAGAGAAATTCAAGAGTTACGGATGTGCCGTGACCGAGCAGACGGCCGAGCTGGTAGCATACGACGGACAGAAACTGCCAGGTCGCAATATTATTGCCAGCACCAACCCCGACTGCATGGATCGTATCATCATCTGTGCACATTGGGACTGTCGTCCCTGGGCCGATCACGATCCCAATCCCGATAACCGAAAGACTCCCATTCTGGCGGCTAATGATGCGGCCAGTGGCGTAGCTGTCATGCTGGAGATGGCACGTCAGATTCAGGCTTCTCCGCTGAAGTACGGCGTTGACTTCATCTGCTTCGATGCCGAGGACTGGGGTATGCCTGATTGGGACGAGGAGCAGTATGCCGATGCCATTGACTCGTGGTGTCTTGGCTCTACTTATTGGGCTATGAACCCACATAAGGAGAACTACGCTGCACGATACGGCATCTTGCTTGATATGGTAGGCGGTCGCGGTTCGAAGTTCGCCATGGAGGGCGTGTCGCGCTACTATGCCGACACCGTGGTACAGATGCTTTGGCATCTGGCCAATCAGATTGGCTATGCATCGTTCTTCCCACTCAAGGATGGCGGACAGGTGCAGGACGACCATGTGCCTGTCAATCAGATTGCTGGCATTCCCTGCTTGGACATCATCCCTCACTTCGAGAATGCTCCCAGCAGTTTCGGACCCACCTGGCATACGGTGTCTGACACGCCCGAGAATATCGATCCTGCAGTGCTTAAGGCTGTAGGACAGAGCGTGTTGCAGTTGCTGTATAACGATAATGCAAGATAAGAATACAGCTTCTTGACGAGGCTGAATATGATAAAAACAAATTAACGATGACGATTAACGAGATACAAGACGAGGTGATAGAGGAGTTTGCCGACTTCGATGACTGGATGGACAAATACCAGCTACTCATTGACTTGGGTAACGAACAGCAACCTCTGGACGAGAAATACAAGACGGAACAGAACCTTATTGACGGTTGCCAGAGCCGTGTATGGCTGCAGGCTGACCTGGTAGATGGCAAGGTGGTGTTTCAGGCCGAGAGTGATGCACTGATCGTGAAGGGTATCGTCACACTGCTCATCCGTGTTTTGTCAGGACACACGCCAACGGAGATTGTGGATGCCGACCTTTATTTCATCGAACAGATAGGTTTGCGCGAACACCTTTCGCCCACTCGCAGCAATGGTCTGCTGGCCATGCTCAAGCAGATGAAACTCTACGCATTGGCCTTCCAGGCTAAGCAAGGATAAATGTTTAACGAATAAAGTTGGAACAAGATGAAACGGACCTTTTGTGCATTATCACTCGTTTTGGCAGTGTTGTTGTTCACTTCTTGTCGTGAAAAACAGGATTATTACTACACGCCAACCATTGACCTTAATGTGCAGGGAGGCTCTTACAGCCAACAGGCAGAGGCTCCTTTGTCGACAGGCAGCTCTGACGAGTATAAGCCTTATGACGGTGGTGCCTACTGGGGCGATGAGGGAAAGTCTGCAAACACACACTACACTCCCTACAGCGAGCGCGAACACAACTATAATTATTACCGTGGCGACGGCGAGGATTAATGCTCAGCCTGCATTATTCATCAGAAAATGAATAATATAAGCTAGATGAAGATAGGAGATATAGAGTTCGGTCCTTATCCTGTGTTTTTGGCACCGATGGAGGACGTGACAGACATAGGCTTCCGTTTGTTGTGCAAACAAATGGGAGCCGCCATGGTCTATAGCGAGTTTGTCGCTGCCGATGCCTTGGTGCGCATGGTCAACAAGAGTCTGGCCAAGCTTGAGGTGTGCGATGAAGAGCGACCCGTGGTGATTCAAATTTACGGAAAGGATGTGGACAATGTGCGCGAGGCTGCCAAGATTGTGGTGGACCAGGCACATCCCGATGTCTTGGACTTGAACTTTGGCTGTCCGGTGAAAAAGGTGGCAGGAAAGGGTGCTGGTGCGGGAATGCTGCAGAATGTGCCCCAGCTGCTGGCCATCACACGGGCTGTGGTGGAGGCTGTTGACGTGCCTGTCACTGTGAAGACACGTCTGGGGTGGGACCAGGATCACCGCATCATCGTGGATCTGGCCGAGCAGTTGCAGGACTGTGGAATACAAGCACTTACCATACACGGCCGAACACGTGCCCAGATGTATACGGGCGAGGCCGATTGGACGCTGATTGGAGAAGTGAAGAATAACCCGCGCATGCACATTCCTATCATCGGCAATGGTGATATCACGACCCCAGAGCGTGCCAAAGAGTGCTTCGACCGTTATGGCGTGGACGCTGTGATGGTAGGACGTGCTACATTTGGTCGTCCCTGGATCTTCCGCGAGATTCAGGAATACCTGCATCCCGAACTTCCCAAAATCGACATGAACATAGACTGGAAGATGAATATATTGAAGGAGCAGGTTCGCCAAAGCGTAGCACGTATTGACGAGTATCGTGGCATCTTGCACATACGTCGCCATCTGGCCGCTTGCCCCATGTTCAAGGGTATTCCCAACTTCCGCGAGACGCGCATTGCCATGCTCCAGGCCGAGACCGTAGAGCACCTCTTTTCCATACTTGATGAAGTAGGAAATCGCTTAAAGGCATAGCCTTTTAGGACATTGCTGTGCAAATAGGTAAAAAACAAGCAAATAATTTGTTCTGCCGCAAAAAAATACGTAATTTTGCATCGCATTTGTGAAAGAATATAATCTATTGTAAGTATGAAATTTTTTAAGATTAGTTTGAAGGGTTTTTTAATCACTTTGGTGGTATTGGCTGTAGCAGCTTTGGGTGTGTGGTTTTTCTTCATCCGCGAGACTACGACAGGCGTGGCAAACAGCATTGTGGATGCCATGAAGGATGCCAAGACCGTTTATGAGTCTAAGCAGGGCACTCCCGAGGCTTATGACGCTGCCAACGAGTGTGCAACGGCAGCTCTTGAGGCTAAGAAATACAGAGACGAACTGAAGAAGAACAATGACGAGTCGGGACTGAAGGAGTTCGATGAGATATACCAGCCTGTCAAGAAGGAGGTGATAAACATTGTTCTCAAGGAGGAAGTCTACGAGGACGAGGACGAGGCTAACGCTTTGTTTGCAGATTAATGAAAGTTCACTGAATGAAACGTAGTGACTTCGAGATAATGGCGCCGGTGGGTTCGCCCGAATCCCTAGCCGCAGCATTAAGGGCTGGTGCCAATAGCATATACTTTGGAATAGAAAATCTGAATATGAGGGCCCATTCGGCCAGCACGTTCAGCATCGACGACCTTCACCGCATCAGCGAGGAGTGTCGTCGTTGTGGTGTGAAGAGTTACCTGACTGTCAATACCATCATCTACGGTGAGGATCTGCCCTTGATGCGTCAGATTCTGGATGCTGCCAAGAAAGCCAACATATCGGCTGTCATTGCCAGCGATGTGGCTGTAATGAACTATTGCAACCAGATTGGGGTGGAGGTGCACTTGAGCACCCAGCTCAACATCAGCAACATCGAGGCACTGAAGTTCTATGCGCAGTTTGCCGATGTCGTGGTGCTGGCTCGCGAATTGAATGTCGATCAGGTGACCGAGATATACCGTCAGATTATAGAGCAGCACATCTGCGGACCGAAGGGCGAGCTCATACGTATCGAGATGTTCTGTCATGGAGCTCTCTGCATGGCAGTGAGTGGCAAGTGCTACCTGAGTCTGCAGAATATGGGACGCTCTGCCAATCGTGGCGAGTGCATGCAGGTGTGCCGTCGTGGTTATACTGTGCGCGACCGTGAGACCGACCTCGAACTGGATATCGACAATAAGTACATCATGAGTCCGAAGGACCTGAAGACCATCCGCTTCATCGACCGACTGATGGAGGCTGGTGTGCGTGTCTTCAAGATCGAGGGTCGTGCCCGTGGTGCAGAATACGTCGACACGGTGGTGCGCTGCTATAGCGAGGCTATCGATGCAGTGCTGCATGACAAGGCACTCCAGACCTCCTCTAATGGAGGAGATTCCTCCAACGGTACAGACGTCCTTACTCCACTCTCCTCATCCGGCGAGGTGGCTCTCCTTTTTACAGACAAAAAGAAGGATGAGTGGGACAAGCGTCTCAGCACCGTCTTCAACCGTGGTTTCTGGGATGGCTACTACCAAGGTCAGCGACTGGGAGAGTGGACCGACAAACCCGGTTCGGTGGCTACCGAGAAGAAAGTATACTGTGCCAAGGGCGTGCGTTACTACAGCAAGCTGAAGGTGGCCGAGTTCAAGATCGAAGCCGCTCCTTTGCATGTGGGCGACCGCATCTTGATTACCGGTCCTACTACCGGCGCTCTGTATCTCACCGTCAATGAGATTCGCTATGACCTTGGACC
Source organism: Bacteroidales bacterium (assembly GCA_018064685.1). Classification (GTDB taxonomy): domain Bacteria; phylum Bacteroidota; class Bacteroidia; order Bacteroidales; family Bacteroidaceae; genus Physcousia. Next base: position 21,074 of record JAGHUS010000020.1, on the reverse strand, counting down.
AGTGGAGGTGGCAAAGCAAGGTTGGAGGGTGAGCATCCCTGTCGATCAGAAGGTGCGTCCCAGTGACAAACTGTTTATTCTTCAGAACAATGATAAATGAAACATTGACAAAGACCATTGAGGAACTTTCGGAGGCTAGTTCGCTGAAAGGACTTTTTCATGAGCATCGCAATGGCGATCCCTTCCCCTCCGGCGAATCGCTGCGCGAGGTGGTGGAGCTGTGCCGTGCTATCCTCTTCCCTGGCTATTATGGCAATTCCAACCTGAATATGCATACGCTGGGATATCATATCGGTGTCGATGTGGAGCGCTTGTATGTCTTGCTGAATGAGCAGATTCTGGCAGGCCTTTGTTTTACATCGGACAAGAAAGAGAGTAACCAGTGCTATGTGGAACAGGCACAACAGCTTACGGCACAGTTTATCGAACGTCTGCCCGAATTGCGCCGTATACTGGCCACCGACGTGGAGGCTGCTTACAATGGTGATCCGGCGGCCGAGAACTACGGAGAGATAATATGCTGTTATCCTATCATCAAGGCCATTACCAACTATCGCATCGCTCATGAGTTGCTAGTGCTGGATGTACCACTCATTCCTCGCATCATCACCGAGATGGCGCATAGCGAAACGGGTATTGACATTCATCCTGCTGCCACCATTGGCCACCATTTCACCATCGACCATGGAACGGGCGTCGTGATTGGAGCCACATGTATCATCGGCAATAACGTGAAGCTCTATCAGGGTGTCACGTTGGGTGCCAAGAGTTTCCCGCTCGACGAGAACGGCAACCCCATCAAGGGAATTCCTCGCCATCCCATTCTCGAGGACGATGTCATCGTATACAGCAATGCCACTGTTCTTGGACGTATCACTTTGGCCAAGGGCACCATTATCGGTGGTAACTTGTGGGTGACAAAGAGCACTGATCCTGGTGAGGTGCGAGTGCAGAAGACAACGCCTGTTCCTCACGAAGAGGGTATGAAGATTATTTATGGAGATTACATTTAACAAAAATATGCAAGAATTTGAACTTATTGCCAAGACCTTTCAGGGACTTGAAGAAGTATTGGCCAAGGAACTGACAGACCTCGGCGCTAACAACATACAGATTGGCCGTCGCATGGTGTCTTTCACTGGCGACAAGGAGATGATGTATCGTGCCAACTTTGCTTTGCGTACTGCCATCCGCGTACTGAAGCCCATCAAGCATTTCCGTGCTACCAGCGCTGACGAAGTGTATGAGGCTGTACAGAAGATTGATTGGACACAGTATCTCACCAACGATACCACATTCGCTGTCGACAGCGTGGTGTTCAGCACCGAGTTCCGCCACTCTAAGTTTGTGGCCTACAAGGTGAAGGACGCCATCGTAGACCAGATGCGCGAGAAGACGGGCGACCGTCCTAACATCCGCATCACCAATCCCGACCTCCAGCTTCATATCCATATTGCAGAGTACGATTGTACTTTGTCGCTTGACTCTAGTGGTGAGAGTCTGCATCGCCGTGGCTATCGTGCCCAGCAGGTCGAGGCACCCTTGAACGAGGTCTTGGCTGCCGGTATCATCCTGATGACTGGTTGGCAGGGCGAGACCGACTTCATCGACCCCATGTGTGGTAGCGGTACTTTCCCCATCGAGGCCGGTCTGATTGCCCGTAACATCGCTCCTGGCGTGTTCCGCAAAGGCTATGCTTTCGAGAAATGGCCTGACTTTGATGCCGACTTGCTTGATCGTATCTATAATGATGATAGTCAGGAGCGTGAATTCGAACATCACATCTATGGCTATGACAACAATCGTCAGGCTGTGGAGATTGCCACCAACAACGTGCGTGCAGCGGGTCTGAGCAAGGATATTGATATCAAGTTGCAAGACTTCAAAGACTTCACACAGCCCACCGAGAAGAGCATCATCATCACCAATCCTCCCTACGGCGAGCGCATCTCTGCTCCCGATCTTCTGGGACTCTACAAGATGATTGGCGAGCGTCTGAAGCATGCCTTCGAGGGCAACGAGGCTTGGGTGCTGAGTTACCGTGAGGAGTGTTTTGCACAGATTGGCCTGAAGCCTTCTCTCAAGACTCCTCTCTACAATGGCTCTTTGGAGTGTGAACTGCGTAAGTATCAGATGTTCAGCGGAAAGTATAACGAGGCACGTGCAGAGGGCGTAGAGGTGAAGAGTGATGAGGACAAGCGCCAGATGGCACAGAAGCGTCGCTTCAAGCAGAACCGCGACTTCAAGAAGGGGCTGGATGAGAAGGATGACCGTCGTTCGTTCGACCAGCGTCGTCGTGATGCCGAGGAAGAGCGCCGCCGTGACATGGAGGAGCATAACGGCCGTTTCCGCCGTAACTTCAGTCGTGATGACGACGATGAACGTTCGTTCCGCGGCAAGCGTGATGGTGACCGTCGCCCGTTCCGCAGTAAGGATGGCGACCGTCGCTCGTTCCGTGGCAAGGGTGATGACGATCGCCGTGGCGGTTTCCGCAAGGGTGGTGATGGTGGCCGTCGTTTCAACCATAAGGGTGATGACCGCAGAGGTCGTCGCGATGGTGGTAACTTCAAACGTAACTTCCGTGACGATGAGGATTAAGCATTTTGTAGCATTGGTGATGATGGCTATGTGTACTGCACTTTCTGCCCAGAAGAACTTTACACTCAACGATTTGTTGGGTGGTGGAAACAATGCGCATAACCTTCGTCCCGAGAGTATCTATACAGTATGGTGGGGCAACACCGCACTGCAGACCACGCCTGATGGTGTCAAGAACCTGTTGACGGGCGAGACGGTTGTGAGTGTAGAGCAAGTCAACAAATGGGTTCCGGAACATATCGCTGTCAGCGGTCATTATTTCGCTTTCCCTTATGCTGACGAACCCATTGTGCAGGTCATGAAGGGTAACCGTCGAGTGCTGGTCAACTTCAAGACGGGTGAGGTAGTGATGGACTGTACCTTGCCACGTGATGCTGGCAACAGCGATTTCAACTCGGTGAGCAAATTCACTGCCTTTACAATCCAGGGCAACCTCTATGTATCGGATGCAAAGGGCAATCAGCAACAGATTAGCAAGGATGGCAGTACTGATGGTTCCGACAACATTGTTTATGGTACGAGTGTACATCGCGACGAGTTCGGCATCACAAAGGGCACGTTCTGGAGTCCCGACGGCCAGCAGTTGGCTTTCTACCGAATGGACCAGAGTATGGTGCCCAGCTATCCACAGGTTGATATCTTCCCACGCATTAGCCAGACCTATACCGATCACTATCCCATGGCCGGCGAGACGAGTCACCAGGTCAAGGTGGGCATTTACAACGTCAACACAAAGAAAACCGTTTGGCTCGACCTCGAGGGAGCGCCCGACGATTATCATACCAACATCTCTTGGGCACCCGATGGCAAGACCATCTATGTGTTCGAGCTGAATCGTGACCAGAACGATATGCGACTGGTAGCATACAGTGCCGAGACGGGCAAGAGTCTGCACACCGTACTGCAGGAGTGCGACCCAAAGTATGTTGAGCCAATGAACGGACTTGAGTTTCTGCCTTGGGATGCAAGCAAGGCAGTGATGCAGAGTCAGCGTGATGGCTACAATCATCTTTACCTGCTTGATCTCAAGACAGACAAGCTGACGCAGATTACCAAAGGCAACTGGGTGGTGCAGGAGTTCGTAGGTTTTAACACCAAGGATAAGACACTCATCTATAAAGGCAACGAGAGCGATCCTCGTCGCAGCTGCCTATACAGCATCAGCATAAAAGGTGGTAAGTCCACCCTCATCGGTGCAGAAGATGGTGTGCACTATGCCTCGCTGAGTGCTGATGGTCAGCAGGTGCTGGATCAGTACACCTCTCCTACAGTGCCTCGCAGCATCAACCTGCTTAGCACCAAGACGGGTAAGGGTAAGAACCTGCTCACGGCTGCCGACCGTTGGGTGGAGCAGGGCTATAACATCCCCGAGATAACGAGTGGCAGCATCAAGGCTGCCGATGGCGTGACCGACCTTTATTACAGAATGGTAAAGCCCGTTGACTTCGATCCCTCGAAGAAATACCCTACCGTTATCTACGTCTATGGCGGTCCCCACGCTCACAATGTGGAAGCTTCATGGCATTGGGGCTTGCGTGGCTGGGAGGCTTATATGGCCACCAAGGGCTATCTGCTCTTCATCCTCGACAACCGTGGCAGCGAGTGGCGCGGTAAGGACTTCGAGCAGGCCACCTTCCGCCAGTTGGGTGAGATTGAGATGCAAGACCAGATGGAAGGTGTCAAGTACCTCAAGTCGCTGCCCTATGTCGATGCCGACCGAATGGGTGTGCATGGCTGGAGCTTTGGCGGTTTTATGACCACCAACCTTATGTGCTCTTACCCCGACGTCTTCAAGGTGGGCGTGGCTGGTGGTCCCGTCATCGACTGGAAATACTATGAGGTGATGTATGGCGAGCGTTATATGGATACGCCCCAGACCAACCCCGAAGGCTATGCCAAGTGCAGCCTCGTCAGCAAGGCCAAGAACTTGAAGGGGCGTCTGCAGATCATCTACGGCTACAACGATCCCACGTGTGTGCCGCAGCACACCCTTTCGTTCATCAACGCTTGCATCGATGCCAATACACAGCCCGACCTCTTCACCTATCCTGGCGAGGGACATAACATGCGCGGCATCAAGCAGGTACATCTGCACGAGAGGATTACGAGGTATTTTGAGGACCATCTTAAATAATTCATAATTCATAGTTCATAGTTGGCTGCGCGTTGCTTCTTTCCTCCTTTAGGGGCTGATGGAGCAGATAACTCATAACTGCGTTTGCTATTTGTATATAGATCATAATAAAAATAAGGATATGAAATTATTGTTGTTAGGAAGCGGCGGCCGTGAGCACGCCCTGGCTTGGAAAATTGCTCAGAGCAAGAAGGTAGAGAAATTGTATGTGGCTCCCGGCAATGCGGGAACGGCAGGTATGCCATGTGCCGGTTGTACTTGCACACCTCAGTGTGTCACCGAGAACGTAGCTATGAAGGCTGATGACTTTGCTGCCATCAAGGCATTCGTGCTGGAGAAGGGCATCGACATGGTTGTTGTGGGTCCCGAGGATCCTCTCGTGAAGGGTATCTACGACTACTTCAAGGCTGACGAGCAGTTGAAGAACGTTCCCGTTATCGGTCCCTCAAAGCAGGGCGCTGTGCTGGAAGGTTCAAAGGACTTTGCCAAAGCCTTCATGATGCGTCATAACATCCCCACCGCTGCCTATCAGACCTTCACGGGCGAGACACTCGAAGAGGGTAAGGCTTTCCTCAAGACCTTGAAGGCTCCCTACGTGCTGAAGGCTGATGGTCTTTGTGCCGGTAAGGGTGTACTGATTCTCCCCACACTCGAGGAGGCCGAGAAGGAACTCGAGGAGATGCTGGGCGGTATGTTTGGCGGTGCCAGCAGCCGCGTGGTCATCGAGGAGTTCATGAGTGGCATCGAGTGCAGTGTCTTCGTGCTGACCGATGGCAAGGACTACGTCATTCTGCCCGAGGCTAAGGACTACAAGCGTATTGGCGAGGGTGACACCGGTCTGAATACCGGTGGTATGGGTTCGGTTAGTCCCGTGCCTTTTGCCGATGAGGCTTGGATGAAGAAGGTAGAGGATCGCATCATCCGTCCCACCGTGGAGGGTCTGGCTGCCGAAGGCATCGACTACAAGGGCTTCATCTTCTTTGGTTTGATCAATGTGGATGGCGATCCCAAGGTCATTGAATATAATGTACGTATGGGCGACCCCGAGACCGAGAGCGTCATGCTGCGCATCAAGAGCGACCTCGTAGATCTGCTCGAAGGCGTAGCCACTCAGACTTTGGGTCAGAAGACCATCGAGTTCGACGACCGTAGCGCTGTCTGCGTGATGCTCGTTAGTGGTGGTTATCCCGAGGCTTATGAAAAGGGCTTCCCCATGACAGGTATCAATGACGTGGAGGGCAGCATCGTCTTCCATGCCGGAACCGCATTGAAAGACGGTCAGGTTGTGACCGCCGGTGGTCGTGTCATTGCCGTGAGCAGTTATGGCAAGGACAAGGCCGAGGCATTGGCTCATAGCATGCAGGAAGTGGAGAAGATCCAGTTCCAGGGCAAATACTATCGTCACGACATCGGTCAGGATCTGTAATATTTTTATTCTCCTGCCAATGTTGCGAAGCTAGGGTAGGACTTTTCGCGCGTACATTATATTATTATAATGAGAAGAGATAGACTACAGAATCACATATCGGGTAGTGTTTTTACACTGCCCGTATGTGCTGTAGTGGCAGTACTGCTGTGGTGGTTCCCTTTGGCTCAAGATGCCGACTCTGTTTCGAGCTCTTTCGAACGTTCTCATCTCATAGCCTTGGGCATTGTGGCACTGACGACGTATGCGCTTGTCGAGATGAACAATGTGAACATGCTCATTCGTGTGAGGAGCCGCATGGTCTCGTCCGTCTGGCTTGTGTGCGTGTCCACCATTCCTGTCCTGCACACCTACTCGCCTAGTCTTGTGGCGGTGTTGTGCTTGTCGGTGGCTTATTATCAGTTGTTTAGTACCTATCAGCGACGTGGCTGCGAGGTGAGTACCTTCCATTATGCCTTGATGATAGGTTTGGGCAGTATCTTTGTGCCTCACATGGTGTGCTTCCTGCCCATCTTCCTTTGGCATCAGACGTTCTTTCTTCGCAGTACCACACTGCGCACCTTCTTTGCTGCTTTGATAGGCTGTTCGCTTCCCCTTGCTGCATGGGGTGCCTATTGGGTGGTGGTCGATGACTATGCAGCCATTCAGCAATGGCTTGCAGTGCTGACGACGTACACCTATCTTGATGTCAATTCCTATCTGTCACTCAGTATATCGCAGATAGCCTCTTGGGGCTTCGTCTCCTTCTTGGGCTTGGTAGGTATGTGGCATTATCTTGCTACCAGCTATAACGACAAGATTCAGACACGAATGCTCCTGTATGCCTTTGTGTGTCAGTTTGTGCTTATCGAAGCCTTCGTTGGCGCGCAGCCTCAGCATCTCGACGAGTGGATGCCCATGCTCCTTGTCACCTCATCGCCTCTCATCGCCCATTTCTTTGCACTGACCAGTTCTTGGTTTACCAATGCGCTTTTCGTCCTTTCCTTCTTGGGATTCTGTGCATTAGGCTATCTTAATCTTTTCTGGTTTGTGTAGCTGCCTTGGTCTGATTCAGGGTCAGTGCCCATTCTGCCCATTCTGTTCATTCTGTCCATTCTGGACATTCATTATAGATATACCAACTCTTAACTATCACATCACTTGGAGTCATTTGTTGATTTTCTGGTCCAGTACGGTTATCTGGGCATGTTTGTGGCCGCCTTCATTGCGGGTAGTGTCTTTCCGTTCAGTAGTGAGACGGTCATGGTGATGCTGCAGGTGGGTGGAGCCGAACCACTTCCCCTCTTTGTCTCTGCTACAATAGGTAATGTGGGCGGTAGTATGTTCAATTACGGTATAGGCAGAGTGGGTAAGGAGTCGTGGCGCGAACGGCTCATGCCTAAGAATCCCGACAAGCGAGCACGGAACGAGCGACTCTTGCAGAAATACGGAGCGTGGGCCGGTGTGCTCTGTTTCGTTCCTATATTGGGCAGTGCCATTGCCGTTATGATGGGCTATATGCGTCTGAATCCGTGGATGTCTCTTCTGACCATCTTCATTGGAAAGGCAGCGCGTTATGCCATCCTCATATTCTGCGTTTCATCGCTTTGATAGCCCCAAAAGAATCAAAGCGATGTGGGCGAAAACCTAAATTGTGCTAATAAATTTGTTTTTCTTATAGAAATGGCTTAATTTTGCAGCCGAAAAGTATACTTATCAAATAAACAAATAATAAATGAAGCGTTTCAGACTAGTAGACAACCTGATGGGTTGGCTTATTTTTGCTGTGGCAGCATGGACTTACTGCAGTACCGTGGAGCCCACCGCAAGTTTCTGGGATTGCCCTGAGTTTATTACCACCGGCTATAAGCTGGAGGTTGGTCATCCCCCAGGCGCACCCTTCTTTATGTTGACGGCAAACCTCTTCTCACAGTTTGTGAGCGACCCTGCCGATGTGGCCAAGATGGTGAATATCATGTCGGCCTTGTTCAGCGCCCTGTGTATTTTGTTCCTCTATTGGACTATCTCGCACCTTGTACGCCGTCTGGTATGCAAGACGCCTGCTGGTGGCAGTACCATTCCGCAAGAGATAACCACTGCGCAACTCATTACTACTCAGGTTAGTGCCACTGTCGGAGCTTTGGCTTATTGCTGGAGCGACACGTTCTGGTTCTCGGCTGTCGAGGGTGAGGTGTATGCCTACTCTTCGTTGTTCACAGCCCTTGTTGTGTGGTTGATGCTGAAGTGGGAGGACCATGCCGACGAGCCTCACAGCGACCGCTGGCTTATCCTCATTGCCTATATGACGGGTTTGAGTATCGGTGTGCACTTGCTCAACCTGCTCTGTCTGCCCGCATTGGTGCTTATCTATTACTATCGTAAGTTCCCCAATGCCAATGTCAAGGGCACGTTGATGGCATTGGCTATCAGTTGCGCCCTGGTTGCAGTGGTGCTTTATGGCATCGTGCCTGGCATCGTGAAGGTGGGTGGCTGGTTCGAACTGCTCTTCGTCAATACGCTTGGCTGCAGTTTCAACACTGGCCTTATCATCTACCTCATCGTGTTGGTGGGCGTTGTGCTGTGGGCCATTTGGGAGTCCAATACCGGAAAGAGCAAGACCCGTGGCAATGTGGCCTACCTGTTGAGCGTCGGTCTCTTGGGTATTCCCTTCTATGGCCATGGCGGCTCTAGCATCTTTATCGGCTTTCTTGTTCTGGGTGCTCTGGCCGTTTGTCTGTGGTGGAAGGACCTCGTGTCAGCCCGTTTCAAGAACACCTCGCTGTTGTGCATGCTGCTCATCATGATTGGCTACAGTTCGTATGCCGTCATCGTCATCCGCAGTAGTGCCAACACACCTATGGACCAGAACTCGCCCGAGGATATCTTTACACTGGGTGAGTACCTTGGCCGCGAGCAGTATGGCGACCGTCCTTTGCTCTACGGACAGGTCTTCAACTCGCCCATCGCCTACGACGAGAATGGCAGCCCCAAAATGTCCGAGGGCGCAGCCATCTACCAACGCAAGGAGAAGGAATCGGCCGACGAGCCCGACAAGTATATCATCATCGACCACAAGAAGGACTACAAGTATCAGGTCAACATGCTCTTCCCCCGTATGTACAGCGACCGCCACGAAGCAGCCTACAAGAGCCTTCTCGGCGATGACTTTACGGGACGCGACGTAGTGGTTGACGATCCTTATATGGGCACGAAGACCATCAAGGTGCCCACGTTCTTGGATAATCTGAAGTTCTTCTTCAGCTACCAGATTAACTACATGTACATGCGTTACTTCATGTGGAACTTTGCCGGTCGTCAGAACGATATCCAAGGCAATGGCGAACTTGAGCATGGCAACTGGCTGTCGGGTATCTCTGCTTTCGACGATATGCGACTCGGTCCTCAGGATCAGTTGCCCGACGAGTTGAAGGAGAACAAGGGACACAACGTATATTATATGCTGCCCCTCATCCTCGGTCTCATCGGTCTCTTCTGGCAGATTCTGCGTTCGCAGGAAAGCGTGAAGCAGTTCTGGGTGGTGTTCTTCCTGTTCTTCATGACGGGTCTGGCCATTGTGCTGTACCTGAACCAGACACCCCAGCAGCCTCGCGAGCGTGACTATGCTTATGCTGGTTCGTTCTACGCCTTTGCCATTTGGATTGGTCTGGGTGCTACAGCCATCACCGACTGGCTGAACAAGGTCTTCAAGAAGCAGCCCGTCATTGCTGCAGCCATTCCCGCAATCTGCGTTCTCGTGCCCATCCAGATGGCTGCGCAGAACTGGGATGACCACGATCGCAGCGGACGTTACACCTGTCGTGACTTCGGTCAGAACTACCTGATGTCACTGCAGGAAGAAGGCAACCCCATCATCTTCACCAATGGCGATAACGATACCTTCCCCCTCTGGTACAACCAGGAGACCGAAGGCTTCCGTACCGATGCCCGTGTCTGCAACCTCTCTTATCTGCAGACCGACTGGTACATCGACCAGATGAAGCGACCCTCGTACGACTCACCTGCATTGCCCATCAGCTGGCCTCGTCTGAAGTATGTCACCGGCACCAACGAGTACGTTATTGTCGAGCCCAATGTGCTGGACGATGTGCTGGAAGAATACGCCAACGATCCCGAGATGCTGCGCAGTCTGGGAGCCAATCCTTATGAGTTGGGTACCATCATCGACAAGTGGATTCTGGACAAGGATCCCAAGGTCAAGGAACTCAAGGAGCGCCTTTACAATGACGCAATGTCTTTGGCTTCAAGCTACGACAGCGCAGCTGAGGAGGCTGCTTATAGCGGCAACCGTGAGAATGCAGGACAATACCGACAAATGGCCGAGATGGCCCGCTGGCGTGCTAAGTACGTGCGCGGTCCTATCTTCCCCACTGACGACGTGCAGATTACGGTGGACAAGAACGCTGTGAAGGAGAGCGGCATGATGATTGCCGACACGTTGATAAACGATGTGATGCACATCTCGCTCTCTGGCAAGAGCGCAGTGTATAAGTCAGAGATGATGATGTACGAGATGCTGCGTGGCTGCAACTGGAAGCGTCCTATGTACGTAGCCGTCACCGTGGGTGGTGACAACTACGGTTCGCTGGGCAACAACTTCGTACAGGAGGGTCTGGCATACCGCATCACTCCCTTCAGCACCTCGGATTCGGGCATGCGTGTCGACACCAAGCGTATGTACGACAACTTGATGAATAAGTTCAAGTACGGCGGCCTCAGCAATCCCGACTTCTATGTGGACGAGACCATCATGCGTATGGCCAACACACACCGTCGCATGTTCTCTATCCTCATTCAGGCTTTGATGCAGGAAGGTAAGACCGATATGGCTAAAAAGGCGTTGGAGAAGGCCGAGAAGGAACTTCCCGCCACTACTGTTCCTCATTCATACATGAGCGGTAGTATCGACATGGCTAAGGCATGGATTAAGTTGGGCAACAAGAAGAAGGCCGAGGATATCCTCTTGCCTTTGCTGCACAACGTCCGCCAGTATGTCGACTGGTATCTGCGTTACGACTTCGCCATGAATGCCGATGAGTGCCAGTACTACCTCATGCAGTTTAATATGGCTCTTGAGGCTCTCAAGGAGACGGGTTCGAACAAGTATGCCGAGTATGAGAAGGCCTTCGGCAGTGCCTATATGTCTTTCCAGACTCGCACTACACCCATGGACGCCATGGATGAGGCCTCTGGCATGTATTACTAAACACGCCTCTAACTCGTGTTTATCGAACAACCTGCAATCTACCTGCGTTGGCTCTATCCCAGAGCCACGTGGCGAATGGATCATCGTCAAAAGTCAGTCTATCTGACCTTTGACGATGGTCCTATTCCTGAAGCAACCCCTTTCATTCTCGACACGCTCGACGACTTTGGCATCAAGGCCACCTTCTTTATGGTGGGCGACAATGCCCATAAGTATCCGCATCTGCTCGAGGAGGTTCGTCGGCGCGGTCACCGTATAGGCAACCATACCTACAACCACATCGGAGGCTTCAAATGGTGGAGTTGGCGCTATCTGCGCAATACCGACAAGGCCAATATCCTGCTCAAGACCGACCTCTTCCGTCCGCCTCATGGCTGGATGAAGCCTTCGCAGTATATGCGTCTCAGTTCGCGTTACCGCATCATCATGTGGGACCTCGTTACGCGCGATTACAGTAAGTGGATGACGCCCGAAGATATTGTCAACAACGTGAAGCGCTATGCACGCAATGGCAGCATCATCACCTTTCACGACTCTGTCAAGAGTATCGACAAACTGAAAAGCGCCTTGCCCGAGTCGTTGCAGTGGTTGCGCGACCAGGGCTATGAGTTCAAGGTGTTCGACTAATCATGAGTAAGAATTAAGAAAGAAGAGGGAAGAATAGATTTGCATATTCTTAATTCTTCTTTTTTCATTCTCCTCCCTCTATTCTTCTTTCTCCATTCTAGCTTCTTCTCTCTTCTATCCTAATTATTCCGCTGACTCATGCACGAGCAGAATCAAAAAGAGAATTCCGCTGCATCACCTTCGTACAAGCCCATTGCGAGTGATTGTGTGAAGGCAGAGGCCAGGCGTCTGGGTTTTGCCCTTTGCGGTATGGCCCCTGCCGAACCCGTCGATGCGCGGTATGTCGACGCCTACCGTCGGTGGCTGGACGAGGGGAGGCAGGCCGACATGCATTATCTGGAAAATCACTTCGAGAAACGCATGGATCCGCGTTTGCTGGTGGAGGGTACGCGCACTGTCATCAGCTTGGCCTTCAATTATTTTCCTGAGCGTGTTGCCGATGGCATTGCCTGGTATGCGCAAGGACGGGACTATCACGATTTGCTGCGAGAGCGTATGTCGCAGCTGATGGATGCCATTGGTCTGCATGGCCGTTGCTTTGTCGACACAGCCCCTGTCCCCGAACGTTATTGGGCTTGGCGGTGTGGCTTGGGCTGGATTGGCAAGCACTCACAGCTTGTGGTGCCGCATGTAGGCAGTACATTCTTTCTGGGTGAGTTGTTTGTGCAGGAAGAGATGGATGCCTACGACTCGCCGATGTCAAATCATTGCGGACGTTGTAGCAAGTGCATCGATGCCTGTCCGATGGGGGCTATCACCGAGCCCCAACTCCTGGAAGGGGGTGTCTTGGGGCCCGAAAGTCATTGCTTCGACTCCCGCCGATGCCTCAGCTATCTCACCATCGAGAATCGCGGTGACATACCTGCCGAGGCAAAGGCCATGATGAGCGACACCTTCTATGGCTGCGACCGTTGCACGAAGGCCTGTCCGCACCTGCACGGCACCCCCACAGCCGAGCCGCAGTTCCGTCCCAGTCAGGAACTGCTCAGCATGACTCCCACCGACTGGCAGCAACTCACCCCAGAACAATATCAGTCACTCTTCAAGGGTTCTGCCGTGAAGAGGGCTAAATATGACGGGTTGATGCGGAATATCAAGTCAAGGTTCTCGTCCGACGGTTAAGCTGTCTTCCCCTTGTTATAGAGGATTGTATTCTGCTAAATCTGTGCAAATACGATAAATATGCTTTGAAATTGCAAAGGACGTTTTGCAAAATTGATTTTTTGACGCACGCAATATAAAAAAATAAGTTAATCATTTCGCAAATTCAAAATAAAGCAGTACTTTTGTATCGCCTAAAAGAAGGCGTTTGTGCGAATGCGACGCACAAACACACATGAGAGTAAAAAGAAAAAGAAGTTTAATCATTTAATATTTTAAAACCAATGGCAACATTAGATTTGACTAAGTACGGCATCACTGGTTCAACCGTGATTGCCCACAATCCTTCTTACGAGGTACTGTTCGCTGAGGAGACCAAGGCTGGTCTCGAGGGCTACGAGGTAGGTCAGAACACCGAGCTCGACGCTGTTAACGTAATGACTGGTATCTACACCGGCCGTTCACCCAAGGACAAGTACATCGTAATGGACGAGAACTCAAAGGACACTGTATGGTGGACCACCGAGGGTTATAAGAACGACAACCACCCCATGACCGAGGAGGTTTGGGCTACCGTTAAGGACCTGGCTGTTAAGGAGCTCTGCAACAAGAACCTCTACGTTGTTGACGCATTCTGCGGTGCTAACAAGGACACCCGCATGGCTGTTCGCTTCATTGTTGAGGTAGCATGGCAGGCACACTTCGTTACCAACATGTTCATCCAGCCCACCGCTGAGGAGTTGGAGAACTTCGAGCCCAACTTCGTAATCTACAACGCTTCTAAGGCTAAGGTTGAGAACTATGCTGAGCTCGGCCTGAACAGCGAGACTTGCGTTGCCTTCAACGTAACCAGCCGCGAGCAGGTTATCATCAACACCTGGTATGGTGGTGAGATGAAGAAGGGTATGTTCTCAATGATGAACTACTACCTTCCCCTCCAGGGCATCGCTTCTATGCACTGCTCTGCCAACTGTAACATGGACGGTGAGGAGACCGCTATCTTCTTCGGCCTCTCTGGTACCGGTAAGACCACTCTGTCAACCGATCCCAAGCGTCGCCTTATCGGTGATGACGAGCACGGATGGGACGACAACGGCGTCTTCAACTTCGAGGGTGGTTGCTACGCTAAGGTTATCGGCCTGAGCAAGGAGAACGAGCCCGACATCTACGGTGCTATCAAGCGCAACGCTCTTCTCGAGAACGTAACCGTAGCTGCTGATGGTAAGATCGACTTCAACGATAAGAGCGTAACCGAGAACACTCGTGTTTCTTATCCCATCAACCACATCAACAACATCCAGCCCGGTTCTTCAGCTCCCGCTGCTAAGAACGTTATCTTCCTCTCAGCTGATGCATTCGGCGTATTGCCTCCCGTATCAATCCTGACTCCCGAGCAGACTCAGTACTACTTCCTGTCAGGTTTCACCGCTAAGTTGGCTGGTACCGAGCGCGGCATCACCGAGCCCACTCCCACCTTCTCAGCTTGCTTCGGTCAGGCATTCCTCGAGCTGCACCCCACAAAGTACGCTCAGGAGCTCGTTAAGAAGATGAACGCTAACGGCGCTAAGGCTTACCTCGTTAACACTGGTTGGAACGGTACCGGCAAGCGTATCTCTATCCCCGATACTCGTGGTATCATCGACGCTATCCTCGATGGCAGCATCCTGAAGGCTGAGACCAAGATGATCCCCATGTTCAACTTCGAGGTTCCCACCGCTCTGCCCAACGTAAATCCCGCTATCCTCGATCCTCGCGACACCTACGCTGAGGCTTCTATCTGGGAGGAGAAGGCTAAGGATTTGGCAGCTCGCTTCATCAAGAACTTCGCTAAGTACACCACCAACGAGGCTGGTCAGGCACTCGTTGCAGCTGGTCCCCAGCTCTAAAGACCCCTCTCTCCCATCTCCCCCCGTGGAGGGAGAAACGCTACCGCGAAAGTAGCGTAGTGGGAAAGACAATAATTAATGGAACCGTTCCTCATACTCGAGGGGCGGTTCTTTTTTTATTCGTACAGCTCGGTTTCTGAAAAAATCTTTTTTTCTGGTGATAGAAATCACAAGTTTGCCCGCTCTATATAAATGTCAGCGCGACGGAGCGATGACAAAGCAAGAAAACGAAAAAAGATAATTTTAAACATCAAGCATTATGACAACCTTCAACAATCAGAACCGCACCACCCACACCCACAACATCGTCAAGAACACGAAGCGCATCCTGGCAGTCCTGATCTGCCTGCTGTGCCTGAATGCCACAGCCAGTGCCAACAACGACATGAACAGCGAACTCCTCGCCAACCACACCACCACCACACTGATGGAGACACGCAAGGTGATGACCTCAGAGCGCGCCCTGATGACCCGCCTCCTCAAGTACTTCTGCGAGAACTTCTATTCGCAGCACTTTGCCAAGAAATACATCTACGGATCGTTAGAGATCAACAACATCGTCTACGACAACGGCGTCTATCACATCCTCGGCATCCACGACTATTCCGCCAAGCTGCCCCATCGCGGTGTTTCATTCAAGGCCGAGGTGCAGAACGTAAACGGAAACCTCCTGATGGAATTCCACAAGTGGAGCGAGCCCGACCTGCTGCACCCCAAAGGCAAGTGGGAAGACTGCTCCTTCGTCGTGAATGTCAACGTACTGCCATAAGTTGAATATTGTCATACAGAATTGGATTAGAACGGGAGGCGAGTGTCGAGATGACACCCGCCTTCCAGTGTGGCAATTTAATTTGTAAGTCCTATAGTCCACAAGGTGTGTTTGAGCGAAGTTTTTGCTTTTTCTTGGAAAAACTTGTTTGTTTGACGTAAATATATTATTTTTGCAAGCAAAAGTCTGTAAGCTATGGCAAAGGATAAATATGTAAGGTTCGACTGGGCTGCAAAACGAATGCTCAGGAACAAAGCTAATTTCTGTGTACTGGAGGGACTGATAACTGTTCTTCTGGGCGAGGAAGTGCATATTGACGAGATACTTGAGAGCGAAGGTAATCAGGAGGCAGAAGACGACAAGTTCAATCGTGTTGACATAAAAGCCAAGAACTCGAAAGGCGAAATTATCATCGTGGAGATACAGCTCACGCGCCAGCTGCATTATCTTGAGCGTATCCTTTATGGGGTAGCAAAGTCTATCACAGAACACATCCATCTGGGCGAGAGTTATGAGAAGGTGAAGAAGGTGTACTCCATCAGCATTCTATATTTCGACCTGGGCAAGGGTGCCGATTACCTGTATCACGGACAGACAACCTTCAAGGGGGTCCATACCGGCGACACTCTTCAGATTACGACCAAGGAGAAAGATGTCATCGAGATGAAGACTCCAGAGCAGGTGTTCCCGGAATACTATCTCATACGCGTGAATGAATTTAACAAAGTAGCAACAACCCCGCTTGAAGAGTGGCTTGACTATCTGCGTTCAGGACACATCAAAGATGACACCACCGTTCCAGGCCTTCAGCAAGCTCGCCAAAACCTCCTCTATATGCAAATGTCACGAGAAGAACAGATATCGTACGATAGACATTTGGAAGACATCATGGTGCAGAACGACTGCATTGCATCGGCCATCAAGGAGGGCCGAGCAGAGGGCCGAGCAGAGGGCCGAGCAGAAGGTCGAGCAGAAGGTCGAGCAGAAGGACGCATTGAAGGTGAAAACTTAAAAGCGATAGCAATTGCCCACAATCTTCTCTCCATGGGGCTTTCAGCGGAACAAATATCTCAAGCTACAGGCCTCTCAACAGAACAAATTGAGGAATTATAGTTTATATCATTGTTTAACCCACTAACAAAGAAAAGAACCATCAAGTCATAGCCTCCGGGCTTGACGATACGAAACAGACATCAACAGCAAACAGAAGAACGGTGCACCATGCGTGCAGCCACTTCACCAATTCGTATAAAATAAACAAATTATTAACTACGGAGGGTGATGCGGAATCCGTTCGACATACATAATATAACGTAGAGCTTTCGCTCTTGTTCTCTTCATTCAAAACCGCCAAAAATTGAATATAGGTGAGAACAAGTCAGTGATTGGCTCACGTCCCGTATAGGGGCGTGACCTTTCGTTCGTACTTGTTTACCTATGGGCGCTTGGCGGTGCCTGAATGAAGAATAAGTCGGACAGGGTTACGCCCTTCTCTTATTCTTTCTATTTATGAAATATTATTCACACATTCTTATTGCACTAGGATTACTATGCACTTTGTTATCATCCTGTGCTTGCCCTACCTACGTTCAGCCAAATCTACAACCCGAACCTGTCCCTTATACGAAAACGATAAAGAACACTTGTTATTTTGGCGTGCAAAATATGGATGAGAAAGCAAAAGTTGAAATACGAGGACTGACATGCCATTATAAAGATTTTGACGTTCAATATACTATAGATAAGAATTTTGTTATATCCTTGGTTATCATGAACAATTCCAACAAAAATCTTATTATTGACAAATCGAAGAGCTATGTCCTGTATGACGGTTATTCAAACCAGTTATTCAAAGATGTTCGCTCATCAAGAAGCACGACTTTCAACAATGTGCAAGATGCCATAAATAATGTACAGACGAATGAGTCGGGAGTATTAATGACTATCCCCCCTTATGCGAAATGGGCATTGCCCCTCAACGAGACAAATGTTCGTGGTATAACAAAATTACCAGCTCTTATCAAAGAGCCTGGAATTCATTCACTCACAGCGTTCGACAACAAAGAGGTTGTCGAGTTCGTAATACCGTATTCGTATGATTATTCTATGGCAAAATGGTCAACGTGCAGAAATCGCATCTTTGTGAATTCCATCAATGTAGAATGCGGAAAGATTGAGAGTAAAAATGTACAGCTTTGGCGTAATGACATCGAAGAACTCAATAAACACAACGATAATTCATATACGGCAGGTATTATAGATGGAGACATTCCATTCGATGAAGAGCAAATGCGAATCCATGAACAGAATATGATTGAAGCAAATCGCGTGGATGAGATAAATTGGAAGAGGTATGTGAAACATAGACGTAAAGTTGGAATAGCACACACATTTGGAGGAATTGTGGCTTTGCCCGCATGTATTTTACCAGCATTTGGTATTTGGAATATTGGATGCGAGCATAAGCCAATAAAGTATGGTGACACCCCACCCAGAAAAGCACCATTTGATAGACACGAATGGTAAAGAGTCTCGGATTGTTTAAATCGGGATGATCGGGACAGTCTCCCTATCTGCATAATTTAATCATCTGCAAACATCAGTTCTTTTGCGAGTTCACAACAACTCCGAGAATCTGATGTTTGCGGATGTTCTTTGTTCTGAAGTTACTCCCTAAAGAGCACATCCATTGTCAATCCGGTATCAATGGGGGCGTTGTGTATTCCTTGAGTCAAACCAAAGGTTGTAAGCATGACCATGTTTATTGAGTGGATGGGATTATGTTTCTTTGAATGCAGGAATGCATCGATCTTATTGCGCAGATTCTGCTCATAATCCGCGTCTATGGTATACACGCTCTCCGAGAATTTTATCTCAAATAGATAGTCGGTTCGTTCGCCCTTCCACTCCAGAACCATATCTATCTGGGCACCTGTGCCTGCTGCTGACATACCTTTCCAACAATAGCATGCACTGATAGTACCCAAGCGAAGGGCACTTGCAAGTTGTTGCTGATGCATCATCACCACAAGCTCGAACGTTATTCCTGCCCATGCGAAGAATTGCGGTGAGCGCTGCAATGACTTCCAGCCTTTCTGAACATTCACTCTTTTCTCTATGTGGCGAAGATAGAACAGCGAGAAGAAATCCACCAGCTGATAAACTGTTTCCTTCTGGGGACCACCATATCGCGTATAGGTACGGATTACATCCGATTCTTCAAGGTTCTCGAGCATCTTGGATAACCCGCCACCACTCTTCTGGCCTATCGCCTGAGAGATTTCTGTTCGCGTCATGCCATAGAATTGCCCTCCCAAAGCTCTGACGATGCCTACGTAATTGTCTTTTGAATTAAAGAGGCCTACATACACATCCTCAAACTCCTGTTTCGCTTTGGTCTTTTGGAAGAAGAACTCATCAAGATTCTCCGTAAGCGTACGTTCCTTACGAAGCAGATCGAGATAGTAAGGAATACCGCCCAAAGCCATGTAGGCAAGTACCATCTCATAGTGACTCAGATGGAAGTGGCGTTTGTGATAATAACGCTCACATTCATTCAATGTGAATGGTCGTACATGCATCTGCGATGTAAGCCGTCCATGCAAACCACCGTACTCATGTATCACATTGTCAAGCATCCAGCTCGTTGCACTACCGCACACCACCAGCACAATGTTTCGTTGCACAGCGGCAAAGTTATTCCAGAAGAATCCCAATTCGGCAATAAAGTCGGCAGATTTCGGTCCTGCCATCCAAGGGAGTTCGTCCAGGAAAACCACCTTTCTCTTCGCACGCTTTCTTCTAAGTAACTGTTTCAATAACGAAAAGGCTTGCAGCCAAGTTTTGGGACATTCCGTTGTGGCAGGCAATCCGTAATCCAGCAGGCTTTCATAGAAATGCTTCAATTGTTTCTGACGATAAGACTCCTCGCTCAACTCTTCGCTTTTGATGAAGACGCCAACAGTTCGGAACGCCATAACCGAACCGTAAACCTCATCAACGAGAAATGATTTTCCTACACGCCTGCGTCCATAGACAGCCAGAAACTCCGACTTGTCACTACCCAAGAGATATTCAAGTTCTGAGATTTCATTTTCTCGCCCAACAATATTGTAGTTCATAACATTGCGAATTTCTTGTTATTTGTTGGGACAAAGATAGTTAAGATTTTCTTATCTTCCAAGAATCTTCGCCATTTTTAACGATAATTCTTTATTTTGGCGAGTTTTGAATGAGTAGAATGAAGCTTCAGAACTGCTGAGAGGGCCCTTCTATCCGCTAAATGAATTCATCCGCAAACATCAGTTCTTCGGCTAACGCCTCAGGCGCAGGCTGAACTTTTGCGAGTTTAGTACAACTCCCAAGATCTGATGTTTGCGGAGGTTCTTTATTCTGTTAATTCTGGAATTCTGAGTATTGGGAAACAATTCCTCTTTAATTATCGTCTGGTCATTGTTGTGATGTTTACTCCTGGATTAGTTTACATCCGTTGGGTAGGAACACACAAGGAATACGATAAGATAGATTGCAGCACAATATAAATTTAAAAAGGTGGAAGCTTTTTCCGCCATGCGCGGAAAGAAAATTGTCCACGCAACAATTGAAATGTTTTTTTTACATGCACTCTTCCACTAAGATACTCTATCACCTTGTAGCACTGCATGTTCTGCTGGTGGAAGTCCCCCGTTTCACTTCCACTAGTCTTCCACTAGTCTTCCACTAACGCCGTGCAGCACAATTGCCCTATTCGTCTAGCGGCATCTTTTCATTTCCCTAGCACTTTCGGTGCGGTACACGTATGGTGTACCCTGCGGTACATGCGTGGTGTACCTTGAGGTACATGCATAGTGTACCTTGCGGTACATGCTGCGTGTACTGCATAAAAGGCGTAAGGGAAATGTTGAAATGTACGCTAAGAGATGATGAAACATCGTGCATTTATAAAGTAAGAATGCCACACTTTTAGTGCAAGACTAGTGCAAGATTGGTGCAAGATACATGCACCTTGTAACGCGATGTCATTCTGTAAGATACAAGGTTAGTGCAAGCAGTGCATGTGTTTCAAACTTTGTAGGTATGTAGCTGGGTCACGGGGACAGGCAACATTGGCCCACCGCCCACCTTCATCCTGCTTCTCATTTTCGCGTAACACAAATTCATGGCATCCTATTGCTGATAGATTGTAGTACAGTTTCTGACATATAACGGTTTCTTTTCGAAACCAAAAATGGCACAAAAATAGCACAAAAAAGAATTTATCTACTTATCGTGTAGAAGCCAAAGAAGGAAAATGTTCTATGCCATTTTTGTGCCATTTTTGGTTCCAAACA
>JAGHUS010000042.1 GCA_018064685.1 Bacteroidales bacterium | reverse complement strand
ACCCAAGGCGTCGCTTCGCTTTGCCGTTGGGCTGAATGCTTTCTGGGCTTTCAGCCCGTTTGGCAGGGTGGGAAACTTTAACTTTTAATACTAAAATTGACAGCATGATACATGTCTCATCCAACGTATTAAATAATTAAAGTTTCTCACCTTTTGGCATTTGCCAGTAAATTACTTAAAATGAGCAATGAATAATGAATAATGAACAATGTATAATGTGATTAATGAGAGGCTGGCGCAGTGATATGTTCGAGGACGCACATTGTTGCTCATTACTCATTACTCATTGTTAATTATTAATTGCCCATTAATTACATTATTGTTCAAGGGTGGGAAACTTTAGAACTTAACTCTAAACTTTAAAACTACTCTAAACTCTAAACTAAGTCAACTACTCTAAACTCTACACTCTAAACTCTAAACTAAAATCCTCTAAACTTATTTTGTCTTGGCCGTATTGGGGTTCTTCAAGCCGCTGCTTGAAATCATGTAGGCCTTGGCAGAGCCGAACTTGAGGTTCATGTCCAGTCGTACAGGAAGATGGTTGGCGTCGTCGGTAATGAAGAAACGAATGATCTCCTTGTCCTTGCCGCCTTCGGTCTCCATGAACGAGAATACCAGGCACTTGTACTTCGTATTGCCCGATTTCATCGAGATTGTCTCCTTGCCCTTGTAGATGACAAACACATCGTCGATGTCGTCGCCATCGGCCATCTTGAAGTATTTCTTCTGCCCTTTCTTGAAGTCGTCAACATTCATGTTGCGAGCACGTTGCATCAGCGACATCATGTCGTAAATGCAATCGTCGGACGTGTGTTTCTGCGATGTGACTTGGCCAGCAGGATTCTGGTAGCGTTGTGTCAGACTTACACGTCCGCCACTATAGTCGTACCACACTTCGTCTTTACGATATTTCTTGCCTTCAAAGGCCGACTTCTTGTAGTAGAGAGGTACATTTTCGGTAGTGAAGACGCCAGTCAGCGTGTCGCGCATCATGAAGTAGTTGTCGAGCGACTTGCTGGTACGCGTTATCAGATAGCTGCGAAATGCATCCTGCCCTTTGTGCACGGTCTTGTTTGTCAGGAAGATTGCCGAACCAGCCTTCACCCATACAAACTTCCAGTTGAAGTAAAGTTCATAGCCAATCTTTTCGCCGTCCTGAAAAGCTGTGTTTTTGAGCGGGCATTGTGCCTGCACATTGAGCATACATAGCACTAAAAGTGCAAGGGTTATAATTCTTTTCATTTGTAACAGAATTTTAGAATTACGAATCTGTTGAATCTCTCAAAAATATTTATCAATCGAAATCGATACTCACTTCAATACGATAGCTATACAAGCTTGATTACTAATCGATTGCCTTAGACGCGACTGATATTCTGCAAGCCCCAATACTAGACTATTGCCTTAGACTTGTTGGCAGCTTCCAGCACGTCGCGAACGTTCTGCGCCGTAGTCACCATAGCCCCACCTACCAGGCTTCGCAAAGAGCCGTGCACCTCGGTGGCGTGAGTCTGCTCTAGCAGTTGTGCCACATTGTCGGCACTCAGTCCGGCTCCAGGCATCACCACAAAACGTCTGCCCGAAGTCTTCTCCTTGACTTGGCTCATATTAACGAGTTTGCGTATCAAGGCCGCTCCTTCCAACGCACTTCGTTTCTGGCCAGAGGTGAGAAGGCGGTTGCAGCCCAGATTGTTTATCGTGCAAAAGCCCAAAATGGGATCGTTGCATACATCAAAGGCACGATGGAAGGTGATGTTCATTCCTTCGGCACAATCCACCAATCGCTGACACGTCTCAACATCGATGTCTCCGTCTTCGGTCAGCGCTCCGATAACAACGCCGTGTGCCCCCAATCGTTTGGCTGTCAAGATAGAGTTTTCCATCTCTCGAACTTCCTCCTCATTATAGACGAAATTGCCTGGACGAGGTCGTATCAGGACATGAACCTTTATACCAGTGGCCAGGGCCTGGAGTATAAGATCGCTGGACGGGGTGAGGCCGTCGCATTCCAGATCAGCACACAGCTCAACACGCTGTGCTCCGCCTTCAACGGCTGCCTTTACACTGTCAATATCTGCACAACAAACTTCCAATAACATAACGCAAACAGTACTTTTACTAATTTATTGAGGTACTTATAGTAATTTATTAAGGTACGCGCGTGTAACGGCGAATGACTTGTCGGCCATCGTCTTCCAGAAATCGACATACTGCGAGATGTTGTCTTTGTGGCCCGGTGTGTCGCTAATGATGCGGAAACTAACAAAGGGCACTTTTTTAAGGTAGCAAACCTGAGCGATGGCTGCCGACTCCATGTCTACGGCCAAGGCTTCGGGGAAACGGCTTTTAATGAGTTGCTGCTCTTCGGGCTTCGACACAAACAAGTCGCCGGTACAGATAAGACCGTCCAGGATGCGAACCTCGCTCTCCGTGTCCAATGCAGCCTTCACCATCTTCGCGTCGCAAGTGAAGCGTTCGGGCATGTCCTGAACCTGACCCCATACATTGCCGGGACCGCACCACATATCGTGGTATACAGTCTGACTGCTTACCACAACGTCCATAACGTGCAGACAATCATCAATGCCTCCAGCCACGCCGGTACTGAGAACGGCATCGGGGTGCATTCTCTCAATCATCAACGAAACACCCATTGCAGCATTGACTTTTCCAATACCACACTGCAAAAGTACTACCTCCAATGTTCCAATTTCGCCTACAAGATAACTTTCTTCGGCAAAAGAAACTGTGCGCGAATTAGCCATCATAGCAGCTAATTGCTTGTATTCCACCGACATAGCGGTCAATATACCTAATTTCATCTCTTATTATAATTTGTTGTTTATGCAAAGATACAACTTTAAAAAGAAATAGGGAGAAAAAAAAATCATATTTTTCGTTAAAATCCTTTGTGCATTATAAAAGTTGTACTATCTTTGCGCCCAAATTTAACGATAGATATGGAAGGAAAAGAATCGATATGTAAAATATTGCGGTCTCTTGGCGACGTACAAATGTCAATGAACAGAGACTTGCTTCTTGAGTATATTACCGGTGCACAATCAAAGGAAATAACCCACCGTGGACTTGACAATACCGAGAACTATGGATGCGGTGATGATAAGGACGAGGACTACTGGATGATGGCTATTGACAAAGCCATTGAGATGGGACTGGTCAAGGCACGTTCCGAGGGTCTGGCTCTTATGGCAAAGGGTAAGAAATTCCTGAAAAAGCCGACTTCAGTGGAGTTGAACGACGAAGAAGAGGAAGAGCAGGTTGGAACAATCGAAGGGCTTGTAGGTGAAGTGCTGAGCGATGGTACTTCCATTCAGTCTGCACCCAAAGTGACAAAGCCCACCACATCACAGCGCAAAATGGCACTTATCCAGGCCATTGACCGACACGTGGCTCTCGATGATTTTGCCAATAATCACGGCATGGACTTTGAAGAGGTAATGGATGATGTGGAAAACATCATTGCCAGTGGTACAAAACTAGACTTGCATTACTTCGGACTGGAAGTGCTGGGAGAAGAGGCAATGAATGAATTGTTTGAGTATTACGACGAGGCTGCAACCGACAACCTAGAAAAGGCCATCGACGAATATGGCGATGTCTATAGCACTGAGGAATTGAGAATAGGACGTATTCTTTGGAGAACAAACAAGCTCTAAACTATATCATTCCAGCTTTACTTACGATTAAACTATTTCCTGGATGAGCATAGTCGATTGCGACACTTGGCTTGTCCTGGAAATCAACAAATCGCAAATTAGCATGAAATAAATGCAAAGCTAAAAAGTCTTGCTATGCATGTCAAAGACTTATCAAGGGCTATGAATAAATCTTAGCCCTTATTTTGTGCCCTACTTAATACACAAATCGTCCAGTTCGTCCCGAGTACCATTGAAGACATTGCAGTCAACATTCCCTGTAATGCCTAGCACCTTGCCGCAGTCGGTATATTGCCACATAATCCAAGGACCATTATAATCCAGTTCGTCCTTGTAGTAATGTGCAATCCAGAAAGGATACTCGTCAAAATCTTTTGTGTTCAAATATTTAATTTTGAACGCATAGTTGGTGTAGATGATGGGATTAACCCCATAATGCTGTTTTACAACACGAAGCCACTCCAACAGTTCGCCTTGCAAGTCCTGAATGCTCATACCACCATGCTTCTCGATGTCAAGTACTGGTGGCAGGTCGCCTTTCTCTAGTTTTACGTTAGAGATGAAGAAATCAGCTTGCATTTTTGCATCACGTCCCGGTATGTAGAAATGGTATGCTCCGCGCACATAGCCATTCTTGCGTGCACGCTTAAAGTTATTCTTGAAGTATTTGTCGGAAATTGATACACCTTCGGTGGCTTTCACAATAATAAAGCTCAACTTGTGTCCGTTGAGTGTGGCCGATGAAAGGACATTCCAGTCTATATCTTCCTGATAGTGTGAAATATCGATTCCACGAACAGGATAATTGCCTGGTTCAGGGACTTCGCCGTATTGCGCCTTCCATGGCATGGAGAAATGCAGTACGATCTGCAAAATAAATACGATGTAGGCAATGGCAATGGATAATCCGAAAAGCCACAGCAGCCAAGATGGTACACGAGAAAACAAACGCACTATCCAGCTTTGGTTAGAGCGTTTAAAACTACTGCCACGACGTGTTGTCTTACGTCGGGCAGTAGTTTTTGTTTTTGTACTCTTTCGAGGTTGACGTCCTACTATGCTCATATTTTGGGTTTGTTGGGTTTTACGGATTTACGGTTATTCGGTTTTACGGTTATTCGATTTTACGGAGAATACGTTTGCAAGTTGCATCATAGCCTCAAAACCTCATAACCTTAAAACCTCCAAGCGAAGCGACCATAAAACCTTAAAACCTTATTACTTAGCCTGCTCGAGTGCCAAGGTCTTGGTGCACTGGTCGCACACCTCGCTGGGACCCCAGTACTGGATGGGACCGGGATAAACGTAAGCTGTCTCCTTAGCCCACTTTTCACGGTTAGCAGCGAAGAACTTGAAGGGAGCGCCATCCAACTCAACAAGAGCTTTACGGATAACGGGCTTGTTGGCACCATTACGACGCTCGATGTTCATCATCATTGTGATGGGCACACCACCGGCAATCCATTCTGCTGCAGGAGCAGTAGTGTTCTTGATTACTGACATATAGCCGGTCTTGCCATTGCTGATCAAACGGCTAGCATTGTAACCGAGGCTGTAGCAGTAGTCTGCATCGTAGTTAGAGGGAGCTGCGCAACGACCCTCGTAACCGAAGAAGTGGTGCTGAGCGCTGAACTTGCCGTTGTACTGGCCAGCTTCCTTCCACTCTGCCAACTTCTTGGCAACCATAGCCGAGAGCAACTTCTCGGTCTCGATGAGCGATACCTGTACGTTGCCGTGGGGGTCACGATCCAGGCAGAGCTGACGTTTAACGTCGGCGGGCAGAGACTCCAATACAGCCTTGTTCTCGGCAGTGATGTTGCTCAGTACGAACTCGATCTGTGCCTCAGCGTTAGCAAACTCACGGGGCTCGCCAGTAGCGGGATCGGTCAGAACCTCATTGAGCTGTGCGATGAGCTTCTTGATAGCGGGAATGAACTCGATCAGACCTTCGGGCACGATAACAGTACCGAAATTGTTGCCATCAGCAGCACGAACAGCTACAGCCTTAGCGATGTACTCTACAACATCGTCCAATGACATCTGCTTAGCCTCAACTTCCTCGCTAACGAGACAGATGTTGGGCTGACACTGCAGAGCGCACTCCAAAGCGATGTGAGAAGCTGAGCGACCCATCACCTTGATGAAGTGCCAGTACTTGCGAGCTGAGTTACAGTCACGCTGAATGTTACCAACGAGCTCAGAGTAGGTCTTACAAGCGGTGTCGAAACCGAAAGAGGTCTCGATCTGCTCGTTCTTCAAGTCGCCATCGATGGTCTTGGGGCAACCGATAACCTGTACGCCATACTTCTTGGCTGCATAGTACTCGGCCAAAACACAAGCATTGGTGTTTGAGTCGTCACCACCGATGATGACGAGAGCCTTGATGTTCAGCTTGCGCAGAATCTCGATACCGCTCTCGAACTGTGCCTCCTTCTCCAGCTTGGTACGTCCAGAACCGATGATGTCGAAACCACCAGTGTTACGATACTCGTCAATGTACTCGTCGGTAAACTCCAAGTACTTGTGGTCAACCAAGCCACCAGGACCCATCAGGAAGCCGTAGAGCTTGCTGTCCTTGTTCAATGACTTGACACCATCATACAAACCGCTGATGACGTTGTGGCCACCAGGAGCCTGACCACCAGACAGGATGATACCAACGTTGATGGCCTCCTTGTTCTCGCTGTCGGCAGGAACAAACTCGACAACAGGCATACCATAGGTGTTGGGGAACAACGCCTTGATTTCCTCTTGGTTACCAACACTCTGGGTGGCAGCACCCTCCTGAGCCTTTACAGGACCCTGCAGTGCCTTAGGCAACTTGGGCTGATAAGCGGCTCTTGCAATCTGCAATGCACTTTTTTCCATTTCTAATTTAATTTTGGTTTATAATAAAACTGTTTTCATTCTGAACATTACTCTGTCTTAAATATACATCAGAAAAACAATATCTCTTTGCTTGAAAACCCATTGTGAAGCGGCCTCATTGCATCAATGCGAAGTAGTAATATAGCCTTTATTTTCTAATAATGTATATTTCGACATGCAAATTTACGAAAATACACGGAATAACCCTTGTTATTCTGCGTAAAAAACATAAAACAAACTCACAAATCATAAAAAACATGTTTTGTTTTGCGCAAATTCGAAAAAAATTGTAATTTTACAACCAAATAGATTTTTTGAGCAACTTTACCATCATAGCATTGTTGCCAAAAAGCATGAAGTAAAAGACCCCAAATAACATCCATCCATCATTAAAAACGAAACAATTATGGCAAAAAGAAGAATTTTGAAAAAGAACATCCACTATATTTGTTCAGAACTTTTGGCCGAATGTCTGTCACTGATCCATTACAGCAATGCCGGCAAGGAAGACGTGTACAACGTGATGGCAAATATCTTCTCTATGCAAAACGACTGCATCTGTCGCATCAGTCATGTTCAGCCCGGAATGAAGCCGAAAGTGTTTTTTGCAAAACTCAAAGGCGACATGGAAAAGTGCACAGATGAGATTATTGAACAGATAACAGGTTTAGGATGAAGCAAAAACTCTGCAGAAAGATACTGACTAAATGGCTGGGATTCAGCATTGACGTGACAGAAGCGCAGCCCGACAAATTTATTATTGCATTAGCCCCTCACACCTCGAATTGGGATTTTATTATCGGCATTCTCTATTGCCGTGCTATGGGGTTTAAATGTGATTTTATGATGAAGAAGTCCTGGTTCTTCTGGCCTCTCGGTCCACTGATGAGGCATTTGGGCGGCATACCAGTCGAACGAAACAAAAAGATGAGTCTCACCGATCAAATGGCAAAGCATGCAAAGGAGGCAGAACAATTCCACCTATGCATCACGCCAGAAGGAACGCGTAAAGCCGTAACGGAATGGAAAAAAGGATTTTACTATATTGCACTTAAAGCAGAACTTCCAATTTTGCTCTATGCGCTTGACTACAAAAAAAAGCTTATAAGCTGTAAGAAAACCATCATACCTAATGGCAATGTAGAGGAACAGATAGCCGAGATAAAAGAATACTTTAAGGACGTAAAAGGAAAGATACCTAAGAACTTTGCTGTATAGTCCAAGTACTCTCTAGCTCTCCTAATTGGTTGAGCCTAGAACCGTACATTACCCGACTCAAAATGGTTTATATTCCAGAAAATCATGTTGGCTTTATATACAACAATATGCGAAGGTATTTCGTCAGAAGCTTATATTCCTTGAAGTCATCTAAGCTTTAGAGTGGGACGCAGTCTACCAAAAGTATCGTCCCATAACTTCCTTTTACTTCCCTATAACTTCCTTTTACTTCCCTATAACTTTCTTTTACTTCCCTATAACTTCCTTTTAACTTCCTAAAACAAAATCATTCGTCCTTTTTACTCCCCTTTTACTACCTTTTTACTCCCCTTTTACTACCCTTTTTACTACCCTTATTTAAGCCCTACAAAATTCAATATGCGCCTCTCCCTAATCATATTATCAATTCTAGCTAGCTCTTTTTGTTATGGGCAGAGTAACTCTGACATACCGAATGCACAGGACAAACCTATTATCGAGAAAAAGGATTGGGGAGCAATAGCTTACAGAGGCAATGCGTGGACTCGCAACGTGAGTCGTCCTTACCAACCCAGTCGTGGTCTACTAGGACGGCACATGACAATCTCGGCCAGTCATGGACGCTACTACGACGTAAAACGAGGTCAGTGGGCTTGGGAACGTCCACCACTATACTGCACCACCGAAGACCTTCTTACACAGACATTCACCGTGTCCTTCATCATGCCCATGTTGGAGCGTGCCGGAGCCGTGACCTATGCGCCAAAGGAGCGATGCTGGATGAAGGAGGAGGTAATAGTTGACAACGACAATCCAAGTAAAGAGGGCACCTACGCAGAGATAAACGGCAACATGGAATGGCAAAATGCCGGAGTGGGTTTCGCTAAGCTTAGAAACATATACAAGGACAAACAGAACCCACACAAAGAAGGTACAGCACGTTTTGTCGATGCTCAGAACAGTCGTCGTATGACTAGCACCGTTTTATGGACTCCACAGTTGCCCAAAGATGGTGATTATGCTGTCTACGTTTCCTATCCGGTCCTGCCCACCAATGTTCCCGACGCCGAATACGTCATCCACCACAAAGGCATCAGCACACATGTCAAGGTTAACCAGCAGATGGGTGGAGGTACATGGGTCTATCTAGGTACATTCGATTTCTCTTCTGGCAAACCTAGTGATAACTATGTGAGCCTTAGCAATATAAGCAGCTATCGTGGAACCATTACTGCAGATGCAGTGCGCTTTGGTGGAGGTATGGGAAATGTGGCTCGATGTGACACATTGGGCAGACATCCAAGTGTAAGCGGACTGCCACGTTATCTTGAAGCAGCACGCTACAGTGCACTGTGGTACGGTCTGCCCTACGACATATATTCCACCTATAAGGGCACGCACGACTACAACGACGACATCGTGACACGGCCCGCTGCCACCAACTATATGGCACGAGGCTCAGTCTATCTGCCTGGCGACTCGGGACTGTGCGTGCCGATCGAACTCTCGCTGGCTCTACACAGCGATGCTGGCTATCGCAAAGACATGTCGATGGTTGGTTCACTAGGTATCTATACGTCAGAGTTTGAAGATGGACTGCTGCCTAGCGGAGTGAGCAGAAAGGCTTCAGGACTGCTCAGCGGACTGATGTTGAAAAACTGCAAGAGGGATCTCTCCGATCTTCTCGGCAATTGGGAGATACGCACCAATATGGACAAGAACTACGGCGAGTCGCGAGTGCCACGCATTCCAGGCATTATCTTTGAGATGTTCTCGCATCAGAATCTTTCCGAGATAGCACTGGCTCACGACCCTACCTTCAAGTTCTATATGTCGAGAGCCATCTACAAGTCCATCCTGCAATTCTGCTCCACGATGCATGGCGACACGCCCTATTGCGTACAGCCACTGCCAGTCAACACGCTGGCTGTTGAGGCCGAACCCGAGAATCATCGATTCCGACTATCGTGGCAGCCCACTCTCGACAAGCTCGAACCTTCGGCCACCCCCACCTCTTATATTTTATATACGGCCAAAGGCGATGGCGGATGGAATAACGGTGAAGTCGTTCACGAATGTCAGGCATTTGTCACAGCCGAGCCTGGCAAGCTGTACCGCTTCAAGGTTGAAGCCCTGAACGATGGCGGTGCCAGCATGCCCAGCGAGGAGTTGTGCGGAATGATAAGCAGAGAAAATACCGCACCCATGGTGTTGATAGCTAACACCTTTACTCGACTTGCCGGACCGCAGCCCTTCGACACACCCACCGAGCGTGGCTTAAATGTCAAGGCCGACCCCGGTGTACCATACCATAGCACACCCGAATATTGTGGTCCGCAACGTTACTTCAACAAGGACGGCTACGACTCAGAGCAAAGCGATGGATTGGGATATAGTTCGCAGGAATGGGTTGGTATCTTGCAGAAAGGCAACACATTCGACTACCCCACCCTTCATGCCCGCGACATTTCCGAGGGTGGTGCCTATCATATCTCGTCATGCTCGCGCAGTACCCTCACTCCATCCTTTGTAGCACGTCACCCATACCGCATCCTCGATATCATCGTAGGTGCACAGCGATGCGACGGCTACTCGCAAGAGGCAAAGCCCGTTTACACTCGCGAAATAATGAAGACCATCGAGACAGCTACGCAAAGCGGAACCTCAGTGCTGATGAGCGGAGCATATGTGGGAATCGACGTACAGCAGCATGACAATGCCACAACCAGTCAGAACCGCAACTTCACACGCAGCATACTGCATTGGGATGCCAGTGGCGAACAACGTGCCGACTCCATACTGGCGGTAAAAGGAATGAATACGAAGG
This sequence comes from Bacteroidales bacterium, assembly GCA_018064685.1. Lineage (GTDB taxonomy): Bacteria > Bacteroidota > Bacteroidia > Bacteroidales > Bacteroidaceae > Physcousia. The sequence goes on along the minus strand of JAGHUS010000042.1, from coordinate 62,407 downwards.
GAACACTAACTATGGTGCCCAACGAACGCCACCTCAGCACACCCCGCACCAGCATCTTGCAAGCTGAGGGGACAGCAAATCCCATCCTCACCTATGGCACCACCTCGTCACCCGCAGCTATAGCCTACAAGGGCGCTTCTTACAATGCCATCACGCTAGGTTTCCCCATCGAACAACTGGAGGAACCCAACATCCGTCGCCAAATGATGAATGCTTTCATGAAGTTCCTTCTAGAGAAATAGCACGTTGACTTTATATGGGAGCTAGCTGGCCAGGAGAGGTATGCCCTCAACAATGCTTCACGCACCGACAACCCATATGCCGGCATCTTATAACTAGGGAGCGATATACAATTTGGCATCCTGCGTTGTCATTCCGAATGAAATGAGTTTTGCACTACGTCGGGATGACAATGCTGTGATGGGCCATATAATATAATTATCTTATTACTCATAAAAACTCCGTCACCTCCGTCACCTTTTTGTAACTCTTTGTTTATAAGGTGCTTATCGGTGACGAAAGCGGTGACGGAAGAGTGACGAAGGTGACGGAGAGTTTTTTTGCATGTTTGATAAAAATGTACATAACGAACACACTGTCAATGGTATATGACGTATTTCGCGGCCTTTTGCTGGTTTTATAAGTCACGCAAAGTATTGCAAAAATGAGTGCACACCTTGTAGTTTAAAGGGTATTTTGGCGTAAATTACACAAATCATGCTACGTTTTTCGACGACAGGTGTAGCCATAATGACAGAATCACCATGCAACAGTCAACCGTCCAGCCTTGGTTGGACGGTTGAAAGACGCTAGGAGTTTTTTTGAAAACCGCAGCGAGAATAAACCGTCCAACCAAGGCTGGACGGTTAACTGCCGTAGCGTCTTTATTTCTTTATGCTAACGTCAAAAATGATAAAGTCGACCAGATTTGGATCACATTCAGCAAGTGTCATTATACAACTCGTTTTTTTGCCAAAAGGGTTCAAGGGGTCCACTTTGCGAATATAAGTATAGTATAATCAGAATGAAAGAGAGCCAGTCACAATGTGCATGTGATTGGCTCTCTCAGGCTCGCTATCGAGCATTTGTCCTAAGACAGATTACTTCTCGAGCAAAGCGTTGGTGAACTCCTTGCAGGGCTTGAAGTGAGGAAGATCGTGAGCGGGAACGATGATAGTGGTGTTCTTCGAGATGTTGCGGGCAGTCTTCTCTGCACGATGCTTGAGGTCGAAGGTTCCAAAACCACGGAGGTAAACGTTCTCTTTCTTAGAAAGGGTATCTTTGATGATCTTCATTACGCTCTCGATGGCTGCAAGAGTATCAGCCTGATTCAAGCCGCAATCTTCTGCAACGGCTTTTGCCAATTCTGCTTTTGTCATAATTTCTTAAATCTTAAATTATTGATTTTTTTGTTAATACGATGCAAAGTTACGAATAATTCCTAATAATACAAAAAGAATACCGATAAAATTTGACAAAAAATCAATTTCTGACTTTAAACACCCCATTTGTACTGCTCTTTGCGTTGCTTCTGAGGGTGATATGTGTTATTTCGGGTGTGGCTCCGATGCGGAATGGCATCAGTTCGCCCAGACCGATATTCACATAAAGATGTTGCGTTCCTTCGTCATAGGTTCCGTCGCTACGATTCATAAACCAGCGGCAGGGTGTCCAGCCCCATAGACGGCACTGCATGGCATGTGTATGTCCGCTCAAAGTGAGTGGTATCTTACTGTATTTCAACACTTCAGCATCCCATTGCGAGGGGTCGTGAGCTAAGAGCAACTGAAACATATGCTCGGTGCCTTGCATTGTTGTGGCCAGACTGCCTCGGCGCACGCGTTGGTGCATGCCGCAAGCCTGGTTCTCGCAGCCCAGAATGGCAATGCTGTCGGTGCCGTGGTGCAGCGTAAGGTTTTCGTTGAGCAGTAGTTTCCATCCTAACTCATTGCGCTGTAAGTCGATAAGTTGCTGTCGGTCTACCTCGCGTTGCAGCGAATCAAGACTGCGTTCATACACGGCGTAGTCGTGGTTTCCGAGTATGGCTACTACCCCATCGCGAGCCTTCATTTGTGATAGATTTTCCTTGAAACGCTCAGCCCCATGGTGCGAGAACGACACGAGGTCACCGGTGAAGCAGATGAGGTCGGGCTGTAGACGGTTTATAGCCTGTACCATGGTGTCAATATAGGCGGGATTGTCCTCAAAGCCCTCAAGGTGGAAGTCGCTGATATGCACTATGCTATAGCCATCGAACGAGCGAGGCAATCGTCCGTCTTCATACTCCACCTCGCTTACCTCGTAGCACCATCGGCCCCAGCCATAGCCGTAGATGAGCAGCGCAGCCCAGAGCAGCGCAATGGCAGTACCCGTCCACCCGAATCGCCTATAGCACGCACGCTGTGTGCTGCCGCAAAGCCGCTGTATCAAACGAGTCAGTGCCCAAAGAATGGTGAGCACGACAAAGAGTATGAGGGTAGTGATGACGTAGGTAAGGATGAGGATGATCATGTGTATAAAATAATATGTGAATCAAGTGGACTGAACCCAAGATTCATTATTTAAAAGTGATGGTGGTCGATTCGTTGACAAAGCGATGCATGGCCTTGTACCAGTTGGCAGAATACTCGCCGTTGTGCACCTCGTAGAAACAAAGTTTGTCGCCGTCGGTGAAGAGGTCGCCGGTGGTGTTAGCACGATCCTGAACATAGTAGATGGTGATGTGGTTTCCTTCAGCCTCACCACGCACCACAGCCTCGACGAAGTTGTCTTCGTCGATGTAGAGCACGAGACCACCCTCGTAAATATTAGTGCTGGATGGAAGTAGCGTGATGAGGATGTTCATCTCATACTCGCTGCCGTCGGCTTCATTCACCACAAGAGTCTTGCCATGTATCTCGCCGTCCCAACGATAGCAGTCCACGAGCGAGAAGTCGGTAGAGTCGTTGTCGAGCGAATCGCCAATCTCTGCCCCATTGGCATCTCTCATGCCCTTCATAGCAGCCCTGTTCACCTTACCGTGAATGTTGATATCGGTCATGTCGGGCGATGTGGGCGTGTCGGTAATGACCACCACTTTGTCATCGGTCTTAGTGCACGATGTCAGTGCCATGACCAGCACAATGCTTCCAGCCGTCACTTTCAGCCTTAGTTTATTCTTCTTCATTGTTCTTGTCGATGTCCAGAACTTTTGCCTCGACGCCCCTCACAAGTTGCAGTTTCTCGATGAGTTGCGGCACGAGCGAACGTCGGATGGATAGGTGTAAAATGCAGTTGTTGTCGTAAGACTGACCCAGGATGTTGGGGTTGACGTCCTTTACCACACGCATCACGCTGTTCATGAGTGTGTATTCGAAGCTCACGTCCACACGGTCGTCAACCGTATACTCCTGTATTTCGGCCTTCTCGATGGCAGCCACAGCGGCTATCTTGTAGGCTTGTGTCAATCCAGATGTACCCAGTTTCACTCCACCGAAATATCGCACAACAATAATGAGAATGTCGGTGAGGTTAGCACTGTTTATTTGTCCCAGTATAGGTCGTCCAGCTGTTCCACTCGGTTCCCCGTTATCTACGGCACGGAATACAAGTCGTTCATGTCCAAGCATATAGGCATAGCATACATGTCGTGCATCGTAGTATTCCTTCTCGTGCTGAGTTACCAAAGCCTTCACCTCCTCCGTCGTCTTGACGGGGAAGGCAAAGGCCAGGAACTTACTGCGCTTCTCAGAATACTCGGCTGTAGTAGGGGTAGTGATACTGAGATAAGAATCTGTCATATATACATATTATAGAGATTGGTCTGCATCTGCCCCACATCTGTTTTCGTCATTTTCCTGAGAGGAAGAACTCTTATACATACGAAAACCTTGAGGACAGAATGCTTTATACCATTACAGCATTACAGCTGATTTGAAGGAACTTCCCATAACAGCATTAAAGCCGTTTTAAAGGTACCTCTCTAATTTGCCCTCTATCCCCGCAGGGATGATTCCGATGGCAGATGAGATGCTTGGGTTCTTTCGTCCTTCTTCTTCTTTTTAGTCCAGCTTGTGAATGATAAGTCCACTGCGAAGCTTGGGCTCGAACCATGTAGCCTTGGGAGGCATGATGTTGCCCGAGTCGGCAATGTCCATTATCTGCTGCATGCTGACGGGGTAGAGGGCAAGGGCTGCGCGCATCTCGCCGCTGTCAACACGACGCTTCAGTTCGCCCAGACCACGCAAACCGCCAACAAAGTCGATGCGCTGACTGCTGCGAAGGTCGCCCAGTTCGAGGATATCCTGAAGGATGAGTCGAGAACTGATGTCTACGTCCAGTACGCCAATGGGATCGTTTGGGTTAAAGGTGCCCTCCTTGGCGTTGAGCGCATACCAATTTCCGTCGAGATAGAGGCTGAACTCATGTGCATGCTGAGGACGATACTCGTCTGTACCCTTGAGTGTTACGATGAAGTTCTTAGAGAGCTTCTCAAGGAACTGCTCGGAGGTGTTACCGTTCAAATCTTTCACCACACGATTGTAGTCGAGGACGGTGAGCTGGCTGGCCTGGAATGCCACAGCCATGAAAAAGTTATACTCTTCGTCGCCCTTGTGGTTGGGGTTCTGGCTGGCCTTCTCAGAGCCTACGAGTGCAGCTGCTGCGCTGCGGTGATGTCCGTCGGCAATATAGAGTGCGGGCATCTTGGCAAACTCATCGGTGATGAGCTGTATGTCTGAGTCGTTGTCGACAATCCACAGCTGATGGCGGAAACCGTCGATGGGAGCTATGAAGTCATACTCGGGCTGCTGTGCAGCATACTTCATGATGAGTTTGTCGAGGACAGCGTTGTCGGGATAGGCAAAGAAGACGGGCTCGATGTTGGCATTGTTCACGCGTACATGCTTCATACGGTCTTCCTCCTTGTCACGGCGTGTCAACTCGTGCTTCTTGATGACGCCTGTCTGGTAGTCGCCCTGATAGGCTCCGATAACAAGTCCGTACTGTGTCTTCTCCTTACCGCCATTGGCAGGTAGGTGCGAAGTCTGTGCATAGATGTAGTACTGCTCCTTGGTGTCCTGAACAAGCCATCCGTTGTCCTGAAACATCTGGAACTGACGAGCAGCCTCCTGATACACCTTGGGATCGTATTCGCTTGTTCCGGGTTCGAAGTTTATCTCAGGCTTGATGATGTGGTAGAGGCTCTTCTCATTGTCGCCAGCCTCGGCGCGTGCCTCTTCACTGTCAAGCACATCGTATGGGCGGCTCTCCACCTGCTCTACAAGCTCTTTGGGAGGACGAATGCCCCTAAAAGGTTTGATTATTGCCATAGTATAAACACAGCTATAATGTTACTTATTCACCTGGAACTTGGTGATACCGTTCTCGATGAAGCCAACGATCTGATTGGCGGCTGCGATGCCAGCGTTAACGTTAGCCTCGGCTGTCTGTGCACCCATCTTCTTGGGAGTGGCGAAGTAGCGACCAGCGCACTGTGCTGCAAACTCGGCATCCATATCGGGTTTGATGTCGGCCAGATACTTAAGATCGGTGCGCTCCTGCATGAGAGCGAGGAGCTCGGGCTCGTTGATAACCTCCTTGCGAGCGGTGTTGACAACGATACCACCCTTCTTCATCTTACCGACGAGGGCCGCGTTGATGCTTTGCTTGGTTTCGGGAGTAGCGGGGATGTGCAGTGATACGATGTCACACTGCTCGAAGAGTGCATCCTGGTTAGCCACTGCGTGAACACCAGCAGCCTCGATAGCCTCTGCGGGGCAGAAAGCGTCGTAGGCGTATACGTCCATGCCGAAGCCCTTGGCAACACGAGCCACGTTGCGACCTACGTTGCCGAAGGCCAAGATACCCAACTTCTTACCCATCAGCTCGGTACCGCTGGTGCCGTTGAAGAAGTTACGTACGCCGAAGACGAGCAGACCGAATACGAGCTCGGCTACGCTGTTAGCGTTCTGACCGGGAGTGTTCATAGCCACTACGTTGTGAGCGGTGGCAGCTGCCAGGTCGATGTTGTCGTATCCAGCACCTGCACGAACCACAATCTTCAGGTTCTTGGCTGCGTCGAGCACCTCTGCGTCAACTTTGTCCGAACGGATGATGAGTGCGTCAACATCTGCCACAGCCTCGAGCAACTGGCTCTTCTCAGTATATTTCTCGAGCAGTACCAACTCATAGCCTGCCTTATCTGTCACTTCGCGAATGCCGTCTACAGCAACCTTGCTGAAGGGCTTCTCTGTTGCAATCAATACTTTTGCCATTTCTTTTACCCCTCTCTACCCTCGCCATGGCGATGATCCTGTACAGGGGCTTGGGATCTTGTTAATTTTAAAACCCTCCTCAACCCTTAAGTCAAGGATGAAGGAGGGCAATGTGATTTCTTTTTCTCAGTTTCTAGATTAGTGAAGCTTCTCGAACTCCTGCATGCAGCCAATGAGAGCGTTAACATCGTCGATGCTTACGGCGTTATAGGTAGATGCGCGGAAGCCACCCACACTACGGTGACCCTTGATGCCTACCATGCCACGCTCGGTAGCGAAGGCCATGAACTCAGCCTCGAGCTCCTTGTACTCATCGTTCATAACAAAGCAAATGTTCATACGGCTGCGATCCTCCTTGTTCTCGACTGTGGCACGGAAAAGCTTGTTGCGGTCGATCTCGCCATACAGTGCATCAGCCTTCTCGATAGCACGACGCTCCATCTCTGCCACACCACCATTGGCCTTGATCCACTTCAAAGTCTGCAAAGCGCAGTAGATGGGCACTGTGGGAGGTGTATTGAACATTGAGCCACCCTTGATGTGCGTGCGGTAATCGAGCATTGTGGGGATGGTGCGTGTAACCTTGCCCAAAGCCTCGTCCTTAACGATGACAAAGGTGACACCAGCCATAGAAAGGTTCTTCTGAGCACCGCCATAGATCATGGTGTACTTGCTTACGTCGATAGGACGAGAGAAGATGTCCGAACTCATATCGGCAATCAGGGGCACGGGTGAGTCGATATCCTTCTTGATTTCAGTACCATAGATGGTATTGTTTGTAGTAATGTGGAAGTAGTCGGCATCAGCGGGGATAGTCCAACCCTGGGGAATGTAGTTGTAAGTCTTGTCAGCACTGCTTGCCACTTCGATGGTCTCGCCGAAGTTCTTGGCCTCAGCCATTGCTTTCTTGGCCCATACACCAGTGTTGAGGTAGGCTGCCTTCTTCTCGAGGAAGTTGTAGGGAACCATGCAGAATTCGAGGCTCGCACCACCACCCAGGAACAATACGCTGTAGCCCTCGGGGATGTTGAGCAACTCCTTGAACAAAGCTACTGCCTCGTCTACAACGGGCTGGTAGTTTTTTGCACGGTGACTCATCTCCATGAGCGAGAGGCCACTACCTTCGAAATCAATGCATGCTGCACTAACGGCCTCCATAACCTCCTTGGGGAGCTTGGAAGGACCGGCATTAAAATTGTACTTTTTCATTACTGAATAGTTTTTTAGTTTACTATTTTACTTTTCTTTTTACCTAATCTATAAAATGCATTAATACGCATTATCTTGAAAACGCCACCTTGTTGGTTAAAATGTACGCAAAATTAGAAACTTTATTTGATATGAACAAGAAAATCAGCGAGAAAATGGTTCTAACTACTTATAAATGTTTAATATCAGCTCACAGAATTAAATATCTGCCTTAAAAGTGCAATAACTATTCTAGTTATAAAGCCTATCTGGTCGTTTCTATTATTGTCTTCATACCCTTGATGCGCTGCCCCTTGATGCGAATCATCAGTTCCCTGACGCGCGAGCGCAGCACCGACACATACGAGCAATGGTCTCGCACTTCGATGCGACCCACCTCGTCGCGCCCCAGTCCGCCAATCTTAATCATGAAGCCTGCTATGTCGCCCTTCGAGAGTTTCTCCTTCCTGCCTCGTCCAATGTACAGCGACTCCCACTTGGGTGCCATTGGGCTCACTTCCTTACTTTCTATCGCACAGTCTTGTACTTCGGCCTCAACAAAATCGGGGATATGTTCCTCAGGACCTACTATCATATAGGCATTGCCAGAAGCGTTCCAACGTGCCGTACGTCCGTTGCGGTGTACAAACGAGGCTTCGTCGATGGGCAGGTGATAGTGTATGATATTGTCCACTTCGGGAATGTCGAGTCCGCGCGAAGCCAAATCCGTACTTACCAGTATGTTGCAGGCTCCCGAACTGAAGCGAAACAAAGCACGCTCGCGCAGATCCTGATCCATGCCCCCATGAAAATCAGACACATGGAAATGCTGCCGCTTGAGGTACTGCGTAATGCGATCCACACTCTCGCGGAAGCCAACAAAGATGATGCTTGACTGCTGTCTCAACTGCGTGAGGAGCAAGCCCAACGTGTCAAGCTTGTCCTTGGCGGGAGACTTTACGGCATATAGTACTATGCGGTCGGAAATCTGGCCTTCATCATCCGAACAATCAATGCGTTCGGTGTCATTTCCAAGCTGTATGAAGCGGGGAATCTCAGGACAGTCGGTGGCTGAGAGCAGCATGCGGTGGCTAACATTGGGCAGACTCTTCACTACGTTCTGTATCTCGTCCTGGAAGCCTAGTTCCAGGCACTTGTCAAACTCGTCGATGATGAGATTACCTACCGTCATGGCCTCGAAGTTCTGCTTGGTGAGATGATCGAGCAAACGACCGGGAGTACCAATGATGATATGTGGCTGATGTGCCTTGAGCACACGATGCTCGTCCATAGCAGCCCTGCCGCCGTAGACGGCTTCGCTCCTTACTCCGCAAGCCATGCGTTGCAACACGCTCTGTGTCTGCTTGGCCAGCTCTCGCGAGGGAACGATCACCACGGCTTGCACCTCTTGTTTGCTCACGTCGATGCGTTCGACAAGTGGCAGAAGATAGGCCAGCGTCTTACCGCTTCCCGTAGGACTGATCAGTATGATGTTTTGCTTCTTGCGGTTTACCGACAGACTCTCCTCTTGCATATAGTTCAGTTCGTCGATGCCGAGATGAAGAAGTATTTCCTTCGTATTCATTTGTTGGTTGTTGTGTGTATTGTCTTCTTGTCACGATATCGGGCAGGCAATCAGGCATGTATCACATCCCCAAGGCCTTCGTCTTGAATCAGCAAGTGCGAAAACTCCCGATATTATCGTGTATTTCTCTTCTTCTGGCGTTTTGCCCTAAGGGGGCTGTCCACACATTCAATGTCTGTAGCCCCGATTATTTTACATCCATTACAACATTACAGCATTACAGCTGATATTTATCGTATGAAATAGTCTATGACATAATAGGCAGCAAGTCCAACGGCCCAACCGCACAGCACCTTCAACGCAATATTCTTTAGGTACCATGTGCCCGAAGCCTCATTCTCCAGTTTCAGGAAGGCGTAGCCAGCCGTATTGCCAATGGGGAGAAGACAGCCGCCCACTGCTCCACAGAACACAATGAGGTGCCAGTATGGTCCGTTTTGCGTGAAGAAACTCGTATAGTCGCTGTTCACAGATTCGGCTGGGATGATGTCGTAGATGTTGATGCCCGTAAGCACCAATGCCACGTTGTCAAGTGCTGCACTGACGAATCCCATCGCTGCACCTATTATATATATATTGGGGAAAATCTTCTCGATAAGGTTGTGCAGATAGTGCATGGCTCCGCACTCGATGAGGACGCTCACGGCCAGGCACATGCCGATAACAAACATGATGACTTGCATAGACTGATAGAGCAAGCGGTGGTCGCTGCCGCGCAATATCGAAGGCTGCTCAGTACGGATGCGTTTGCGGTTGTATATCTCGTTCAGAACCCAAAGCAGGCACAACACGCACAACGAACCAAGGAACGGAGGCAGCATGGTGATGCGATGGAAGGTGGGAATGAACCACAATCCACCCATACCGAGCACGGTGAGCGAAATGCGTTGCCATGAGGTCAGCACATGATCATCGCCGCGGAACATGACGGTGCTGCGAACGAGATCGAGCGTAGCAGGCAGTTTGCGTTGCACAAGGTAGGTGACGACACATGTAGCAAGTATCGATGGGATGATCATGGCACCGGAGAAGTTGGCAGGTGTAACAGCACCCTTGTACCACACCATCAGCGAGGTGATATCGCCTATCACAGTACAGCATCCGCCACAATTAGCAGCAACCAGCACGGCCGCCCCGATGAATATTCGCTGCTTGTCGTTGGCCACAACCTTCTTCAGCACCAACAACATGAGAATGGTGGTGGTAAGGTTGTCCAGATTGCATGAAATGAGGAAGGTGAGCAGCACCGACAGCCACAACACATAGCGGCTGTTGCGATTCTTTATCCAGCTCTTCAGGAACGAGAAGCACTCGTTCGAGTTCAGTACATCCACAATGGCTATGGTGGAAAGCATGTACATCACCAGCGAACATATATACACGGCATGATTCGTGAAGACGTGCTGCGCCACAAAAGTCTGCTGATGAGCCCAGTCGGGCGTGGCACCACCCAAAAACTCATTCCACTCCTCAGCGTGCAAGGTTGATATGTATTCAGTACCCGTCATCATGAACAATATCCAGCCCACCACACCCACAAACATGGCCGTAGCTGCTTTGTTGATATTTGTCAGATGCTCGGTAGCAATAAGGCAGTAGCCCAAAAGCATCAATACACCAATGGCAATTGTCATCATTTCGCTTTATGTATCTGTTTTGGTTGCAAATTTACTAAATATTTTAGCAAACACAATCAATTCATTATTATTTTGTGGCTAAAAGTTTGCTTATTCGTCAAAAATACGTAACTTTGGTGCCAAAATGAAAAGAAATTCTATATTTTTGTCAATTTGCCTAGGTGTGCTATGGATTCTTCCGCACTTTGTTTCGGCACAAACCAGTGTGTCCATACTCATTGGCGATTCGGCTTGCGCCATATCCGAAGTGACCACGCAGACGGAGCTTAAACCAGGTTGGAAGATTGTCGACATTCAAACCAACGGGAAACTTACCCGTTACCTTTGGGGAAAGCACTCACGCCAATTTGCCGACGATCAGCAGCCTACATTCATCATTCACACCGGTGGATATAAACTGACTGATTTTGCCATTATCAAGCTCAAGGAGAAGAAGGAGTACCGACGCTTTGCCCAGCATAACCTCTATGAGTGTGACTTCAACCGCATCGATTTGGACATTATGGAGATTGTCATCCTCGACGATAACAAGTACAGGGTTCGCTTCCATGCTCCACAGTCTCCAGGCGAATACGTTATAGTCAATCTGAAAAGTGCGCCGGTGAACGATATGGGCGATGTCAAGGTTTACCCCTACACCATAGTGAGGTAGCAAATAAGGCCGCAGACCTATCCATTCTGCACCATACAGCGAGCTTGTGAAGACTGCAACCAAAACTTGAGAGTATAAGTATTAAGGTATTGAAAATTGTTTTATTATGAAATCATATAATGTAGATGAAAACGGATATTATGGAGAGTTTGGCGGTGCATACGTGCCCGAGATTCTCTATAAGACCGTTGAGGATTTGAAGAATCAGTATCTCACGATTATCGAAAGTGAAGAGTTCCAGCAAGAGTACAATCAGTTATTGAAAGACTATGTCGGTCGCCCTTCTGCTTTGTATTATGCAAAGCGAATGAGCGAGAAGTATGGCTGTAAGCTCTACCTGAAGCGTGAAGACCTTAACCACACTGGCGCTCACAAGATCAACAATGCCATCGGGCAGATTCTGCTTGCCAAGAAGATGGGCAAGACGCGCATTATTGCCGAGACTGGTGCCGGACAGCATGGTGTAGCTACAGCCACGGTATGTGCGCTGATGGACATGCCTTGCCGCGTGTATATGGGCGCTACGGATGTGGCTCGTCAACGCCCCAACGTGGAGAGAATGAAGATGCTTGGTGCTGAGGTATTTCCGGTGCAAAGTGGAAACAAGACACTGAAGGATGCCACCAACGAGGCTATACGCGACTGGTGTTGCCATCCTGCAGATACATTTTATATTATAGGCAGTACCGTAGGACCGCATCCCTACCCCGATATGGTTGCTCGCCTTCAGAGTGTCATCTCGAAGGAGATAAAGGAACAGCTCATGGAGCAGGAGGGACGCGAATATCCTGATTATCTGATGGCGTGCATCGGTGGCGGTAGCAATGCTGCCGGAACCATCTACCACTATATCGACGACGAGCGCGTGAAGATCGTGCTGGGCGAGGCTGGCGGCTATGGCATCGATACAGCAGAGACGGCTGCATCGCTCAACATCGGCACACCGGGCATCTTGCACGGATCGCGCATCAAGGTCATGCAGGATGAGGACGGGCAGATCATCGAGCCCTACAGCATCAGCGCCGGACTAGACTATCCCGGAACAGGCCCCATACACTGCAATCTCTACGAAACTGGCCGTGCCACCGTACTGCCAGTAAACGACGACGAGGCCCTCAAGGCTGCATTCGAACTGACACGCATGGAGGGTATCATTCCTGCGCTCGAGAGTAGTCACGCCCTGGCTCTTCTGCCCAAGATGAAGTTCAAGGCCGACGACGTTGTAGTGCTTACAGTGAGCGGACGTGGCGACAAGGATATGGAGACATACCTCAAGCACTTCCAGAAGTAAATAGCATGAAGGTTACTAAACCTCTTTAGCATCAAACTTTTTCTGGCTGAAAGATTTATTATGCAAACAAAATATAAATATCATACGGTCTCCAAGAAGATTTTGGGAGACCTGATGACGCCCGTTAGTGCTTACCTCAAGGTGCGCGATGCATACCCACAGAGTGCCTTGATGGAGAGCTCGGACTATCATGGCGGGGAGAACGCCAAGAGTTTCATCGGACTGCATCCGATAGGCAGTGTCAGCATCGAGCACGGTGTGGGCATAGCACACTATCCCGACGGTAGAGAAACGGAACTGAAAATTGAATCGAACAAACAGTGTTCACAGACCATCAACGATTTCCTGCACAACTTCGAGATAGAGGGTGAGGACAAGGAAAGCGTCGGACTGTTTGGATATACTACCTTCAATGCTGTTCGCTATTTTGAGAACATCAACGTCAAGGACGAGACGCAGAGCGAAAACGATGCGCCCGACATGCTGTACATTCTCTACAAGGATGTGGTTGTGTTTGACCATTTCCGCAACGAGGTAATCATCATCGAGCTACTGCAGGAGGGCGAAGAGGACGATCTCGACCAACTGGAGCGCGACCTTAACTCCCGTTCTTACCAAACGTATGATTTCCATCCGGTTGGCGACTATTGGAGCACGCTTTCAGACGATGAACACAGGGAAAATATTCGCAAAGGTATAGTTCATTGCCTTCGCGGTGATGTGTTCCAGATTGTGCTTGCACGTCGCTTCAAGCAGCGCTATGAGGGCGATGACTTCAAACTTTATCGTGCCCTGCGCAGCATCAACCCCTCACCCTACCTCTTCTACTTCGATTTCGGTGGTTTTCGCATCTTCGGTTCTTCGCCCGAGACACATTGTCGCATAACACACAATGATAATGGTACTTACACTGCCTATATTGATCCTATTGCCGGCACAACAAAGCGCACGGGCAATGCCATGATAGACAAGCAGAACGCCGAGTACCTGCGCAATGACCCGAAGGAGAATGCCGAGCATGTCATGCTGGTCGATCTGGCTCGCAACGACCTCTCGCGCAACTGCCACGGGGTGCATGTCGATTTTTACAAGGACATGCAGTTCTACAGCCATGTCATCCATCTCGTTAGTCGTGTCAGCGGCGAGTTGGACGAGGGCGCTGATCCCGTACAGGCTTTCATCGACACATTCCCTGCCGGAACACTCTCGGGTGCTCCCAAGGTGCGTGCCATGCAGCTCATCTCCCAGTACGAACCGCATTGCCGTGGTGCATACGGTGGATGCATCGGCTTCATTGGCTTCAATGGCGAGCTGAATCAGGCCATCACCATTCGAACCTTTGTCAGCCGCAACAACGAACTCTGGTTCCAGGCCGGTGGTGGCATTGTGGCCAAGAGTAATGTGGAATATGAACTGCAAGAGGTTAATAACAAATTAGGTGCGCTTCGCAAAGCCATCTCTATTGCTGAAAAGTTATGAAAATAGTCATTATAGATAACTACGACTCGTTTACCTATAACCTGAGCCATCTGGTCAAAGAAATGGGGGCTGAGGTAACGGTTTACCGAAACGACCAGTTCCAGATGCAGCAACTCGAGGAGTTCGACAAAATCATCCTCTCACCCGGTCCTGGCATCCCCAGCGAGGCTGGACTTCTACTCGATGTCATCAAGGCATATGCTGGAAAGAAACCCATCCTTGGCGTCTGCCTCGGACATCAGGCCATTGGCGAGAGTTTCGGTGGTCAGCTTACCAACATTGGCGAGGTGGTGCATGGTGTGGCTACACCCTGCCATATCACAGCCGACGATTACATCTTCGACTCACTGCCCAAAGACATTGTCATTGGCCGTTATCACTCATGGGTGGTCGATACAGGGCAGTTTCCAGAGTGTCTGGAGGTGACAAGCGTTTCAGACGAAGGGTTCATCATGAGTCTGCGTCACAAGGAATACGACATAAGGGGCATACAGTATCATCCCGAAAGTGTACTGACCAAGGATGGTAAGACCATCATAGGCAACTGGCTAAAGCACTAAAGCGCAATACAGTATTACAGTCAAAATAACTACTATACAGTTATTTATTTTATACTTTGGATAAGCATAAAGATTATGAAACAATATCTCACTAAACTCATTGAGGGACAGATGCTCACGCGCGAGGAGACGCATGATATCATGTTGGGCATCACCCAGGAGAAATACAACGAGTGTCAGATAGCTGCCTTACTGATGGCAATTCAGTCGCGTGGTGTTACGGTCGACGAACTGCTGGGTTTTCGCGATGGTCTGCTCGAGACGGGTAAATACGTCGATTTCAACGGGATAAAGACGCTAGACATCGTTGGCACTGGAGGCGATGGAAAGAACACTTTCAACATCTCTACCTGTTCTGCATTCGTCATTGCAGCAGCTGGTTATAAGGTCACCAAGCATGGCAATGGTGGCAGTACAAGCGTGAGTGGCGCCAGCAACGTGCTGCAGGGACACGGAGTGAAGTTTACCGACAACACCGACGTCCTTCGTCGTTCACTTGATGAGGCTGGCATCTGCTATCTTCATGCTCCACTATTTGCCTACGGAATGAAGTTTGTAGGTCCTACTCGTAGAGCCATGCAGGTGCCTACATGTTTCAATCTACTGGGACCTCTGGTCAATCCTTGTCATCCCAAATGTTCGCTTCACGGCACAGCCAATCAGAGTCAGCTTCGCCTCTATTCTGCTATCCATCAGCGCATTGGCGATGAATTTGGAGTGGTAACAAGTTATGATGGATACGACGAGATTTCGCTCACCAGTGGTTTCAAGTTGGTAACAAACCACTTTGAGAAAGTTTTCACACCCAAGGACATGGGTTTCAACTATGTAGAGCCTTCTGACATCTATGGCGGCAATACAGCCGAAGAGGCCATGAAGATCTTCGACAGCGTACTTGAAGGCAAGGCTACCGAGGCGCAGAAGAATGTCATCCTTGCCAATGCTGCTTGCGGAATAAGCGTCATCGACAAGAACAAGAGTGTGGAAGACAGCATACTCATTGCCCGCGAGGCACTTGAGAGCGGAAAGGCATTGGCTACTTTCAAGAAATTCGTAGAAATCAATTCGTAAGGTACTACGGCATTCATGCCATACGCTTAAAAATTATCGGTTACATCGAAGAAAATAGAATGAAAGACGTACTACAAGAGATATGTGCTTGGAAGAAAATCGAGGTGGAACAACAGAAGTATGATCTGCCAGCAAATGAGCTATACGCTATCGTAGAGCGCAAGATGACTGACGGCATCGTAGAACGCAGCATGAGCAAAGCACTGGCCTCGTCAAACTCTGGCATTATTGCCGAATTCAAGCGCAAGTCGCCCTCCAAGGGATGGATAAAGGAGGAAGGACGTGCCGACGTGATACCCGCATCATACGCACAGAATGGTGCATCGGCACTCAGCATCCTTACCGACGAGAAGTACTTTGGTGGTAATATGAAGTTCATCGAGGTGGCTCGTCCTACTGTCGACATACCCATTCTGCGCAAGGAGTTCATCGTTGACGAATACCAGCTATTCCAGGCTCGCCGCATCCAGGCTGATGCCGTGTTACTTATTGCTGCTTGCCTGACGAAGGATGAGACCCGCAGCCTTATTCATCTAGCACATGAATTAAAACTTGAAGTATTACTCGAACTACACAACGAGAAGGAACTAGATTACTGCGACTTTGATGCCGACTTGATTGGCATAAACAATCGTGATCTCGGATGCTTTCACACCGATGTGCAGCACTCTTTCGCTATGATTGACCGTCTGCCCAAGGATTGCGTCAAGGTGAGCGAAAGCGGTATTAGCAATCCCAATACCGTTAGTCTGTTGCGTAAAGCTGGATTCCGTGGATTCCTCATGGGTGAACATTTTATGCGTGCCGCCAATCCCGGTGCTGCGCTGAAGGAGTTCATTGCAGAGATATAACAATACACCACGGTACGAGTGATAGATCAATATTCGTCTTGGCAAATCATCATGCTACTGAAAGTATGCGGTATGCGCGAGCCCGAAAACATACGCGCTGTTGAAGCACTTGGCACTGACTGGATGGGATTCATCTGCTGGCCAAAGAGCAGTCGTTACGTACAAAAGGCCCCTTCCATTTTGCCTTCTTGCGAACGTGTGGGCGTATTCGTGAATGCCGACATAGACTTTATCGAGCAGAAAACAAAGCAGTTGCAACTGACTCGTATACAACTACACGGCGATGAACCTGTCGATTTTTGCCAATTGGTGCGCGATCGGTTGTCACTCCCCATCATCAAGGCTATCAGCATAAGTTGTGCCGAGGATGTGCAGAAGGCAACTGTATACGAAGGCGTTGTTGGTCATATTTTGTTTGACACGAAGTGCAAGTGTGTGGGGGGTAGTGGCATGCAGTTTGATTGGAGCGTATTGAAACAATACACGGGTAAGACGCCTTTCCTCCTTTCGGGTGGCATTGGACCAGACGATGCCGAATCCCTGAACGAATTTCATCACCCCATGTGCATCGGAATCGACATCAACAGTCGTTTCGAGGATGCTCCAGCTCTGAAAAGTGTCGATAAAATCGGTCGTTTTCTTCTGCAATGGCAACATTAAAACAATATATAATTGACTTATTTCCAACATACAGAAAACAATAATCACTTCAAGATATGAATCGTATAAACAAACTTTTCAGCGAGAAGAACAAGAACATCCTGTCACTCTACTTTTGTGCTGGAACACCCAACGTGGATGGCACAGCCGATGTAATTCGCACCATCGAAAGTCGTGGCATCGACATGATAGAGGTAGGCATCCCCTTCTCCGACCCAATGGCCGACGGCCCCGTCATTCAGGATGCAGCCACCAAAGCGCTGCGAAATGGCATGTCGCTGCGCCGTCTATTCACGCAGTTGGAAGATATTCGCAAGGGTGAAAACGCTGTCAGCATACCCCTTGTATTCATGGGCTACCTCAACCCTATCCTGCACTTTGGCTTCAAAGCCTTCTTCGAGCGCTGCAGCCAGATAGGCATCGATGGCGTCATCATTCCCGACCTGCCCTTCCATGACTATATGGAACAAGTCAAGCCCATTGCCGACAAATATGACATTCGTGTCATCATGCTCATCACCCCCGAGACGAGCGACGAGCGTATCCGTTTCATCGACGAGCATACCGACGGATTCATTTATATGGTGTCAAGTGCTGCCATCACTGGTGCACAGAAGGAGTTCAACGAGGCTAAGCAGGCATACTTTAACAAAGTGAACCAGATGCAGCTGCACAATCCTCGCATGATAGGTTTCGGCATCAGCAACAAGCAGACGCTGGAGAGTGCTCAAGCTAATGCAGCCGGGGCCATCATCGGCAGTAAGTTTGTAACCCTGCTCGAGGAGACGCAGGATGCTGACAAAGCTCTAACAATGTTGTTCGACGCTTTGCAGAAATAAAGTACAAAATCAATTCTTAGATTAGAGCATTACTGCATTACGGATAAAATAAGAACTATCGCAGTCGAAACATAAGCGAAATTAATAAGGTGAAGGGAGTATTTCTTACGCTCTTCACTTATTTTTTTGTGATTTATTCAATTAAGTTTTGTCAATCAACAAATTATTATTACATTTGCACGAATTAATTTAATACAGATAGTTATCCATGAAAACAGACATTGAAATTGCTAGAGAAGCAACTTTGAAACCAATTACTCAAGTAGCTGAGACACTTGGAATTAAGGAGGATGACCTGCAGCATTATGGCAAGTATATAGCCAAAGTGCCAGAAACGCTCATCGACGATGAGAAAATCAAGCAGCATAAGCTGATTCTTGTCACTGCCATCACGCCCACCAAGGCGGGTATTGGCAAGACCACCGTCAGCATCGGCTTGGCCCTGGGATTGCAAAGCTTGAAGAAAAACGCTGTGGTGGCACTTCGCGAACCGTCACTTGGTCCTTGTTTCGGCATGAAAGGCGGTGCTGCTGGAGGCGGCTATGCACAGGTTCTTCCGATGGACAAGATTAACCTCCATTTCACCGGTGATTTTCATGCCATTACATCGGCACATAACATGATTGCAGCATTGCTCGACAACTACATCTACCAGCATAAGGATGAGGGATTCGCTATGAAGGAGGTGCTATGGAAGCGTGTGCTGGACGTCAACGATCGTAATCTTCGTTACGTAGTGACAGGACTAGGCGCCAAGACCAATGGTGTGACGATGGAGAGCGGTTTTGACATTACTCCCGCCAGCGAGATCATGGCCATCCTCTGTTTGGCTCAGGATGCTGACGACCTTCGCCGCCGTATCGAGAATATCCTGCTGGGAACCACGATCGACGGCAAACCCTTCACCGTGAAGGATATGGGCGTGGCGGGTGCCATCTGTGTGCTTTTGCAAGATGCCCTGCATCCCAATCTTGTGCAAACCACCGAGAACACACCCGCATTTGTACATGGCGGTCCGTTTGCCAACATCGCACACGGATGCAACTCCATCCTAGCCACCCGACTGGCTTTGACCTATGGCGATTATGTCATCACCGAGGCCGGCTTTGGTGCTGATCTAGGTGCAGAAAAGTTCTACGACATCAAGTGTCGCAAGAGCGGATTGCAACCCGCACTGACAGTTCTGGTGGCTACCACTCAAGGATTGAAGATGCATGGCGGCGTACCTGTTGAGGCCATCAAGGAGCCGAACATAGATGGATTGGCACTTGGTCTCTCAAACCTTGATCGCCATATCCTGAATCTACAGGGGTTCGGTCAAACCGTAGTAGTATGTTTCAACCGCTTTGCCACCGATACCGACGAGGAGATTGAACTTTGCCGCAAGCATTGTGAGGAATTGGGTGTAGGCTTTGCCATCAACAATGCATTCCTCGAGGGGGGCAAGGGTGCCGAACCATTAGCTCAGTTGGTAATCGACACCATCGAGAAGAATCCCAGCAAACCGCTGCAACTTACCTACCCCGACAATGTCAGTGTTGAGGAGAAGGCAGAAGTTGTTTGCAAAAAGATATACGGCGCCAAGAGCGTTACCTTCGCTCCTGCTGCAAAGCGTATGATTACACGTATCAATGAGTTAGGCATCTCACACTACCCCATCTGCATTGCCAAGACACAATACTCGTTTTCGGCCGACCAGAAAGCCTACGGCGTACCGACAGGCTTCAATATAAATGTGCGCGACATCGTCATCAATACCGGTGCCGAGATGTTGGTACTGATTGCGGGTGACATTATGCGTATGCCGGGGCTGCCGAAGAGTCCGCAGGCCGAACGCATCGACATTGTGAATGGTGAAATAGAAGGATTGTCATGAAAATAGTAGTTTTAGACGGCTATGCTCTTAACCCAGGCGACCTGTCATGGGATGTCATTGGCGGCATGGGCGAGATGACGGTGTATGAACGTACGCCAGCAGATAAGATCATAGAGCGATGTGGTGATGCAGAGGTGGTATTGACCAATAAGGTGCCATTCTCGGCTGCTACCTTGCAGCAATTGCCCCACTTGAAGTTTATCGGTGTGATGGCCACAGGCTATAACATCATTGATGTAGAAGCCGCAAGCCGACAAGGCATTGTAGTGACAAACATTCCCGCATACAGCACAGCCTCGGTGGCACAGACGGTGTTTGCCCTGCTCATGTCCATCACCAACAGGGTGGAACACTACACACAGCAGATTACGCAGGAAGGCAAGTGGACGAAGAATCCCGATTTCTGCTACTGGGACACACCGCTGGTGGAACTCGACCAGAAACGTCTTGGCATTGTTGGTGTGGGCGGCATTGGCAGCCGAGTGGCTCAGATAGCTTTGGCCATTGGCATGGAGGTGGTAGCCCTGACAAGCAAGACGCAAGAGGCTTTGCTACAAGGTATTAAGAAGGTGGACGAAGATGAATTCTGGCATTCATGCGATGTCTTTACCCTGCATTGTCCGCTTACGCCATCAACACAGCATCTCATCAACATCACTAGCCTATCAAAGATGAAGCATGGCGCCATCGTCATCAATACGAGTCGTGGACCGGTTGTCGACGAGCAGGCTGTGGCAGATGCATTGAAATCAGGACAATTAGCTGCCTTTGGTGCCGATGTGTTAAGCACCGAACCAGCCACTGTCGACAATCCACTCCTGCACGCACCGAATATCTACCTCACACCCCACATAGCATGGGCCACACGCGAGGCTCGACTTCGTCTGCTGGCCATTCTCGAAGAAAACGTTCGCGCCTTTATTGCCGGACATCCGCAGAATGTCGTAAGTAATTCCCTTTAAACTAACATAATATGAAAAAAATCTTTGTATCAGTAATCTTTGCCGCATTTGGATTGGGAGTATTTGCACAGACCGATGCGCAACTCGAAGCAAAGGTAGAGGCAACCCTCAAGAAGATGACATTGGAAGAGAAGGTTCGTCTCAGCTATGCACAGTCTAAGTTTACCAGCCCCGGCGTACAACGTCTTGGCGTGCCCGAACTACACACCAGTGATGGTCCTCACGGAGTTAGAATGGAGATAAATTGGAACGACTGGAATCACGCCAATTGGACCAACGATGCAGTTACGGCTTTTCCCGCACTGACTTGTCTGGCTGCCACCTGGCAACCAGAGATGTCCATGCTCTATGGCAAGATGGTGGGCGAAGAGGCTCGTTATCGTCGCAAGTCTGTGCTGTTAGGACCTGGTGTCAACCTATACCGAACCCCACTCAACGGACGTAACTTCGAGTATATGGGCGAGGATCCATTCCTTGCGTCTACACTTGTAGCGCCTTACATTCAGGGATTGCAAAGCAATAATGTGGCTTGCTGTGTGAAACATTTCGCACTGAACGAGCAAGAGGATTATCGCGGACATGTTGACGTTCGCATCTCCGACCGTGCCCTTTACGAACTTTATCTGCGTCCCTTCCAGGCTGCGGTGCAGCAAGGTGGTGCATGGAGCATCATGGGCAGCTATAACCAATACCTCAACCAGCATACCACCCACAACAAGCGTCTCATCAACGAGATACTGAAGGGTGAATGGGGATTTGACGGTGCAGTCATCTCGGACTGGGGTGCTTGTCACGATACCAAAGAGGCTGCGTTCTATGGCCTCGACCTCGAGATGGGAACTGGTACGAATGGCTTGACCAGCGAGTTCGGTCAGGGTTATGATGCCTATTATTTGGGCAAGCGATACCTGGACATGTGCAAGCGTGGTGAGGTGCCCGAAGAAGTTATCAACGACAAGGCGCGTCGTATGCTTCGTTTGATCTTCCGTACCGAGATGGCCGAGAACGCGGGACATGGATCGATGAACTCGCCCGAACATCAGCAGGCTGCCAGAAAAATTGCTGGTGAAGGCATCGTATTATTGAAGAACAATGCCGTTAAGGGTCAGACACTCCTGCCTCTCACCGACGAGAAACTTACGGCACTGGCATCGCAGAACAAAACCACAAACGGCAAGCCTAACATCCTTATCATTGGCGAAAATGCCACACGTAGTCTTTGTGCCGGCGGTGGTTCCAGCGAGCTGAAGCCCTTCGACGAGGTTAGTCCATTGCGTGGCATTCAGGAGCGTTACGGCAAGAAAGCTAACGTATTGTATGCCAAGGGATATGCTTCTGGTCCAAGCATGTATGGCAATACCAGAAATCTGCCCGATGCACTCTACGACTCGCTTCGCACCGAGGCAGTCGAGATGGCAAAGAATGCCGATGTAGTAATATATATAGGTGGACTGAACAAGAACCACCTGCAGGATTGTGAGGGTGGCGACCGTCAGACCTATGACCTCCCCTTCCATCAAAACGAATTGGTCGATGCCTTGCTTTCTGCCAACAAAAACACTGTACTGGTAATGGTTTCGGGCAATGCCTATTCGATGCCCTGGCTCGGAAAGGCCAGCACACTGGTTCAGTCATGGTATCTAGGCAGCGAGGCAGGTCACGCACTGGCCGACGTCCTCTCAGGCGATGTTTGTCCCTCGGGCAAGTTACCCTACACCATCGGTTTGCAGCTCAGCGACTACCCTGCACATAAGATGGGTACTGTCGGCTATCCCGGCGTACACCCCAAAGATTTGCCTGCCGAACTTGCCGGCGTAGAGGGTAAGCCTCTATCATCGGAGCCCACCATAAATGCAGCCATAAACGGTTGGAAGGGCATTAACTTCACACAAGAAAGAGCGAAAGGACGTCAGGGAGACGAGAGCGAAATCTATGGCGAGGACATCCTACTTGGATATCGTTGGTTTGATTACTTCAAGACAAGAACACAATTCCCCTTCGGCTATGGACTGAGCTATACCACATTTGCCTACGGCAAACCTAGCATTGCGGGACGCACGGTAAGCATCGAGGTAAGCAATACCGGTAAGGTGGCTGGCCAGGAAGTAGTGCAGTTCTATGTAGGCGATGACAAGGCTAGCGTCATACGTCCCGTCAAGGAGTTGAAATTCTTCCAGAAGGTGGCATTGAATCCCGGCGAGAAAAAGACCGTCAGCTATACCATACAGGACGACGATTTGAAGTTCTTTGATGAAATGCAGCATAAGTGGACAGCCGAGCCCGGTTCGTTCACCATCTATGTTGGTGCATCGTCGGCCGACATCAAGGGTAAGGTAAAGTATAATCTGTAACGTAATTTATATGAAGAAAACAATTCTAACACTTATGGCTGCTACAGCATTAACAGCATGTACCTCGCAGCAGAATCCTTTTCTAGTAGAATGGGATACACCCTATGGCATTCCTCCCTACGACGAGATTAAGGCCGAACATTTCATTCCGGCCATCGAAGTTGGTATCGACGAACAAAACAAGGAGATTGAAGCCATCGTGGCAAACAATGAAGAACCAACCTTCGAGAACACCATTCAGGCACTAAGCCTATCGGGTGGCACGTTGCGCAAGGTGTCGGGCGTATTATACAACATCAGCGAGACCGATAAGACCGAGGAGTTGGATTCGGTCATGGAACTGGCCATGCCCATGATGACCGAGCATTCCGACAACATCAACTTCAACAAGGCACTCTACGAAAGGATTGAAAAGATATATAATGCCGACCAGAGCCAGCTGACACGCGAGCAGCAGATGTGCCTGAAGAAATACTACGAGGGGTTCAAGCGTAACGGTGTGGGACTGCCTGCCGACAAGCAGGAACAGCTGAAGAAAATCAATTCGGACCTGGCAGCCAAGACTCTCAAGTTCGGCAATAATCTGCTGGCCGAGAGCAATGCCTTCAAGGATAAGTTCGGCATCAGCGTAAGCGACTACCCCAACGCCATGACCAGCACCGAGGATCGAGCCAAGCGTGAGGAGATGCTGAAGATGTACACAATGCGCGGACATAACGGCAACGAGAACGACAACAGCCAGCTGTTGCTGGACATCGTGAAGCTACGCATCGAGCAAGCCAAGCTGCTGGGTTATGACAGTCCGGCTGCCTACCAGCTCGACGATAAGATGGCACACGATCCTGCCACCGTGGATGCCTTCCTCAGCGACATCATGAAGGCGGCTGTCGAGAAGGCCAAGGTTGAGGTGGCTGACATGCAGCAGATCATGGACGAAGAGATTGCAGCGGGCAAGCTGCCTGCCGGTTCGAAGATTGAGCCATGGGACTGGTGGTATTATGCCGAGAAGGTGCGCAAGCAAAAATACGATTTGGACGAGGCACTCATCAAGCCTTACTTCAAGTTGGAAAAGGTTGTGAACGGCATCTTCATCGCAGCCAAGACACTCTATGGCATCAACATGGAGGAGATTAAGGACGTGCCCTCGTATAATAAGAATGAGGTGAAGACCTACAAGGTGACCGACGAGAAAGGCGAACTGGTGGGCATCTTCACTACCGACTATCTGCCCCGAAACAGCAAGCGCGGTGGTGCGTGGATGAACAATGTGCGCGAGCAGTATGTGGATAAGGAAGGTAAGATGGTACGTCCCATCATCTGCAATGTAGGCAACCTCGAGGAGTACCTGAACATCGACGAGGTACAGACCGTCTTCCACGAGTTCGGCCATGCACTGCACGGACTGCTGTCGCAATGTCATTACATTCCAGTCAGTGGCACCAGTGTGGCACACGACTTTGTGGAGGTGTTCTCGCAGTTCAACGAGAATTGGGCTTTCCAACCCGAACTGCTGGCACAGTATGCCACCAACGACAAGGGTGAGGTCATTCCCACCGAACTGGTCGAGAAGATAAACAACAGCTTGAAGTTCAACCAGGGTTTTATGACCACCGAACTGTGTGCGGCATCGATACTCGACATGAAATGGCATGAACTGCAGACAGTAGACGGAATCACAGTAGACGAATTCGAGAAGAAGGTGATAGACGAGATTGGACTCATCCCTGAGATTGGGTTCCGCTATCGCAGCACATACTTCAACCACATCTTCTCGGGTGGCTATTGTGCAGGTTACTACGGATACCTGTGGGCCGAGGTGCTTGACAAGGATGCGTTCTCGGTGTTCGAACAGAACGAGAAGGTGTTTGACCTGGAGCTGGCTAAGAAGTTCAAGACAACATTCCTAGAGCGTGGTGGCAGCGAAGAGCCCATGACACTGTTCAAGGAGTTTGCGGGTCGTGAGCCCAACAACAAGGCGTTCCTGCGTGGCCGTGGACTGATCGAGGAATAAGCTATAGACGACCTGGCATAATAAGTACCAGTACAATATATGGGGAAGCAAGACGTGAATCTATGCTTCCCCATTTTTTGTGTACGTACAAGAGCGTTAATGTTCAAATCGATACAGTATTACAGCATTACAGAGAAGATGGTTTTGATCTATTCAATCCAAGATTATTTGCTGCTGCAAGACTGGAGGATTGGAACGATGGTTTTATAGATTAAACCTCGAAATCTAGGCATGTACGCTGTACGGTGTATGGACGAACTTTGGTATCGGCCACTTCGACATGGGCGGGATGTGTGGCATAAGCCTTCAGTGCAGCCTCGTTTTCGAGGGTTGAATCAAGCATCACGTCGCAGTTGCTGGATGCAAGACGTCCGTCAATGTTTACTACCACGTCGAGCAGACCAGGCACCTTGCCCTTAAGGCCTTCCAGGCCTGTCTTGATACCTAGTTTTACCTCGGCTTTTTGTGTCTCGGTAAGTTCCGGATTCAAAGTCCAGAGAATAATGTGCTTAACCATAATTATGAATGTTTTTAAATAAAATTATTACAAAGTCGTTGTGGCTTAGACACCAATGGCGCGTGCATGGTTCATGAAATGCGCGTGCATGGTTCATGAAGTGCACGTGTATGGTTCATGAAATGCGCGTGCATGGTTCAGGAAGTGCGCGTGAATGGTTCATGACGTGTACATGCATGTTTTTTGCTGCTGCGCTGTTGCAGTGTTGCGGCATGATTGGATTTATTCTATCACCATCACGAAGCCACCGCGTGCCACACACTGCTGTGATGTCTCGACCTTGTTGCCAATGGTGATGTTCCATGGATTCTGCTTGTCGCCTGAATCCTGGAAGGTTGTGACGTGCTTGCCCATCTTCTTCATACGCTTGGTGCTGAAGGTAAGTGTGCAAGGTTCGTCAGTGCCGTTGATGCCGGCAATGTACCATGTCTTGCCGCTGCGTCGTGCCATGACAACATTCTTGCCGGGATAACCCGACAGGAGAAGGGTCTCGTCCCAAACGGTGGGAAGGTGACCAAGATAATCCTTGACGGCTTGTGGCTGGGCATAGAAGCTTTCGGGGCGGTCGGCCAAATGCTGCAATGCGCTTTCGAAAAGGGCGGTAAGGGCAAGTTCGTGGGCGTGGCTAGTGATGTGGGGATGTTGCGAATCGCTGAAGGCACAAGGCGTATAGTCCATCGAGCCGACTACGTTGCGGGTGAAAGGCAATGTGGCGTTGTGAGCCGCTGCACGCTTGGTGAAGGTGGGCACGTTGTTGTACCATTCGGCACCATACACACCCTCGGTGCTGAGCAGATTGGGATAGGTACGCATCCAGCCACGAGGGATGGTTGCACCGTGGAAGTTGAGCGTGAGATGATGCTTGGCGGCACATTCCAACAGGTCGACACAATAGGCCATGTTGTCGTTGTTCTCGCCACTGAAGAAGTCAATCTTCAAACCCTTTACGCCAATCTTCTCGCACCACGCGAATTCCTTTTCACGATCTTCGGGCTTGTTAAGACGGAACTTGGGCCCCGGCGCACCATTCACCCAACCCACCGACGAGTTGTACCAGATGATGGGATCGATGTTATTGCTCAAAGCATATTTTACGGCATCTTCGATGGTCTTGCCATCCTTCATCTCGTCCCATTCGGCATCGATGAGGACGTAGGGCAGTTTCAGGGTGACGGCCATGTCGACGTATTTCTTAATTATGTTATAGTCGTTCGAACCGTGATTGTATGCCCAGTAAACCCAAGACACCACACCGGGCTTAATCCAACTGGTATCGGTAATCTTGCTGGGGGTGCTGACATCGGTGACGAGGGTCGACTCGACAACATCGCTGAGCGAACCGAGCATCAGAACCTTCCACGATGAGGCTTTGGCAAACTGCTTGTTGTTGTCGGTGACGATGCGGAAGACGCCACGCTTGTCGGTGCTGTACAGCGAACTGGCAGCCTGATCATGATGGATGTCGGACTCGTGAAGGAGGGCAAAGACATTGTTGGGGAACTCGAACAGGGCGGGAACGCTCCATCGGTCGCCAGCCTTCATGTTTTGATTCAGGGTGTAGAAACCCTCGGCGCCGTCGCTCCATTTCATAATCCAGCTGTTGGTGGACGATGAGAGATCGATGGGCGTTTCACACTCGCCGTTGTAACCGGTGCTTTCGCGGCTTACCTTCTGGAAGGCCACACCATCGTTGAAGATGCGCACCTTCAGTACACCACCATTTTGCATGGCGTATACCGACTCCTTGCCTTTCTTGTCGATGTGCAGACGCTTGCCGCTAATCATATCGTATTTTACGCTGATGGGCTGTTGGCTGCCCTCTTGCAAGCCGGGAATCTCGGCACGATAGATGGTCTGCCATCCGGCATTGCTCTTGTAGCTAACCACAAGCGAATGGTGGTCTTGTGTCTCGGCCTTGATCTTGCCGTTGGGCGATGTCTGAGCAAAGGACATAAGGGCCATGGCAGATAAGGTAATGGTTAATATTGTTCTTTTCATAATAAAAAAGTTATTGGTATTTTAGGGATATGATGAATGTGGTGGGATAGGATAAAGATATACGAAATAAAATAGAATTAATAATATAAAGAATCCGAACCAAATATATCAAATATTGATGAAATGAGGGAAATGGGAGATATTATATCATTAATTCTATTTTATTTCAGTAGTACTATATTTTCGATAGTTTTATTGTTTATTTACGCGAGAGCTTGATGACACGGCTGGCATATTCACCACCCAGGTCGAGCTCGATGCCTTCGTTCATGAGGAAGCTGCCGGTGAAGGTGTGGCCCTCCCAATGTCCGTTGGCGTTGTCCCAGCAGTTTATCTCGTTGAGCTGATAGGTGGCGTTGGGATCGAGACCAGCGAAGTAGAAACGGGGGATGGCTTTGTTGACGTAATGCTCGAACTTATAGGCGAAGAATACGGCTTCGGACTTTTGTTCGTTGACGTACATCAGACTGCTGAAACCCTGCTTGTCGTAGGGATTGACAAGACGATAGAGGTCGCCATGCTGGATGATGGGACGGATGTCCTTGTACGTCTGAAATGCCTTCTTGGCAAATGCCAGTTCGCGCTGGTTGAGGTGCTTGGGCTGCATCTCCATACCGAGACGACCCGTCATGGCTACATCGAAGCGGAACTTGAGGGGGATGATGCGACCCGTCTGATGATTGGGCGATGCGCTGACGTGCTGTGCCATGGTCATGGCGGGGAAGAACTGACTCGTGCCCCACTGGATGAACAGACGCTGCTGGGCATCGGTGTTGTCGCTAACCCAAAACTCGTCGAAGTATTTCATCAAACCATAGTTGACACGGCCACCACCACTGGCACAATCCTGCATGACGAGCTGAGGGTACTTGGCACGAATGCGGTCGAGCACCTTGATGAGGCCCAGCTGATAGTCGACATACAGGTGGCTCTGCTTGGTGCCGTCGAGATAATGGCTGCCGAAGGTGTTGATGTCCATGTTGGCATCCCACTTGAAATAATACAGGTCGGGGTTCTCCTTCATCAGGTTGTCAACAACGTTGAAGACGAAATCCTGCACCTTGGGGTTGGAAAGGTCGAGAACAAGCTGAGTGCCACCACGGCCTGTGCGAGGTGTGCGTGTGGGATGGCACACGATCCAGTCGGGATGCTGCTCGTATAGTTCGGAAAGTGTATTGGTCATTTCGGGTTCAATCCAGATGCCGAATTTCAGTCCACGCTGTGTGGCAGCCGATACGAGGGCAGGAACGCCCTTGGGCAGCTTTACGGTGTCGGTTTTCCAATCGCCAAGCGCATACTTGTCGACGGTGCGACGATGCTTGGTACCGAACCATCCGTCGTCCATCACGAAGAGCTCGCCGCCCAGTTCCTTCAGGCCGTCCATCATCTCCTCCATCTTGGCTTGCTCGACGTCCATGTAGACACCCTCCCACGAGTTGAGGAGAATCTTGCGGTCGTCCTTGCCATGAGCCACAGCGCCGTTCATAGCCCAGCGGTGGAAGGCACGGCTCACGCCACCCAGTCCCTCGTTGCTGTAGGCATAAGCCAGAACGGGTGTGGTGAACGTTTCGCCCGGTTTGAGGGTGTAGTCGGAATGATCGTCGTCGATGCCTGCGGTGAAACGGTGAATCTTCTTCTCCTGCGTCTCGACAAACAGTTTGTAGTTGCCGTTCCAGCACAATACGGCGCCGATGGCACGACCGGTATTCTCCTGTGGTGCACCATCGAGCGAGAACATAATCTCAGGACGATCGAAGGCAGCATTGTGGATGCCCTGTGTGTTCTGAATCATCTTGATGCCGGGGGCAAGAGGCTCGCGTGTCAGTTCGCCCTCCGAGCCCCATGAGCCATGAGCGTGCTGAATCCACACGTTGCCCTGACGGATGGGCAGGAAACCGCTGGAAAACTGCTGCAGTTCGATGGGCTTCTTCTCGTTGTTATGGATGACGGTCCACGTCTCGATGACGTCGCTGGTGGTGTGTGTGCGATAGCAAACATCGACGTTGAAGTTGTAGACGTTGTCCTTGAGGTTGATGGTGTAGAGGGTGCCGTCGGCATCGGCCTTTTCGGTGCTGCCCGTAACGACCATCTCGGTGCTCATGTTGCCGTCGAAATGCTTCACACTCAGTGCGGTACGCTTCATGGTCTCGCCGCCGAAGGTGGGATAAGCCTCCTCCCAGATGGAATAGGCTGCATAGACCTGGTTGATGTCGCCATTGACATGGCTGCCATAATAGCTGACGTGCAGGGGCTGACCCTCGTCGGCCTTCAGCAGCAGCGTGCTGTTCTTGGTGTCGACTTTGATGTCCTTGGCATACGCGGGAAAGGTTCCGAAGGCCAAAGCCAAAGCCATACTTGCTAAAAATTGTTTTTTCATTGTTGTTAGTTATTTAGATGAATATTATTCGATAATTAGAGGAATCGAAGAAACGTGAATTAGATAATACGAGGAATCGAGGAAAAGTGAATTAGATAAGTCGAGGAATCATGGAGGCGTGAATTCGATAAAATCGTATGAAGATTGATTCAGCCTCCGATCTTCGCCTCAAGGCCTTCGTTCAGGAAAATCTGCAGGGCGGCAAGCTGCTCGTCGTCGGTGGGTGGGCGCATGTCGATGTTGTCGGGGTTGAAGCGGGAACCGATGCGGTCGTGCTTGCCGATGGCGGCATCGTGATAGACGAGCAGGTTGACTACCTCGGGCTTGTGAGGGAGCGAGGCAAGGAAGCGGGCCGAGGCGGTGAGATTGGCAACATCGGCATTGACACCCACGATGAGGGGAATTCTTATCCAGAAGGGATGAGCCTGTTGGCTGACAAGCTTGATGTTGTTGAGTATCTGCTCGTTGCGGACGCCCGTGTAACGCAGGTGCATGTCGCTGTCCATGTGCTTAAGGTCGACAAGGAAGAGTTCGCACTCGTTGCCCACCTCATGCACAACCTTTTCGGAGGCGTAGAGCGTGGTGTCGACACAACGGTGCAAACCGTGCTGGCCTAGTTCCCGAAGGATAGCGAGGGTCTCGGCTGGATGCATCAGGGGTTCGCCGCCGCAGATGGTGACGCCGCCGCCCGATGTGTCAATGACGCTGCGCTCCTTCTCCACCACCTTCATGATGTCCTGAATCGTCCATTCGCGACCGGCTAATTCCAACGCGCTGGTGGGACACGACATGGCACAGTTGCCACACAGCAGACAGGCATCGACGGACGTATTGCGGTCGCGACGCGGATCGAGATTCTGCTGGCATACGTCCAAGCAGGTATCGCAGCCGATGCATTTCTTCTGGTTGAAGAGCAGCTGGGGGCGTGGGGAGATGCCTTCGGGATTGTGACACCACACACAACGCAAGGGACAACCCTTGAGGAAGAAGGTGACACGGATGCCGGGCCCGTCGTTAATGGCAAAACGCTTTATGTCGAAAATCATGATTGTGAGAAGGGGAATAAATCCGAACCAAATATCTTAAATCTTTATGAAATGTTGGGGGGAAATTTTAATCCGAATCAAATATCATAAATCTTTGGGAAATATTGGAGGGAGAGGCGGGGTGTGGACTACGCATGATACATCTTCCCGACAATCCAGTTGGCAAAGGAATTGCTGAAGATGCGCTGGGCAAGGCATTCGAGCGAGGAGAGGAGGTCGCTGCGATAGAAGACCTTGGGACTGCGACATGTGGCGGCCTTGACTACACGACGTGCCACCTGGTCGCTCGTCATGCCGTTGTGCTCGTCGTGTATCATCTGCTCGATGGCTCCCTTCATGTGGGGATAGACGTCGGAACCCGAGAGGTCGGTGGTGCGCTGGAAGTTGGTGTGTACATCGCCCGGCATAAGGGCCGTGACCTTGATGTCGTAATGCTTCACCTCGTTGCGGAGGGAGAAGGCATAGGCGTTGATGGCTGCCTTGCTGGCCGAATACATGCTTTGGAAGGGGATGCCGAAGACGGCAGCCATAGAGCTGACGAAGACGATGCGGCCACGTTCCCTACCCTCTTTAGGTTGCTGGCGCATGATGGGCAGTGCAGCCTGGATGCATCGTATGGGACCGAACACGTTGACGTCGTACTGACGTTGCATCTCACTCTCGGTGGTGAACTCGATGGCTCCGGCAATGCCCATGCCGGCACATAAGATGAGCAGGTCCATCCTGCCTGCCTTGTCCTTGATCTGTGAGAAAGCTGCGCTGATGGTGTCGGTCTTCGTCACGTCGCACGCAATATGTTCCACGCCCTGCTGCGCATTCTCCGAGCGCGAGAGGTCGAATACCCTGTAACCTTTTGCCACCAGTCGTGCGGCCGTGGCTCGGCCGATGCCCGACGAGGCTCCTGTTATAACTGCTGTTTTCATATTTTCTTAATTTGGTGCAAATTTAATCAAAAAAATGAGGAAATGCAAAAAATATGTGTGTTCTTTTGTTATTGTCGCATAATATCTATACTTTTGCGCCGTCAAAAACAAACAGCATAGAATGGGTAGAAATAAATTCTCGCAAAAAGAGATTGAACAGATAGGCAAACTCCTTCGCCGCAAGGCTTCTGGCACACGTTTTCAGCAGAAGCTCATCCGCCACACGCTTCGCGTGGATTACGAGTTCAACATATCGGACTTCAACGAGCCGGGCAAGGCATTCGGCATAGACGAACTGCAGCAGTGTGTGGAACGCGGACGCATACACATCCTTGACGATGCCACCATCGAGGCCATGAAGGCGAAGCGTGCACGCGACAAAGCTCGCGACGCTGCCGAGGCCGAGGCTGCTGCCATCGAGGCGGGCGAAGCCGTAGACTGGAAGAAGGTGCAGGAGGAATGGGATGCGTATTACGGCAAGGACCCCTCCAACTCACCGGAGGGGAAGAACCCGTAACTGATAAGCGGTAATGAATAATGAATTGGGGGCAGACCTAGGCTGTAT
This sequence comes from Bacteroidales bacterium, assembly GCA_018064685.1. Taxonomy (GTDB): domain Bacteria; phylum Bacteroidota; class Bacteroidia; order Bacteroidales; family Bacteroidaceae; genus Physcousia. Next base: position 29,714 of record JAGHUS010000042.1, on the reverse strand, counting down.
TGTATCGGCCCGGGTTGCCCCCAATATTTTATCAAAGCTAAAAAGTATTATAAATCAAGGTGTTCAGGTAATTTATTTCACCCACTTATTCAAGTCGACCTTTCCCTCGAACATCGGCGCGATGCTGATGCCGTCGGTCTTGACGTCCTTGCCCAGCAGGAAACGGTCGATGAAGGCTTCCACCTCGGGATACTGCTCCTTGGGCAACTGACAATGCCCGTGACCAGCCACGATGCTATAGCCGAAATGGTCGGACAGGCCGAACTTATCCCACACCTTGCGGGCAGAGTTCAACGACACGTATGCCGATTCGTCGGCAAGCCACTTGTAGTCGGGATTGCCCAGCATGAGGAAGGCACGCGGAGCCACCAACGCCACCAGTTCGTTATGGTCGTGAGGCAGATTGTACACGCTGTCGCCGTGGAACTGCTCCTTCAGGCTCTCCTTGAACCAATGATAGTCCGTACGGTCAAGGTCTTCCACCTCGTCGAGCGTATGCGACACGCGCCATGCCGCCGCACCGCCGCCACCGGGTTCCTGGGCGATGGTCAGACACACACGAGGCTCGAAGGCACCGCAGAAGAGCGCCATCTTGCCGGCATACGAACAGCCCGTAACGCCGATGTGCTTCGTGTCGATCTTCGTCACCTCGGGCCCCAGAATCTCCAGTCCGTCGATGAGGCGCTGGAAGCCCCACGCCCATTCGCTGTACGCACCGTTGTCGATAAGGTCGGGATAGAGGCGGACGAAGCCATAGTGCGAGCGGTCGGTGTCGCCACGGAACTGCGAATAACCGTTCACCTGACGCTCCTGGTAGTCCATCATGGCGATGGGGCGTTCCTTGAAGATGTCATAGGGAAGCGAGTTATGGCTGCTGCCAATCATCAGCGCATAAGGCGCCTGTCCCACCTTGGGGTAACGGATGACGGACGACAGCGTCAGCGTCTCCTTGCCCACGGTGACGTCCACCACCAGCGTGTCGCCGTTCATGTGTGCCTTCACCTGTTCGCGCTTCACCTCGGGGATGGTGCCAATCTCATATTTCTGAATCAGTTCGCTTATCTCCTGTCGGCGTTCCTCCCACTGCTTCAGTTTCTTCACCGTCTTGCCGTTCTTGACAAACGTCAGCGGGTTGGGAAGCTCAGTCTGCTGTGCCTGTACCGCCACGCTCGAGCCGCACAGAGCCAATAAAGATGCAAAAATCAGTTTTTTCATGATAGACAATAAGTTTTGATTAAATTATCTGCTGCAAAGATAGTGATTATTTTCGAACGGCAAGCATCGAAAGGCGAGAAATTTGATTTTGATAAACGTGAGAATTGTTTTTTAGGGGGATTTTATGGATTGACAATCCTTTCTCACACTATTTCCGAAGCCATAAATATAATTAAGGTGGAAAGGGAACTTTCGCTCTCTCTCCACCCATTGGTATGTTCATGTTTTTGGCTGTTGCGCTGTTGCGCTGTTGCGGGCGCCGTGCGTCTCACCTCATGCCGGGGGGGGAGGACGATCGTTCAATCCTGCTGCCTACGCTTGTACTTGTCGGTCTTGAAATAAACATCAGCGTTCAGCTCATCCCTTTCGACAAGTTCGCGCGAAATCCAATTCCTAAGCTGCGAACCCCCGTCGTCCTTTCTCCCCTCAAGCACACGCATGTTGTTGTAATCCTCGCGCGTGAAGGGGTCGGGCAGTTTCTGCAGCATATCCTTCAGGACGGTACTGTGGCTTTCGCGGTCCTTCTCGATGTTCTCCTCCACCATCTCGCCCAGGAATCGCATCTTCGTCCACATGTCGTTCTTGAACGACCATCGCACGTAATCCTCAATCTCCTTGTTCCACTTGCCATGTGCCACGTACAGCATCATGCCCTTGATGAAGGCGTTCTGCACGGCACGTCGCGACAGGATGCCATAGGCCTTGCTGTTGGTCAGCGACTTGGTTATGGCAGCCTCCTCGTCCAGTTCGCGGGCCAAGTCCAAAGCCTTCTTGAGCTTGATGATGCCCTTGGCCGCCTCGAGCCTGTCCAGGTAGGGGTTGAGTTTCAGCGTGAACTTGTCGTCGTACTTCTTGAACACGGGGCGCGACTCGTTGTCACCCCCCTCGGGCACGTACACTTCGTTCAGTCGGGTCACCGTTCCGTCGATACACGCCTTTTTGAAGAATTCCCTGTGGCGCGAGGGCGTACACGAAGCCAGTATGACCAGACGCCGGTGAGCCTTACCGCTCACGCTTTCCGCGCCGAAACGCTCCTGTCCGTCGGCAGCACAATCGTATGCCTCGCGCAGCAGAAGATGCACGTCCTCGGGCTTGTGTTTCGCGGTCAGATTCAGCAGGGCATCAATCTCGTCGACCTGTATGTGCAGGAAGTACCCGCCGTTCCTGTCGGCATCGATGAAACGCTGGTTCAGGATGGCCTCGGTGCAGTTGCTGGCCAGCAGTTGCACCACGATGTCGGTGGGTCGAGGCGTCTTCTTCGACTTGTTCACGGGGTTTTTCTTCTTCCACTCGTCCTCCTTCGTGCGGTTCGGCTCGTCGCGGTCGGCAATACGTTGCAGAATGATTTCGACAGGCTTTTTTATGCAGCCTTTGCCCACACTCATCTCGCCGATGACAATGGTCGAGAAGGTGGCCTCGTAATCCTGGCCGTTGACGAAGGTGAACTGAACACCGTGCAGATACGTTTCGAGGGCCGAAAATGCCGCCTCGCACACGGCGGGCTTGTAACGGTTGATGACGTTTTTGCTGACGTGTGCCAGCAGGGGTGGCAACTTCTCGGGCATGGTAGGAGGCATGTCCATCGTGCCGCCTTGTTTCGCCAGCATGGCATCCGTCCGGGCCGCTTTCAGAGCCTGTTTCATACGATAAGCCACACCGGGCTTGCTTATACGCTGCTTGAAGTTCAGCGCGTCGCGAACGATCTTGTTTATCTCCTCCTCGTCCTTGCCCAGAAGGGGTGTAACACGCTTGATGAACACGGCATTCCAGTCGCACAGCGAAGCCACCTCGCGCGCCCAGTTCAGCAACGTCTCGTGTCGACATCCGGCTGCCTCCTTGGGCTTCTCGCCACCCCAGAACACCTTGACGTAATGGTCGAAGATTTGGCTGTAGCGGATGCCTTCGTTGAACTCGATCGCCGCGTCGTAATGGGTAGAGCGGATGGCAGACATCACGTCGGCAGCCTCGTCCGTTGCGCCGGGTGCGGGCTTGGCGGGTGCGTCGGGGGCAGACGTTGGCTGCGGTTGAGCCACGGCGGCAACGGTGCGCGCGGGATTGGGCAGGACGCCCAGTGCGTCAAGGTCGCCTTCCAGCCTTATCTCGGACACCTCGTCGGCCCACAGCATTTCGGGGTTGTACAGGATGAGGTCGTGCCGACGTGTGATGAAGACGCACCGGGCGGCATCGTGCGTGTGGTCGTACGTGTCAAGACCCAGTTCGTGGGCAAGCCACATCTGAGCCTGTTCCAGCGTGAGGTTTGACGGACGTTGTGCCAGCAGCTTGACGCCATTGAGCGAGGGCGAGAAGAAGGCAAGCGGGATGCGCAATTCCTCGGACCGCTTGATGATGAGTTCGACAAGATTCTTCATGAACACGCCCGAAAGTCCGTCGATGTCCATGCTTACCCAGGGCGACAGCTCGGCGTCCTCGTTCTTGCGCTTGCCGTGGGTGAAATGTGCATGGGGCAACAACACGGGCAGACGCTTCTTGTAGGTCGAAGCCTCGTTCTTCATGCGGTGATATTCGTCGGAGGGGGTGTCAACACCGAAGCCCTCGAATATGCTTGCCACACGTGTTACAATCTCGGCCGTTTGGGGGGCGTCGAGAATCATCTCAAAAGCCTCGCGAGAGGCAAGGTGGGTGCCGGCGAAACACGTGTCGGCCATGTCGAAGCGGTTGGGCAGCGTGTTGTCGAGGCAAACAGTATGAGCAGAAATAAATTCCATTTTCATAATTGTTGATTTAAAATTAGAAAAAAACAGGTGGCATTTTCATGCCTTGGTCGCTTCAACTCTGTGTCTCGCGCATTATTAATAATGTGTACATTGTTCGAACTTTCCACGTGGGAATGTACAATGATTAAAAAAGCGCGAAAACTCGTCGTTTCCACGCTGCAAAGGTACTAAAAATGTGTACGTTAATAAAAAGTAACAAGCAAATTCCCCACCCCTCGAGGGTAGGGATTTTTATTCCCCACCTTACACCCCACCCTACACCCCACCTTTGGCGGGCGAGGGTTGAGAAATCACAAATGAATGTTCAATCCAATACCAGCCAATAGGCGGTTCATCTTCGCTACCTCATCGGCATGATAAGCCGGATTATAGTCGTCCAACCCGAAATATTCAGCCGCCTTGCGCGATGGGATTCGCTCCTCGGTCAGTGCCTCGACAAGTTCACCCGCCAATTTCTTTACGCCTCGTTTCTCGAAGTCAACACCCATCCCTTCCAACATTCTGAATAAAACCGCCAGCACCACCTTTCTAGGCAGCTTTGTGTACTCATCGCCTTCATCATTCACTTCCTCTACCCTAGCCTCGTTTTCCGGCTTAATCTCCTCTTCGGTTGCCACGTTGTCGGCGTTCAGGTTCTCGTCGGTTGCCTCGTTCTCATTGTCTTTAGCCTCCTCAATTAACTGGTCGTACACCTTATCCACTTGCGAGAAGGCAATAATGCCGCCGGGGAATCTGTTCTGCGCACGTTCAATGATGTCGACAGCCTTGTCAAGCGGAATGGGGCCATCTGACGCGTGCGATGCGTCATCGTCCAGGCCACATCCACAGGCGTAATCATAATCGTGGACGATTTCACCATTTTCCAATGCCTCTTTAACTTTGTCCAAGCCATTGAAGGGTATTTTCGTTGTCTGCAATTTATCCGGCTGAACGAAATAATAATGGCAAAGGATGATAGCACGTATGCATTTTTTGATTTTCGATTTGATCTCGCCATTGGTTTGATATGTCCCATCCAAAAACATTTCGTTATCCCATAATGGGCTATCGGGATCCTTTCCTAATGACTCACTCAACTGGTTGTTGAAAATAGAAATAGCAAAATCGAACATCGTCAAGTCTCTCTTCGACGTAATAACCTTCATGGCTATGTCCTTGGCATCACGCCATAATTCTACCATTGTGTAACCTAACTTATTTGGGTTAATTCCGTCCAGTTGTTTGTACATAAATTCAAAAAGGCTTTCGTTCAGATGTTTTGCGAAAACCTCACTTTTCAAGTTTTCCGAAATAATGCTTATTGCCATATTCTTGTTTTGTTGAACTTAACCGCAAAGATACAACGAATTTTTCGAAATGCATTAACTTTAGCTTCATTTTGCACGAAAAGCAGGAAAATTGTCATAAACCCAAAATCCGCAACACCGCAACACCGCAACAGCCAAATATGAGCCAACAACTAGGGTTCGGGGAAAAAGTCTATCATCAATTATTACTTATATACTTATATAATAATATATATATAATATTTAATATACTAATTTATAATAATATATATACGTATTTATAGTAAAATTATACTTATTTAAAGTAATATATATCATTATTTATAATAATTAAAAAACCAATTTATAGTTGTTGTTGATGGAAAAAATCATTGTTTCGCGTGGAGGTACCGGATTGAGCCATCTCGACGTGTGAAAGGTAAATCGGTTGGAACGTAAAATCAAAGGGGAAGTCCTTACTTTTGGCTGTTGCGATGTTGCGGTGTTGCGCAGGGGACACACATCACCACACACGTCTGCCTCCAACCAGGGTGTACCAGTCCCAGATAGGCCGCCCGCCCAAAGGCCCGCACCCTTTCCCGAATAACGCAGCGCCTTGCCGGAAATCACGCTAATGTTTTTCCGAAAATCCCGCTAATGAATCAGTTTGCAAAGGCCGAAAAGATTTTTGTTTACCAGGCGAAAAAAACTGCCAAAATGTTTTGTAGTATGAAGAATTTTTCGTACCTTTGCAAAGTAGAAAGAGATAAGGAAAAGGCTAGCGTTCCGGATGCTCAATCTATTGATACACAAACACAAAGTTTAACATGAAAAGTCCTGATTGCGAGGATTGAAAAACCAACAAAAATCCGAACACAGGCCATTCTAACACTATGGGAATGATTCAGTATGTAAAAGTGACACGTAAGAACCTCCAGGACCCCACCGAACCCGAGAAGACTTATGCCACCTCGCAGAGCCGAGGACGCGTCGACATCAACGGACTGGCCAAGCACATGGCCAACCATGGCAGCCCCTTCAGCCGCGGTACCATCAAGGCTGTGCTGGAGGATGTCGTAGACTGCACTACCGAGCTTATCTGCGACGGCAACATCGTCGACCTCGGCATCCTGGGCACCTTCAACGTCAAGCTCGTCAGCAATGGTGTGGCTGAGAGCGTTGCCGACCCCAAGACCAAGATCAAGCCTGTATTCTCGGCTGCCGACATCGACGCCGTCGAACTGCGCTTCACCCCCGGCAAGGCCTTCAAGGAGATGCTCAGCGAATGCGAGTTCACCGAGGTGCCTCCCCTCAAGAAGCAGGCCGAGACCATGAAGATCGAAGCCGACAAGCGCAAGGAGAGCGGCGACGATGGCGACGACAACGTCGAGGTGCACGAGTAATCGGACTCTCCCCCCGCCCTCCCTAGAGGGAGGGAGCTTCAGTTCCGCTAGGGGCAAAATGTAGGGCTCCAGTTCCGCTAGAGGCAAGATGCCAAGGTTGCAATTCCGCTAGCAGGCAAGATGTAAAGCTCCAGTTCCGCTAGGGGGCAAGATGTAAGGGGTGCATACCCTTAATGAGCCCTAGCGGTACGACAAAACGAAGCTGGACAGCCACAACACAGGCTGCCCAGCTTCTTTCTTATTTCTTCCTGAGAATATTAACCACACGAAGGCACGAAGGAAACGAAGATAATTTCTTAAGAGAGAGAGAAAACTTCGTGAACTTCGTGCCTTCGTGTGATGCACTCTACCCCCTAAACTCTAAACTTAAATACTCTTTCAACTACTCTAAACTCTAAACTCTAAACTTAGAAGTTCTTCTTGACGTATTCGGTGACCTGCTGTGCGATAGCCTTCATGCCAGCCACCGAGGGATGGCCTTTCTGCTTGTCGACATCCTTCAGCTCCAACAGGTGGATGCCGTAGTGGCGGCAGATGGTGCGGACACTCTCGTTGATGCTTTCCTTCAGTTCGGAATTGAGGATGAAGAGCACCTTGGCGTTGGGGTACTGGGTGTTGAGACCATAGCACAGCTTGGCCATGGCGGGACGGAACGAGTAGAGGTCGCGGGCTGTCCAATCACCGTATTTGTATTCGCCAATGGGGGCTCCGGCCCAACTGTCGTTGGTGGCAGCACAGACCAGTATCACATCGGGCTCGCCCAGATTGGGCAGACGGGTGACGAAGGAACGGGCAGTATAGTCAGCCCTGTTGTAGCCGGTGAAACACACGGTGCTGCCGCTGTAGGCATTGACACGGTCTACCTTCCAACCCATATTCTCCTTGACCTGCCACCACCATGTCTGCTCTACCCGACTGACGTCATTGCCAGGCTGCTGACGTGGAGGGGCAAAATACCAGACCTCGTTGGTGTCGGGCGTGAGGTAGCCCTCGAAGGTGGAGTAACTGTCGCCGAAGATGGTGACACGGAGACTGTCGCGACGGGCTGCCGAGAGCGTCGTGGCGAAGAGCGAGAGAAGCAGGATAAGAAGGGCGCGGTGTTTCATTCCATTCCTAGATATTGACAACTGAAATTCTTTCCTTTGATTGAGGGCAGCTGGCTGCGCATGTCCACGTCGTAACGATTGCGAAGATGGTCGCAGACACGGTCGTAGCAGTCCTGTATGCTAGTGGCCTTGAGGCGTACACGGAAATCGGTGTCGAAATACTGGCACTTGCCATCCATGGGCATCTGCACTACGCGACGGAAGAGCATGCCGGCGGCATACCATCCCGGACGGAAGCGCTGCAGGTCCATCATCTCGGCCTCCTTGCGCAGACTGGCATCCTCCTTGACGGCTCGTGCGCCACCGGCGTTCAGCTTGAACTCCTCGAGCGACTGCGCCGTGGTCTTTATCACGATGAAGTAATTGCGTCCGCGCACCTTGTAGCGCTTGGGGTAAGGCATATTGCCTTTGTAATACTGTGTGAGGTCGTTGACAAGAAACTCGTCGACGTCGATCTCGGGAATTGACGACAGGAAATCGATGGCTTTGTTGATGTCGGTGACAACAACTTCCGAGTCAAAATATCTAATGTACAGGTTCATTGCTTTGCTTGTTATAATTGGGTTGTTGTAAAAGTCTGAATAGATAATTGCATTGCAAAAGTACTAAAATTAGTTAGAAGAAAAAAATAAATATGCAATGAATGATAAAAATATGACGAAAATTGATTAATTTTGCAGTCAGTAAGCTAGCAGGAATGGGTTGTCGGCTTGCCGGCACACCCTTATTGCTGACGCAAATGGACGGAGAAATGACAGAATCGGCATCAACTACCTTATTAAAATTCGCGCGCAAATGGACGTTGCCCCTTTCGATGCTTGCAGGTGTGCTGTCGTATTTTCTGTACACTTCGATAAGCCTGTTCGACCACACACATGCCTTTGTGTCCTCGGCCATCGGCATCGTGCAGCCAGTGCTCATCTTCAGCATGCTTCTGCTTACGTTTCTGAAGATTTCGCCTCGCGACCTGAAGTTCCAGCGCTGGCATCTGTACGGCATACTGCTGCAGACAAGTCTGTTCGCGCTGTGCGCACTGCTGGTGAAGATGTTGCCCGACAGCCACTGGAACATCGTAGTGGAGGGTGGCATGCTGTGCCTGATATGCCCCACTGCCACTGCAGCGGCGGTGGTGACGGCCAAGCTGGGCGGAAACCAGGCCTCGCTGACCACCTATACGATACTCATAAACCTGGTTGTGGCGGTGGTGGTTCCGGCCATAGTGCCATGGATGCACCCCGACGGCGAGATGTCGTTCGTGAGGAATGCCACCACGATACTCGGCAAGGTCTTCCCCCTACTCTTCTGCCCCTTCCTGGCATCGATGGCGATAAGGCGCTTCCTGCCCCGACTGGCCAAGGCATTGTGCAGCGTCAAGGACCTAGCATTCTACCTCTGGGCCGTGGCATTGGCTCTGGCCATAGCCGTGACGGCACGAAGCATTGTACACACCGACTGTCCGTGGATATTCCAGCTTGGCATAGCGGGCAGTTCGCTCATAGCCTGCATCATACAGTTCGGCTTCGGGCGGTGGATGGGCAGGCATTACGGCGAACCGGTGACGGTGGCGCAGAGCCTCGGACAGAAGAATACGGTATTTGCCATCTGGATGGGCTACACCTTCATGACGCCCGTCACCAGCATTGCCGGCGGCTTCTACAGTGTGTGGCACAACATCTACAACTCATACCAATTAGCGAAGAAGGAGCGATAACTCCCTGAACTCCTCAAAACTCCCTTGAACTCCAAAATAAATATGAAACTGACCGTAGATAAGAGACTCATAAAGGCGGGTAATGTCGTCGAGGTAAGCTGGGATGCCGGCACTGCCACCAGCCCTCGCATCGTCATACACACCCACAACCGCGAAAGCATACTTTCGGTGCCACAGACGGGCACGAAGCGATTCAGGATGAAGAACAGTGAGGGACAACACTGGATAGCACTGAAGGCATGGGAAGGAAACACGGAGACGGTGGTGAAGCGACGCATCGTGGTGTATGGCACTGCGCAGCAAAACGACTCCTTCGAGTATATGGACAACCACAACTCGTGGTGGAACAGAAAGGTGGATGCCGTGAAGCGGTGGTGGAATAATTTCACAACCGAGAAGAAGCGTCTGTACATCATACTGCTGATGCTTATTGCCTATCAGATACTCTTCAGTTTCGGATTCTTCTACGTCTGTCACCTACTCCTCACACTCCTCATTTTCTATATTTTCTGGCAAGTGATAAAGCGAAATTAGGGGGAAGAGAAATTTTAAGCGGAAAAACTTTGGTGTTTTGAAAAAAAAGCAGTACCTTTGCACTCGCTTTACAAAAAGGCGCGTAAGTGACCGAATGAAATAAGCTTCGGGGTGTAGCGCAGTTGGTAGCGTTCCTGGTTTGGGACCAGGCGGTCGCCCGTTCGAGTCGGGTCGCCCCGACACAAGAAGATTAAAGCCACTCAGTAGAGTGGCTTTCATCATTTAATAGAATTCCACACAAACGAGAGCCGTATTAAACCAAGCCGTGCTTTATCCGTCAAATATATAATAACCTATCATTTCAAACACATTGTCCATCAACCGTTCCATACTGCGCCTTATGCTCCCATCAGTGGTGAGCAACATCACTGTGCCGCTTCTGGGCTTGGTGGACCTGGCCATAGTGGGCCATCTGGGCAAAGAGGAGCCTATCGGCGCCATTGCCATCGGTACGGCGGGCTTCAACATGCTGTACTGGATATTTGCCTTTCTGCGAATGGGCACGACGGGACTTACCAGTCAGGCTCATGGTGCCAGGCGTAACGACGAATGTGCCGTGTCACTGCTACGCGCCCTGCTGGCGGGTGCATTGATCTCTGCCCTGTTATGTGCATTGCAGGGGCCGCTTTTCAGTCTCATCTCCCTCATCATGCAGCCATCGGCAGCCGTGCAGCCCTATTACCTCACCTATTACTCTATCTGCATCTGGGGCGCGCCGGCCATACTTTGCAACTATGCGCTGACGGGGTGGTTTATCGGCATGCAGAACACACGCATACCCATGATTGTTGCCATTGTGCAGAACATCATCAACATCGCATTCAGCCTTATCTTTGTCCTCGTACTCGACATGGGACTGCAGGGCGTGGCGCTCGGAACCCTTATCGGTATGTACAGCGGACTTGTCATCGCCCTACTGTCGGCCACTCGATTGTGGCGAAAGGAGAAGCTGCACATGCCACGGCTGGAATATGTGCTGCACAAGAACGGACTCCTAAAGTTCCTGACCATGAACACCGACATCTTTCTGCGCACACTGTGCCTTGTCAGCGTCATGACATTCTTCACCTCGGCAGGTTCCATGCAAAACGACACCATCCTGGCCAGCAATGCATTGCTGATGCAGTTTTTCATGATATTCTCGTTCTTCATCGACGGACTGGCAAACGCGGCAGAAGCCCTGAGCGGCGAGTATCACGGCGCTAAAGACCACACCATGCTGCGACGCACCGTGCTGCACCTGTTCGAATGGGCCATCGTCCTGGCTGCGTTCTTCACCTTTATATATATAATAGGTGGAGAAAAGATTCTGCATGCGCTGACCGACCAAGAGGTGATTCATGCCACGGCCTATCACTACATGCCTTGGATATGGGTTGTGCCGCTAGCCAGCGTCATGGCCTTCATCTGGGACGGCGTGTTCATAGGGCTGTGCTGGTCGCGCGGTATGCTGATAAGCATGTTCATCTCCACGGTCGTCTTCTTCGCCATCTATTTCTGTTGCTTCGACAGCATGCACAACAGCGCATTGTGGCTGGCATTTGCCTGCTATCTGGGAACCCGAGGCGTGGTACAGACCATAATATGGTTCAGGGCGGGCACGTCGCCGAAAAACGCATAACGGAAATCTTTCAACATAACACATCTCAGACAGATAAATTCACACATGTCAGAACAAGAATCAACAACCCACAACAGCCTTGCCTCCACAATCAGCGAGAAGAACAACTGGGGACGATATGACAAGAATGTTTTGCGAGTGACGGTGGAGAGGATCGAGAACGACAGCATCTTCGTGCACGATTCGGACAACGGGCAGACCATTCATGTTTGTTTTGGCGAGGCTAACCGATACCTGACACGCGAAGGCAAGGGCAGTTGGGATTATCTGGCAAAGATAGTGACGACGGGCTCGACGCTGAACCTTGTCAGGACGAGATGGAAGGATGGGATATGCATGCCCGAACTCATCATCTACGAACCTGATTACCTGATAAATATCACCACCATTGCGGCTTGCTTCGACGAGAACCTGAAGGAATCGCCTTTCGTGGGGCTCATCAACAAGATCAAAGCCGACGAACCCTCGATAGCCACTCATCTGGGTAATCTGGCAGGAAAGCTGCTTGACGATATTGTCCACCAAAACACGACGTCCTACACGGAAAGCTTCGATGCTTTCTTCCACGACAATGCGCTGTCCATATCGTGCTGCAAAGGCATGAGCGAGATAGGCAAAGAGGACAGACTGAAGGAGGACGGAGAGAAACAAAAGCGTAATATCGAGGAACTTATAAACAATGAGCTGCCCAAACTTATCGACTCGTACGACAGAAGCAAGATTGTGCTGGAGCCGTCTTTCTTCAGCGAGATTCTGGGCATTCAGGGACGTCTGGACTTTCTGTATGAAGGCAATGACGAGACCATCATCGTAGAGCAGAAAAGCGGTAAGGGTGCCTTTGTGCGGAGCGATACGCCGGGGTTTGACAAGGATTGTCCCACACCGGTCTTGAAACACGTCATACAGCTGTTGTTGTATCGTGCTTTGTTTCAATACGAATTCCAGAAATATACCCACGAACTGAAGGACACCTTCCTGCTGTACAGCAAATACGGCAAGGGACTGGTGCCCATCCACAACTCAAGCAGTCTGCTGATACGTGCCATCAGGATGCGTAACCTGCTGACGTGGAACGAACTGCAATATGCCAACGGTGCCTTTCGCTACCTCGACGTCATCAAGCCTTCCACCTTGAGGGCAGAAGGGGTAAACGATCGTTTCTGGACGACCTATAAGGAGGGTGAATTCAATCGTATCCTGACGCCTGTGCAGCAGGCAACGCCTTTGGAGCGTGCTTATTATTACCGTTTCCAGCAGTTCATTGCCGCCGAACAGGTGTTTTCGAGCCTGGGCAACAGGCAGCAGGAAGATGCGGGGTTCTCGTCGGTGTGGATCGACACACTCGAGGCTAAAAAGGCTGCGGGCAATATTTACGACAATCTCAGGATTCTGAATTTCTCGGAGACAAAGGGTGCTATTCGCGCCATCACGCTTGTCTTCGACGAGAAGATATCTGTCGACATGTCGAACTTCCGGCGTGGCGATATTGTCTTTCTTTATCCCTACAACAAGGACGGAAGACCTGATGCTTGTGCACAGATGGTGCATCGCGGATCGCTTGTCGACATCACACCCGACACAATCACACTGCAGCTTCGCAACAGGCAGGCCAACAAGACGGTCTTCAATGTGACGGCGGATACCAGATGGGCCATCGAACATGATTCGACCAGTGCATCTTCCAACTCACTGCACCGGTCAATGCACTCGTTTCTGTCAACCGAGAAAAGAAGACGTGACATTCTGCTTTTCCAGCAAGAGCCTACCACAAACAACGACGTGGCCTTGGTGGGCGACTATGGCGAGATGAACGACCTGGTACTGAATGCCAAGAGGGCTGACGACATGTTTCTGGTCATCGGACCTCCCGGCACTGGCAAGACATCGTTTGGTATGCTCAACATCCTGCAAGAGGAACTTAAGGACCCGCAAAGCCAGATTCTACTGCTTTCGTACACAAACAGGGCCGTGGACGAGATATGCAGCAAGCTGACAGAAAGCCACATCGACTTCATGCGTATTGGCTCTGCCTTGTCATGCGACAAAGCCTATCATGAATATCTGGCCGACCGCCGTCTGCAGGGGTTATCGCATTCCATGGCGGTAAGAGAAAAGCTGTCCGAGGTGCGTGTCTTCTGCGGAACAACAGTTGCCATGACGTCGAATTCATTGCTTTTCAATGTAAAACGCTTCACGCTGGCTATTGTCGACGAGGCTTCACAAATACTCGAGCCCCATCTCATCGGACTTCTTTCTGCCCTGTCAGGCGGCGTGCCTGCCATAAATAAATTCATACTTATCGGCGACCACAAACAACTTCCTGCTGTTGTCCAGCAAAGCGTGGAGGAATCGTCGGTAAGCGAACCGATTCTGCACGAGGTAGGACTTTACAACTGCAGGCTTTCGTTGTTCGAACGACTGCTGAACCATTTCAAAAAAGAAGACAACACGTACGATCCGCGTTTTGTATACATGCTGAGAAAACAGGGCAGAATGCACAAGGACATTGCAGAATTCCCGAACACAGCCTTTTATGGCGGTATGCTGGACATTGTGGGTTCGCCGATACTTCCCCATCAAGATGAAGTGTTGCCAGCGAGGTCGAACACGGGAAATGAAATCCTCGACATATTACGCACCAAGGCCATTGCATTTATCAATACACCATCGTCGCTACAAACTCCCTCGGACAAAGTAAACAAAGAAGAGGCTGAGCTTATAGCCAACGTGGTGCTGGAAATATACAAGGATGAGGCGGTGCATTTTTCTGCGGATAAAACGATAGGTATTATTGTGCCCTACCGCAACCAGATAGCCACAATACGCAAAGCGATATGCGACGAGGCTGACAGACAAGGGCTTAGCACCGATGCGCTATTGCTTCTGCAATCAATATGCATCGATACGGTGGAGAGATACCAGGGCAGCCAACGCGATTATATCCTATACGGTTTTACCGTACACTATGACTATCAGCTTGATTTCCTGACAAGTACCAACTTCATGGAAAACGGTACTGAAATAGACCGTAAACTGAACGTGGCAATGACAAGGGCAAAGAGACGATTGCTGATGTTTGGCAATGCACCCTTACTGTCGCATTGCAGCGTGTACTTGAAACTGATAAATTACCTGAGAGAGAAAGGAGCATATTTTGAAAGGTTATAGGTTATGGGTGAATGGTTATAGGTAAAAGGTTATAGGTTATAGGTTATAGGTTATAGGTTATGGGTGAAAGGTTATAGATATATTACAAATATACAAGCCGACAAGAAAGTCGTAAAGATAATAGGTTATTGAAAATCTAAAAATTAAACATCATATATGAAAGCAAAGATATTGGCATTTGCTGCAATGACTTTGGCAGGTTTAACCATTTGCAGCTGTAACACAAAAACGGAAGCAAGGCAAGATGATTCGGATACAAACCTTGTTGAGACAAAGAATGTTGTTGAGGCAGAGAAAAATGATAACTGCCCACAGAATCTGGACATCGAAAGAAAGACAGAAGAATTCTGCAAGAGAATGATTGAAGCCATAAAGGAAAACAATCTTGACAAGATGAATCAGATTCACGAAGAGATGTCGGAATGGCAGAAAACGCTAAGTAAAGGCGAAAAAGATCGTGCTGTGATAAAGGCTAAGGAATATGACGACCAGATAACGGAGGCCATCAGTAATATGACTCCCAATTGAAATATTAGTAATGCTACTTCTGCATAGTATACTTCAGTATTAGGAGTTAAATAAAAAATACTTCGTGAACTTCGTGCCTTCGTGTGAGTGGATCATGGGGTCAGCCCACTTGATTCAGAAATATCAACCAATAAAAACATATTAAAAAACCGGTTTTTTGAAATGTTTTTCTTTGTTGATGTTTTATTTTTCTCTCACGACAACCATGGATCATGGGGTCTGCCCCCCTGATTCACACTAAGGCACGAAGAACACGAAGAGAATTTCTTAAAAATCAACCCGGAACCTCAATGAAAACGGAGTCCCGGGTTGTTCTTATTTTGTTTGTTTAATTACTAATAGAAACAAGAATTCTTTTAGGCAAGACGCTAATTATTCTGCAGAAAATTCCTTAATTCTCTGTTCTTCCGACATTTTGCAAATCAACAAAACGCCATCCTTTTCTGCCACAATACAATCGTCAAGTCCCTGGATGACAACACGACGTTCGCCAACGGTATGAACCATGCAGTTTGTCGACTCGTACATCTGAATATTATTACCAATCAAGGCATTACCATTATTATCTCTCTGCGAGTTTTCACGCAAACTGCCCCATGTGCCTAAATCGCTCCAACCGAAACTTGCAGGGAACACGAAGATTTCTTCAGCTCTTTCAAGAATGGCATAGTCAACGGAAATATTAGGACAGGTTGGGAATACCTCATTTATCTTCTCTTGTTCCAACTCCGTACCAAGAACATCAAAGATTCCTTCGAAGACAGACGCTATATTGGGCTCGTATACCCGAATGGCATTGATGATGGTTGAGATGTTCCATACAAAGAGTCCCGAATTCCAAAAGAAATTATTCTGCGACACATACTCCTTGGCAGTCTGCAAATCAGGCTTTTCACGGAATCTTTCTACACTATACAATTCTGCATTTCTAGGACTGGGCAGTGAAAGATTGGCCTGAATATATCCGTAACCCGTCTCGGGACGCGTAGGGTGCATGCCAAGAGTAACGATTGAATCGGATTCGGAAACAAAATTCAAAGCAGAATTTACGACACGGCGAAACTCCTTGACATCCGACACAATATGATCGCTAGGCGAAACAACGACATTTGCTTTTGGGTTGATTTTCTTGATACGCCAACTGACATAGGCAATGCAGGGAGCCGTATTTCTGCGACAAGGCTCTAGAAGTATATTCGAAACAGGGATATCTGGTAATTGCTCGCTAACCAAATCGGCGTAGGAAGCCGAAGTCACAACCCATACATTTTCTGCCGGGCAAACATCCTTGAAACGATCATAAGTAAGTTGCAACAATGAACGACCGCAACCTGTAACATCAACAAATTGCTTGGGAAACTGAGGTGTGCTCATGGGCCAGAATCGACTGCCAATACCACCTGCCATAATTACCAAATGATTGTTTTTAATATCCATAATAGCTTTTCACCTTAAATTGTATATTCGACACAAAATTAGTTTAAAATCTGAAAAAAAACGAATAATAGAGTAAAAAAATGCAATTTTAGAAGAATTTCTGCCACAAAAAAAGAACAAAACCTTTGAATTATGAAAATATTACTTAACTTTGCATAAATAATAAACCAAATTTAATATGAAGAAAAAAATTTTAATTCTTGATGATAAGGAAACAATTGCTAAAGTTTTAAGCATATATCTCACAACCGATTTCCAGTGCACATGGCTTCCTGATGGCTTGCAGGGTGTGAAATGGCTGCAGGAAGGCAACACTCCCGACCTCATCATCACCGACATCAGAATGCCGGGTATGAGAGGCGACGAATTCCTAGAATGGATAAAGCAGAATGACTTGTTCAAGCACATTCCCGTCATAATGCTGAGTTCTGAGGATAGCACAACAGAACGCATCAAGCTTCTTGAAATTGGTGCTTCCGACTATATCGTGAAGCCATTCAACCCAATGGAACTTAAAATCAGAATTAAGAAAATTATCTGATATTTCTTGTCAATTCGCATTTAAAGCTTTCAAGAAGGATGACTAAAATTATATACTTTGGTAAAAACGAAGAAACACTGAAGCGACTTCAATACTTGCCTGGCCAGATTGTCAGACAAGCAATGAATTACCTGGAAGTTGAGCAGATGTGCACCGCAGAGCCTAAAGTGAATTTTATCGTCCTGTTTGAACAAAAGACTCAAAACGAAGATCTTACAGCCATCTCATACCTGCACCACAAGACACCAAAAGCCTACTTGATTCTTTTGATCGACACTC
Organism: Bacteroidales bacterium; assembly: GCA_018064685.1. Lineage (GTDB taxonomy): Bacteria > Bacteroidota > Bacteroidia > Bacteroidales > Bacteroidaceae > Physcousia. The sequence goes on along the minus strand of JAGHUS010000042.1, from coordinate 12,171 downwards.
TTTCAAAAGAAGAAATTACGAGTTATCATAACGCAGGTATAGACGATACGTTGTCGGCTTGTCCTACAATCGAAGAGCTACACAAGAAGATCCAGTTTGTCGAGAATCATGAGTCGCAACTCATCAACGATGTTGTGATGAAGAAAAAGTTGCTGACATTCCGAATTCCTTTGTGGAAACGTATGTTCGACATCTTCTTCTCTTTGTTTGCTTTAATCATTCTTTCGCCCGTATTTATCATCACGGCCATTGCCATTTACATTGAAAGCCCGGGCAAGGTGTGGTATTCCAGCAAACGTGTGGGAGCTAACTACAAGATATTCAACTTCCTCAAGTTTAGAAGCATGTATATTGGTGCTGACAAGAGACTGAAAGAATTCAACCAGCTGAACCAGTATGCTAATGAGGCAAATGAGGAAACAGAAAACAAGGAGCTTTCTGTCGAAAACATGATGACGCTTGACATGAATGGAGAATTCTTGGTTGACGACAATTCCATCATATCTGAAAGTGACTTCCTCAAACAAAAGCAGACCGAAACGGAGAATGCCTTTGTCAAACTGGAAAACGACCCCCGAATCACAAAGGTGGGACGATTCATCCGCAAATACAGCATTGATGAATTGCCTCAGCTTATTAATATATTAAAAGGTGACATGTCGGTTGTCGGAAACCGTCCATTGCCCCTTTACGAGGCAGAGAAGCTGACACACGACGACAGCATTGACCGATTCATTGCTCCTGCCGGACTGACAGGTTTGTGGCAGGTAGAGAAACGTGGTGATGCCGGAAAGCTGTCGGCGGAAGAGCGTAAACAACTGGACATCAAGTATGGACAGACATATTCAATGAAGCTTGATTTCAAGATTCTGCTTAAAACCTTGACAGCATTCATCCAAAAAGAAAACGTATAATAAACTGAAAAAATAACGCAAAACAAATAAACAAAATGAAGGGTAAACTTAAGTTTCTATCATTAATGCTGCTTGGTGTACTTGCTACACACAACGTGCATGCACAGGAGACAGACAAAAACAAAGGCATTATTGCCGGCTATTTTGACACGGACACCGAAAACGGAGGTGAGAATATTGACTATTCGTCTTTCAAACTGCCACCCTTGGGCCTTTTGTTCGAAAATGCTAAATCCAATCCCTCAATCGAACAATTGGCACGAGAAGAGGCATTCCAGAGAGAACTGCTCAAGAAGGAGAAGAAATCATGGTCGGAATGGTTGGCTGGATATGCATCATATTCGTATGGCGTAATGGACAACTACGGATCATCTGAGAATGTAGCTACACCTATTTATTATCAGTATGTAGGATCAAAGCAGCACTACTGGAACATCGGTGCCAGGGCAAATGTGCCTTTGGACAATGTACTGGACCTGAAAGGCAGAGTGAAGCGTCAAAGACTGCAGACCGAAAAAGCACAGCTGGCCAAAGACATTGCCTACGAACAACTGAAGCAAACCATCGCTACTTTATATGTGCGCATTACAAACAACCTTATTTCGCTAAAGACCGCCAGTGAGAATGCTGCTGCCTATAAGGGTGCCGGCTTGCTGACAAAGGAAGAATTCAAGATGGGTGATGCCACAGTAAGAGACCTGGCAGAGACCAAGAGATGGGAGAGCAATGTGACTCAAGCATACCAAGACCTTCAGTCAACCATCACGACTGACATCCTGGTTCTGGAGATCATCACGCATACACCTATTATTACAAATGCAATTGTAGAGATTACTTACACCGATAAGAAATAATTCAATCACTATGGAATTTTTAAGATACATTCTGCGATTCTTTTATCGCATTCGTTGGTACCTTGTAATTTTACCTTTAATTGCAGTAGTAGTTGCTTGGTTCTTGACTAGAAAAGAGGACAAACTCTATAACGTCGAGACAACTATCTATACGGGTATCATCTCAGGTTACAGCATTGAAGGTTCAGTAGGCTCGAACAGTAATGTCAACATGGCCAACCTACTGCTGATCATCAGCACGGAAAAGACCATCAAGCGAGTTTCTATTCGTTTGTTGGCAAGATGCTTGATGTATGGTGACACTGAGCATGATAACAACTACATCTTTGCCGAGCATTACCGCGACTTGAAGAACTCCACTCCGAATGAAGTGCTTGCTTTGGTTGACAAGCGAAGCGAGAGCAAGACAGTGGAAAATCTTACTGCCTATGCAGCTCCCAAGTCCGACAACTTTGTATACCAGTTGTTGTCACACCATGTCTATTTTGGCATCCCCGACATTTCAAGCAGATTGAAGGTTGTGCAGTTGGGCAACTCTGACATGATTCAGATTGGCTATTCATGTAATGATGCGGGTATCGCCTACAACACGCTGGAGATCCTCAACGAAGAGTTCATCAACCAGTATCAGGAGATACGATTTGGTGAAACGAATAACGTAATCAAGTTCTTCGAGAATGAAGTAAATCGTCTCTACAGAATTCTGTGCGGTGCTGAGGACGACCTCATTGCATACAACGTGTCAAAACGAATCATCAACTATGGTGAGCAGACAAAGCAGGTAGCTATTACCGATGCAAACCACAAGAAGATGGAGAACGACCAGCTGCTGGCCAGAATGTCGCAGCGAGCTATTATTGACTATCTGGAACACCAGTTGGGCAGCCGTATCAACCTGCTGAAGAGCAATGAGGAGTTCCTAGAAAGCCTTAGCAAGATTTCACGCCTAAAGTCAAGAATCTCCAACCTTGAACTGATGGCAGAGACAAACGACCAGAATGCTCAGGAAGTGATTGCTGAGGCAAGACGTGAGCTTGCTGATGCCGAGGAGCACACCAGAACCGTAACCTATGAGATTGCTGGTGAATCGAACACTACAAATGGTATCAAGCGTAATCTTCTGCTCGACCAGTGGCTTGACCAGGTTCTTCGCCAAGAAGGTACTATGGCCGAGATGCAGGCAATGGACGTTATGCGCACAAAACTGCAGAATGAATTCATGTATTTCGCCCCCATTGGTGCTACCTTAGGACGTAAGGAAAGACACATCGGATTTATTGAGGCCAACTACATGGAGATGCTGAAGGCACTGAATGCAGCACGTCTTCGTCAGCGCAATCTGCAGCTTACAACCGCTACACTGCGCGTCCTCAATCCTCCTATGTTCCCTTTGAACAGTGCGCCAAGCAATCGTCTGATGATTCTCGTCATGGCATTCCTTGTCACATTCGCTATCGTGGCATTATTCTTCTACATCATCGAATTGCTGGATAGAACACTGCGAGACAGAATGCGAACGGAGAAACTTACGGACACACCAGTCATTGGATGCTATCCCAAGGAGAGCACTCTGCGCTACCGTAAATATAATAAGGTAATAAATGACATGGCATTGCGCCAGCTCAGCAAGGCTATCCTACCCTATCTGGACACCGAGCACAAGAACGTAATCAATTTCCTCAGCACCAGCGAGGGCAACGGTAAGAGCTACATTGCCAATGAGCTGGACGACCTCTGGACATCTCTTGGACTGCAGGTTCGCCGTCTCACCTATGATGAGGACTTCCTTACCGATGACAAGAAGTACATCATGGCAAAGAGCATTGAGGACCTCTGTCCCGACCTTCAGAACAACGAAGTGCTGTTGGTAGAATATCCCGCACTGGACGAGCACGAAGTTCCCACCGAGCTGCTCAACGAGGGAACCATTAACCTGCTGGTAACTCGTGCCAACAGAACATGGAAGGACATTGACCAGAAGGCTCTGAACCACCTCACCTCAGTTTTGGAGAACAAGGACACCCTCTTCTTCTACCTGACTGAGGCAGGACGAGATGCAGTCGAGGAATATGTAGGTCAGCTGCCTCCCTACACAGCATTCAAGAACTTTGTATACCGCATGTCACAATTAGGTTTGACAGCAACCGAGAACAACAATCGTAAATGACGCTATCCAGAATCATACCACAGGAAGGTCGGCTTAACTCGACATGGTACCTTCTGTTCGTCATAAACTTCTTTATGATGGGATTGGTAAAGTACATCAGCTTACCAATTCCCATCTCTCTAGCAGTTGAAATCCTATACTTCATTTGCATCATAAAGAGTTTAAGCGACAAGAACAACAAGGGAAATGTGAGCCGTGTCTCATGTGCAATGCTTTGGTTTTACATCCCATGGGTTGTATATTCCCTTCTGGAAGTAGGCAACATGTCGTCCGAGATCGATTTCGGCACGATCAGTTCAAGATGGTTTGCCGAGATAAGAACTATGGCCATACAGGTTATCTACGGTATGCTGATATGTGCTGCCATATTCGTACGTAAGGAGCAGATAAAGACTGTATACAAGATTTGGGGAGTATGCGTCATAATATGTACACTCAAGACCTTGATGCAGCAATACATCGGCTTCGATTATGCCGAGAACGCATTCCTGGCAGCGGGTGGTAGCAAGACGCACTTTGTAAATGGTATCATACGTTACTTCTCACTCTTCAGTGACGCAGCCAACTACGGATGTAACATGGCAGCAACGACAGCAGTCTTTGGAGCCGTCACACTAAGTTGCAAGATAAAGAAGGAGAAGCTGTTCTTTGCCATTGTGACTTGCTGTGCCCTCTACGGAATGATGGCCTCTGGTACGCGAACCGGTATCTTCGTCCTTGGAGTGGGTGCTGTTGTCTATGCTGTTCTATCAAAGAGAGTAGCCGCACTGGTTACAACAATACTGTTCGGCGGTGTGTTCTTCTTCATCATGGCATTTACCAACATAGGCCAGGGCAATAACATGATACGCCGTATGCGAAGTGCCTTCAGCAAGGACGATGCATCAATGACTGTACGTGAAATGAACCAGCAGGCCATGAACAGCTACATCAACGATCTGCCACTAGGCTTAGGTGCAGGAATACGTGGAGGCGATGTACCACAAAGCAACCGTAACTATTACCTCTCGGTTGTTGCCCCCGACTCTACTTGGGTTTATGTCAACATACACTATGGACATCTAGGCAAGTACATCTTCCTGTTTTCATTCTTCGGAATCATCATCTACGCCGGATACATAGTTTTCTTCCGCGTAAAAGATCCCGAGTTGAGAGGCCTCCTTGCAGGATTAGCCAGTGGAGCCGCGGCAATGTGTGTGGCAGGATATGCCAACCAGATTCAGTTACAATTCCCCAACTGTTTCCTGTTCTTCGGTCAACTTATGCTAGTCTATCTCGGACCGGACATCGACCGAAGAATAACAGAAGAAAGAAAACGTAAAGACAAGGAACTTATTGAGGCAGAGGCAACAGAAGTCAAGTAAAAGACGAGGTGCCAGCAACATAATACCGTGCAGCAAGGATGAAGCATGTAAAACCGTGATGTTGAAATAACATAATACTGCATCGCATGATGCAATATAAGATTTGGGAATGGAATATAAATATGACATATCATTTATATCCATCAACTACAATGGATTCAAAGATACTTGTGAACTAATCGACTCTATTAAGAGAGTAGTTCATAAAGTATCTTTTGAGATATTGATAGTCGACAATCAATCACGCGAAGACGAAGCAACGGCATTATCATCCAGATATCCCGACATCGTTGTAATAGCAAGCAAGAAGAATCTTGGTTTTGCCGGAGGCAACAATGTGGCGATACCTCAGGCACAAGGCAGATACCTTTTCTTTATCAACAACGACACCTTGCTTGAAGAGGACAATCTGGACTGTTTGATATCGAGGATAGAAAGCAAGAAGAATATCGGCATGGTATGTCCCAAGCTCCGTTTCACTTGGGGAATCCGTCAGATACAGTTTGCCGGCTTCACGCCACTGAGCAAGATCACACTACGAAATTACGGAATAGGATGTGGTGAAGAAGAAGCCGGACAGTACAACGAGGCTCATGCCACCCCATTCGCCCATGGTGCTGCCATGATGATAAAACGCGAAGTGATAGAAAAAGCGGGCATGATGTGGGACGGGTATTTTCTTTATTACGAAGAAATGGACTGGAGCGAACACATCATCAAGGCGGGATATGAGATATGGTACGAACCAGCGCAAACCATCTTCCACAAAGAAAGCAAGAGTGTAGGAGCGGACAGTCCGATGAAGGTGTACTATCTCACCCGCAACCGACTGCTTTTCGCCAAGCGCAACCGCGAAGGCTTCAGCCGTTTGCTATGCTATTGTTACCTTACCTTTGTGGCACTGAACATACATGTTCCTAAATACCTGGTCAAAGGTAAGACAAAACAATGCAAGAGTGTATTAAGAGGTATAAAAGACTTCTATTTTCGCCATCAAACCTCGTCGCACATTCAATGACAAAGACTTAGGTCAACCCCTATCATAATTCCTTCAACCCAACAATTTGAGTATGTGGATTATTCTTAACATATTAGACATATTGCTATTCGCGATTGTTACCCTAACGGTGACATACATACTATTCTATTCCTTCTCTTCCAACAGATACCAGCGCATTGATACGGGTATAATCCGAAAGAAAGGAAGATTCCTGATTGTCACTACCTGCACGACCTACGACCTCAACATCGACGAAACGATAAAATCGCTGCTGAAGGTAGACTACGAGACGAAGGATTATGATATTGTTGTGGTTGGAAACAAACTCACACCTTTGCAATCCATCAAGCTTGCCCAGTATCCCGTTCATCTCATACGCATGCAAGATGACAACTTCAACAGAAACAGAGCGCACCAGTACGTGATACAGAACTTCCAGAACATGAAGATATACGACCAGATTATCTTCATCGATCCGAACGAGACGGTAAGTGCCGACTTCCTTTACGAAGTGAACAAGGTGCTACAATCGGGCATCCGCTTCTTCCAACTCCATTGCCGTACCATCCAAAACCCAACAAGTGCGTCCGTCATCTCCAGCACGATGGGTGAGATTAACAACAGCATCTTCCGCAAAGGTCACGTCGCAGTGGGTCTTCCCTCCGCCCTTTCACCCTCAGGACTAGTCATTGACTATGACTGGTACAAGCGAAATAGCCAGAATATTGATTCCGAGGACGAGGTAAAAAGCCTGGAAGCAATGCTTTTGAAAGAAAAAATCTTTGTCGACTATATTGACGAGATCTGCCTCTACTCACGTCCCGTCAGCAAGAGTGCCGAGATTGTAAGAAAAAGAAAAAGATGGGTGAAGAACCAAATACCCACCTTCTTCTCCAACCTGAAGAAGCTACTCCCAGCCATTCTGAATTGGAACATGAGTCTTAGCGACAAGATCTTCCAATGGATAATGGTGCCGCGCATGATTATGATGGGAATAATCATCATTATGAGTATACTCTTACCATTCATCTACTTCACAATGGTACTTAAATGGTGGGCACTATTCCTTATTGTCACCTTTGCATTTGCCCTTGCCACCCCCGACTATATCGTCGACAGCAACTGGACGAAATCCATGCTACTGCTCCCCGTGCTGATCTTCCAGAGTGCATACAACCTGGTGTTGAACAACGGCATAGCAAAGAAGATTTTCAAGAAGAAGAGTAAGGCCCCAAGCATCTAACCCTGTAAACTCATTGTTTTAGTGAATAGTGAATAGTGAAAATACCTAATACTGATAATTTATTAATACGTTGGATGAAGCATGCATTATAGTATTAATTTAAACACGCAGATATGATTCTACACATAATAGAGATATTGCTTTTTATTCCAGTCGCCTTCTCGGTGCTATACATATTCATATTTGCTATTGCATCCCTTCTGCCCGAAACGAAGCACAGGAAGCAAGACGAGAAGAAACACCGATTTGTTGTTGTCTTCCCCGCCTATGCCGAGGACAAGGTCATACTCGACAGTGTGCAGTCCTTTCTCAAGCAGGACTATCCAAAGAATCTGTTCCAGACGATTGTTGTGTCCGACCACATGAAGCCCGAGACCAACACTCAGCTTCAGCAATACCCTATCACTACACTTATAGCCAACTATTCGCCCAGTTCCAAGGCAAAAGCATTGCAGCTGGCCATCAACTCCATACACGAGGAATATGATTTCATCGTTATTCTGGATGCCGACAATCATGTCAACCCCGACTTCCTCAGTCAGCTGAACACCTATTGCCATGCCGACACCATAGCGTTGCAGGCACATCGACAGGCCAAGAACCAGAACACACCAGTGGCGCTCTTGGATGCCATCAGCGAGGAGATAAACAACACCATCTTCCGCAAGGCACATAACCAGATAGGCATGTCATCGGCACTCATAGGCTCGGGTATGTGCTTCTCATATGTTTGGTTCTGCGACCATGTAATGCAACTCTCCACAACCGGCGAAGACAAAGAACTAGAGGAGGCTCTTCTGCTTGAAGGCCACCACATTGCCTTCCTTGACCAACTACCAGTTTTGGACGAAAAGGTACAGTCAGGGCAGAACTTTGGGAACCAACGTAAACGATGGATAGCAGCCCAGCTTCACTCGCTCATCTCGCTAGGCAAACTGATACCAACAGCACTTCGCAACAAACGCTTTAACCTGATTGATAAATTCATACAACAAACACTCATACCTCGCAGCATGTTGCTGTGCTTGGTCACCTTTATGACAATACTGGTAAGTATTTGTTGTTGGACGTATGGCATCAAGTGGTGCATCGTCCTGTCCATGCTCTACGCATCGATGTTGCTGAGCATACCAGGCAAGTTCTACAGCAAGAAGCTCCTTTATGCAATAATGCAGATTCCTTTGCTTGTGTTCAAGATGGTAATGAACCTACTGCACCTGAAGGGAGCATCCAAAAATTTCATCCACACCCAGCATGGCGAATGATTCAAACATGCTAGAGGCTTTTTAAAATCATGCTAGAGTTTTTCCAAAATCATGCTAGAGTTTTTCCAAAAACATGCTAGAGGATTTCCAAAAAGATGCTAGAGGATTTTTCAAATTCTGCTAAATATTTTTCACGACCTTAGCAGGAGCGCCCAAAGCCAGTGAATGAGGAGGAATGTCGTGTGTCACCACACTGCCTGCCCCGATGACGCAGTGCTTGCCGATGTGAACGCCAGGTGTAATAACACAATTAGCACCAATCCACACATCATCGTCTATCACAACCTCTTTGGTGACAACACGATGCTCGTCAATGCGTTTTTCGGAATCCGAGAAACCATGATTTAAGCCCGTAACCACAACGCCCTGTGCAAGATTGACATGACTGCCAATCCTAACCGGACCAATGACCGTATTATGCAGTCCAACACGACTATTGTCACCTATAAGCACATCACCCACACAGTTGTTTACGCACGAGAAACTCTCCACCACACTGCGCTTTCCCAGTTGGAACTTATTGAACGGTACAACATCCATTCTTGAACTGAAATGGATGACACTGCTCCACGCGCAATGAGTATAGAATGGGCGTAATAATCTGAGCCAAAGGCGCGGTCTGGTCTCGACAGGATGAATCATAAGCCAAAGCAAAAAACTCTTCAACCTACCCGACTTAAGTTTTTGTTTTACCGACACGTTCGTTTCTTTAATTACAATTCTTTGAATTACGACACAAATATAGTGAAAATAGTTGCACAAACCAAATTAAAATCGTAATTTTGCAATAATCATACAGAAAAAAGCACTTATGACAGCAATCGAAATAATCTTCTGGATATGCCTGGGCATTGTTGTTTACACATACGTAGGCTACGGGCTTGTTTTATTCATCATCCTAAGCATAAAACGTCTGTTCAAGAAAAACAAGAAGCAGCAACCACCCAAAGACGGCGAATGGCCAGAGGTGACCTTGCTGATTTGTGCCTATAACGAGGAAGATGTCATTGCCGACAAGATGCAAAACAACCGCGCCCTTAACTACGAGAAGGGAAAGCTGAAGATTGTCTTTGTCACCGACGGAAGTAACGACTCGACCAACGATAAGCTGGCTGAATATCCTGAGGTGGAAGTTCTGTTCCGCCCCGAACGAATGGGCAAAACAGCAGCATTGAACCGCGCCATTCCTTTTATCAAGACCGACCTTGTGGTCTTCACCGATGCCAATACACACCTCAACCCCGATGCCATCAAGGAGATTGTCACTTGCTTCCAGGACGAAAAGGTGGGATGTGTAGCAGGCGAGAAACGCATTGAGGTGAGAAGCGAAGACGGTGTGGCAGCAGGAGGCGAAGGGGCATATTGGAAGTATGAATCGACACTCAAGAAATGGGACAGCGAGCTTTGTAGCACGATGGGTGCAGCGGGCGAACTCTTTGCTGTACGCACCGCACTGTTCGAACCTATGGACCTCAACATGCTGCTCGACGACTTCATCATGTCAATGCGCATAGTGCAACGAGGCTATAAGATAATGTACTGCAAGGAGGCTTATGCCTGTGAGACGGGTTCAGCCGGTCTTCAGGAAGAGAAGAAACGTAAAGTGAGAATTGCAGCCGGTGGATTGCAAAGCATCTGGCAGCTGAAAGCGCTGCTCAACCCATTCCGCTACGGCATCATCTCCTTCCAGCTTCTCTCACACCGCTTCCTGCGCTGGAGCATAACACCTTTTTGTCTCATCTCGCTCATACCGCTCAGCCTTGTCTTGCTGCTCGAATACGGTGGCCCCATATACATCACGATATGGGCATTGCAATGCATATTCTACCTGCTTGCCCTCATAGGATACGAGAACGAGCAGAAAGGGAAGAAGCACACACTCACCTATATCCCCTGCTATTTCCTGTTCATGAATCTGAATGTATTTGGTGGCATCAAATATCTGATAAAGAAGAAGAAAGGCACCGGAGCATGGGAGAAGGCAAAAAGAGCTTAAGAGATATTTAAGGAGTTAAGACGATACATTTAACATGTTGATTGTGAGGGAAAAGAGTTAACAGAATTAAAACGATACATTTAACGCTTATAACTCCAGATAAACAAAACAATAAAATAATAGCATACATATGGGAAAAAAAGCAGTGAAGCAATATTTTAATGCTGTAATACTAACCATTACAGTCATACTCTTCATCTTTACATTCGTAGGTCTGTATGGAGGTGACGTCAAACCCGAGGGTCACACGCTACGTGCATTGTCTACACTGGCCCTCCCGGTCATCATCGCCATGACATTCCTCACCTTGATCTATTGGAGCATACGACGCTCATGGTTTGCCCTCATCCCCATCCTGCCGTTGGTGTTCTCTGTTCGTTATCTGGGCACTATCTTTCAGTTTGGCGGAAAGCCAGACAATATCACGCCAGTCCTCACCGTTGGCTCATACAACGTAAGATGTTTCAATCGCGATGCCACAGGTATTGTGTCGATGGATATGCTGTCGGCCATGCAGAAGGAGGGTGTAGACGTATTATGCATGCAGGAGTTTGACAACACAGCTAGTGGCGATCAGCGCAGTGTGATAGAACGTTACAAAGACGCCTATCCCTATAGTGCAGTGGGCAAGGATATGGCCATCCTGAGCAGACGTCCCATCAAAGGCAGCAAGGAGATACCATTCGAGTACAGCAACAATGGAGCCATATGGGCCGATATACAGATAGACGAGTCACATACCGTTAGAGTGTTCAACGTACACATGGAGACAACCGGTATAAACAGTGCCCTGCACCAAGCCACCAAGAACGGAGAAATAGACGGGAACTCAACACCCGTTGACATTGCCACAAATCAAAACGTGCGAGGTTCGCTATTAGATAGTTACGTCATGAACAGTGTCATACGTGGCGGACAGGCAGCAATCATATCAAACGAATGTCACTCATCCCCCCACCCCACAATTCTTTGCGGTGACTTCAACGACGTACCCTATTCTTATACCTACAACACACTGTTGGGAAACATGACAGACGGTTTCAGAGAGGGCGGACACGGCTATGGTTCAACCTACCATGGCATGAAGGGCCTGTTGCGCATTGACTACATCTTCCATCCCGAATCAATGCAAAGCCTGGACTACTACACCCTAAGTCTGGAAAACTCCGATCACGATCCCGTCATATCGAAACTTACCTATCTTTCGTCTAGCTCGAAGTAAAAAGAGAATAGAGAAAAGAGAAAAGAAAAAAAGAAAAGTGACCTTTTGCACGTCCGCGAAAGGTCACTTTTAACTAATCCTTATAACCTCTTTGTTTTTAGTGAATAGTGAATAATACTTAATCTTTTTAATACTTTTAATACTTT
>JAGHUS010000046.1 GCA_018064685.1 Bacteroidales bacterium | reverse complement strand
ACAAAAAAAGCCATGAGCAAAGCCCACAGCCACCGGTTAAACCTGCACATAACACAATGCAAGCCAATGTAAACTTCTGGATCATCCCAGCCCCCCAAACGTAAACCGAAATTAAGCCTATGTAAACATTTCGTTTTTGGAGCTCTCCACCCTCATTCTCTCACAACTCACTGACACACAATCCCTTTACCCATTTTCAGGCTCTCACTCTCTTTATACGCTTCGTTCTGTGCCCTATACGTACTGCTGAGCATCCTCATTCTGAGTGTGCTGTTGCCTTTTTGCCACATACCCGTCAACAATGCTATGGGCGAAGCCATGATGAAGGTAGAACAGACGGTAGAAGAAGAGTCGCATGCACTCAACACCTCTACGGCAGACACAGAGGTTTCGCCACTTCAAGAAGAGAAGACAGGAGGAAGCCAAGAAGAGAGCATGGAGGAGAAGCAGAGAGAGAGCAACGCACTACACCCAGCACCTTCCATTTGGTTCGTCTGCCTCATTGGCATCTATCTTATCGGCTTGCTTTACAAATGGATTCGATACATATTCGGATTTGCATCATTGTTCCGGACGATTGGTGGTGGAAAACGTACAAAATACGACACCATCCCCAACGGCATACAACTCATCGTCAACAACAAAGTCGCAATGCCTTGTAGCTGGATGAAGTGGGTACTTATCAGTCCTACCGACCTGCAACACAACGGTGCGATGATTCTCCGTCACGAGATGGCACACATACGCAAAGGTCACTCGTGGGACATGCTGCTGTGCGACGCAACTGTCAATATGCTTTGGTTTCTACCTTTCGCCTATCTGCTTCGCACAGACTTGCGCGATGTGCACGAATATCAAGCAGACAAAGCCGTTATGGAGAGTGATGTAGACGAAGACTGCTACCAGCACATGCTCATTGCCAAGGCATCGGTAGTGCATAGTACGCCCATCGTCAACAACCTGAACGCCAGTGCGGTAAAGAAGCGCCTCACGATGATGTTCCGCAAGGAATCCAGTCGTTTGGCACGCATGAAGGTACTGTACATCGCGCCCCTTCTCATCATTGTCCTGCTTGGTTTTGCACGTCCCGAAATCATGGCAGAAACGAGACAGATACTGGCACAGGAGGAAGCTAAGGTGAAGGAGTATGTGGAAGGGGTTATCACACCGAGCGAGGAACCTCAGAAAGACACTGAACCAAAAGCAGCAGACTTACCGTCGGAAGCAATAGCACCAACGGTAGAAGTGACGGACACAGTTACCGAGGAAAAGCCTGCTCCACAGCAAGCACAAACCAGCGAAACCGTCACCCCCGAGCACTCCGTACCTTTGGATGAACATGGACTGCCCATCCTTACCGACCTTCCGCTCAACACGAATCCCAACATCATATACGGCGGAACATGGCTCGAAAGTAACGATGACGAGAGTATTCTCCACTTCGTATACACCTTCGAGAAAGACGACGAGTGGATATTCATTGCCGACAACGGCACCTATATTATTGACGATGATACGAAGATACGTTACAAGTGCCGAGGTGCAGTTACGCCACACATCTTGGGCAATTACTTCCACGTAAAAGGAATGAAAGGAAAGACTGTCGACCTGGCTCTTATCTTTCCACCTCTCCCCATAGGTACAGATCGGGTGCATGCCGTAAGCATCGGCTTTCCGTCAAAGTTTGAATCAAACTATTTCGATGTAAAGGAGCATCACGACTCGAGGATGACGAAGGAAGACGCTGCTGCTGCGAAGAAATAGCCAGAATTTATGTATTCCGCTTACACAGTGATTAAAAGAACAATACAGAAATCAAACCACACTATCTACATGAGACAAATACTTCTTCTCCTGCTACTCGCAGCTCCTTTGTACTGCCATGCACAGTTGAGATACGACGAAACTGGCCCCGTTTTTTGTCCACCTACGCTAGAACGCGCCAAGAGCCAGGACTATGATCCGTCGAATAAAGCAACCGTTTCTGTCTGGTGCAATCAGCATAGCGTAGCCACTCCAAAGGCAAGACCTTCCAAATGCTATGCCATTTGGTGCACTAAGGACGCAACCTATTTAGCTACCATTTTCGGAACCGATTCAACCACAGAGCCGTTAACTACCTCCCGAGAACATTACATTGAAGACTGCGACACGGGCGAGAAATACTACATAAAGCATTACATCGGTTACCCCACTGGCGAAAGTTTTCTGCTGCGAACACTAGGCGAGGAACATGTTATGATAGTTGGCGTATATCCACCTCTGCCGCCTACCTGCACAACCATCTCGACCGGTGGTGCTGGCCCGAAAGCCATTTACGGTAAATCTTCGAAATATACTTCACCAATTGACCACGTCAGCATCACTACACTGCAAAACAACCAACCGTTGATGAAACGCGTAGAAGTTGTTGTAGTGTATTGAAACAGGATAGAGCACAATCATTTTGACAACAATAGTGAATAAACAAATAGTTATAGCATGAAACGATTCATCTACATAATTGTTCTTCTTTTCTTTGCATTGCCCGTACTGGCACAGCAGACGTTCTCACTGCATGTTAGAATGCCAAAAAGTTATCCTTACGAGATAACAAGCTTAGATACCCACATTTACTTCCCATATAGAAAGAGTGGTGTTAGACTAGAATACCATAGATTGCTTCGCGACGGCTGGGACTTCACCGGCACATTCGAGATCAACGAGTTGACGGATGCCAACATTAGAGTTAATGAAATCGTAAATAATAGTAGTTTTTCTGGTTTTGGCCACATCCATATTCCTGCCGTCCCAGGCGAGAAGGCCGTTGTCACGTTCATTGATAGCATAAACTACGAGGTGAGCGGCAGCCGCATATACCGCGAATATAACAAGGCTCGCAAGGCCATTTATCAGGATGGCGAAGATGTAAAAGAGTATGTCATGAAGCATCGCAAAGAGAAGGGGTGTTGTCTCTATCTGCGTTCATTATTCAACAGTTACCTTTTAACCCTGGGCAGCATTCCGTATGATAGCCTTGCCGTTCTTTTTGACGCTCCCGTTCAGGAGTATTTCAAATCAGAATCCATGAAAATGGAATCTTTCATGCAAGACGCAACCTTTACAACGAAGCGATTTTACTCAGAAAAAAAGAAATCGTTTATCACATTAGACCGCTATACAGAGGGTGAGGCACTGCTCGATTCCATCCGAGAGCGTTGTAAAGGTAAAATTTCATTGCTCTGCCTGAATTATTTCAACAACTACGACACATCAGAACTACAGAGTCGTACTTACGGACTGAATGTTATTGCACTGTTGGATCCGGCTTCGGGCAGAAGAATGGGTGAAGTGGATAAGTGGATACTTTCTCGTACACCTGACTTACCCTTCGAGCACTATCTTATCATGGGCTACCAGCACCAGTCGCTTTGCGACATGTTTCATTTCTCCAAGACCGCGTCTTACCTCTTGCTCGACGCCAATGGCGAGATTATCGGCAAGGCAGGTAATCGAAAAGAATTCCGTCAGTTGTTACAGCAGTTGGACCGCGTCAGAAAAGAGAATGGACTGCTGCCAGCTCAGCAAAAGCCCTACACCAACAAACCTCCCAAGACAAAATTTCTTGATGTAGATGTTTCGACCGACTGGTTCCAACGGTACAATTCCAAGACAACATTTTCGCGCGAAGATTGGGCAATAATCGATGTTGTAAATGAAGCTCGCAAACGAATGCAGGCGATCTGCCAGTACCAGCAAAACAATAAACCCCATCGATTTAAATTGGGAGTTTTGAGTGCCAAGAAGCTGAAGATCTCTCAACGCCTCTACGACTATGTCAAGAACAAGATGGAAGAGGACAATGCGCTTGCTGCAAAAGAAGAGAATTATGCCAAAGAAACCGAACTCCGTAGGGGCTTGGGAGATAAAGAAGCCGACGCCCCCTTCGACTCTACCGCCTTCCCTGTGGGCAATGCCGTCGATCTGGGCCTCAGCGTGAAGTGGGCAGACATGAACGTGGGTGCCAAAGCACCAGAACAAAGCGGTCTCTATTATGCATGGGGAGAAGTGAGTCCTATTCCCGATGCGCCGGTAGATTGGGAGACCTACAAGTGGTGCAATATCAGCCTATTTTCCCTTACCAAATATTGTAGCATACGCAAGTATGGTGCCGATAGATACGTCGACAACCTCACCACACTGCAGCCTTGCGACGATGTAGCAACCGTACGCTGGGGCAGTAAATGGCGCATTCCGACGGTCGATGAACTGCAGGAACTATGCGACAAATGCACATGGGAATGGACCACCGTGAATGGGCAGAACGGCAGTCGCATAACAGGTCCCAACGGCAACAGCATATTCCTACCCGTCACGGGTATGTATAACCACAAGGGATATGATCCATCACTCTCCGGCAATAATGGTTACATCTGGTCATCCACGCTCAACACTGACGATCCATGCTGTACGTCACACCTTTGGCACCATAGCACCGACCATGGAGTGAAACGTGGCACAGCCGAACGATGTGAAGGAATTACCGTCCGTCCAGTCTTTGATGAATAGCCAACTGTGACACTGGATTGAAAAAACATGCTGCGAAGGCAGGATGCGAACGCTGCGAGTGCTAGAAACAATCGATGCGAACGCAAGACACAACCGCTGCGAGTGCAAGAAAAACATGCTACGTGTTTTGAAAAAAGACGCTACATGTTTTGAAAAAACATGCTACGGAATTTATGGAAAGCATGCAGCAAGAGAAACACAGCCTTGGCTGAGACTTGTCACATGCCACACATCCCAAAGGAAAATGAATTTAGCGCCAACTCTTCAGCTCTTCATATTTCAACCGCAACACACTATACTACAGCACATTACTAGTATGAAGAGTCATTCTAGCTCTTCATAACTCTTCATAACTCTTCATGGCGTCCCTCGCAACAGCCAACCCTCTTTGACCAAGGTGTCATTTCCTGACATGAAGAGGCATGAAGAGTAATGAAGAGTCAAATCAACTCTTCATGCCCATATCTATCTGTTTATCTAAGTTTTACGAACAAAATATGAAGACCTGAAGAGTGAGAGTAAAATTCATTGAGCGTTGCCCCCTCACGCAGTGGTGACAGGACGGAACTGGCGGGCGAACTGGCGGATGTAATCCAAAACGGCGGGACGGGGTTTTGGTGTTTCTTTGGGTACAAATTGCATCATAGGCAGGTAGAGCTACTAGTTAAACATCATTATTGCATATCATCTAATATTATAACGTACAGCACCCTCTGTTTATTGTGCAATGTCACGAATTTATTTCACCACCTCTCGTCATACATTCTCTGAGCAATCAATTCCATCTGGCATCGCAATGATTCAGT
Organism: Bacteroidales bacterium; assembly: GCA_018064685.1. Classification (GTDB taxonomy): domain Bacteria; phylum Bacteroidota; class Bacteroidia; order Bacteroidales; family Bacteroidaceae; genus Physcousia. The sequence goes on along the minus strand of JAGHUS010000046.1, from coordinate 15,264 downwards.
ATCACCTTCTTTCAAAGGAAAATAGCGGAATGGCATCATGGAAGTATGGTATTCACGTTCACTCGTCCATATGTTCAAATCATTAAGGAAACCATGTTCAAGAAACACTCTATCTTGTGGAAAACACATCTGACTAAGCAGATCTTCCTGTTTGTCTAGCATCACTATATTTAACCCATATTTCTCCGTCCATGCATCCAACCACGCTTTTTCCTCTACAAGAAACGCACGAATGCAGGCATCCTCCGCTGTTGCCACATACAGCATGTCAGTTCGCGGATAGCGAGGAGAATCCTGAGGTTTGAAAGAGAAGCGATCTGACAACGGCTTATGTGTATGAGGCAAGCTCGAGAGACTTACTTCTCCCCTCTCAATGCGTTCCTTCAGCAATTCCTCCGCCGTCTTAGCTTTTTCCTTCTTGGGATGGTTTTTGCGCCAAATGTAACGAATGGCTAGCCCCACCGCAATAAAAGGGAATGTAATAGCAAGACATATTATGCCCCACACTGCGATGTTGGCACAATTTACCTTATCTAACACCCTACCTATTGTTGACAGCTTACTCATCCACGACCTCCTTTCCAACTTCAGCATCTCCCCATATTACCAACTCGCGTGGCAGTGTAATGCATTTATTCTCACCCCATTTTCCTGTCACATAATAGTGCTCTGCAGTACTCTCGTGCATCAGCAACAGGAAAGCTTCCTTGATGCGCGTACATTTCTCATTGATGGCATTGCTGAGCGGATTCATGAGATTCTCAATGCCTTTATTCGCTATGGCCTTGCCTGGTAAATTCGCCATTCGACGATCAATGTCGTTATGCTTTGCCTTCACTGCCTGATAGATAATATCCAACTCGCGGCCATAGTCGGAGAGAGTCTTAAAATTAATGCCCTCTTCATGACGGAGAAACAGCAAGAATACAGCCTTATTGATAGGTTGCATCACCACTTCCCTGTTCTGGTAGTCCGTCAGGAACAGGCGTAGGTCGCTTGTTATGTGCAAACGGCTCAACTCCACCGTCGGTTTCACATACTGAGCAATCACAGCTTCGCTGATACCACGTAATCGCAATTCGTCAAGTTTCTTTCTCACTTCTTCCAACAGTTGCATACAATCACCATTAAAACATTCATCTGCGCCAGAAGGTTTACGCACGCAGTTTATCCCACCTGACCAACTATAGTTATTACCTAGTTCCTCACAGATTTCGTCCAGGACGGCTTCCGGCTCTGCCAAGGCTTGAACACCGTTGAACTCTATACTATCAAAGATATAGGTTGGTACTCCATAAGGGCTCTTACAATGGTTGTACCAGGCGAAACCAGTGTGAATCTTGCTTCGATTCTTTGGCTTCACCATGAACTGCAGGAGGTAGTCGTTGGGAAGCCCTTCTTGTTTCATCGTCATCACCCTCTGCCTTGTTGCCTCATCTACGCCACCAGGTGCACAGTACTCTAAGGTCTTCAGCAAGTCTTCAACGTCAAGCCTCATATCGGGCAGATAGACAAAGTTGAATCCCTTCTCTGCCAATTTACGCTGAATCAGTTTTTTGTTATTACGCACAAAATGGTTTGCCGCTTCATCAGGCGCATTTTCATAGAAGATAACTTCATGAGGATTGGGCGTGAAGGGCAAATGGAAGAGTTGCATTCCCGAGTGCCTCATCTCATGGGTCGGACTCCATTCCTTCGGCTCTTCCCACGTTCCATCTTCTTTAGCTTTTCTTACTTTTCGACATCTCCACCAGAATACAAATTCCTCTATTCCCCATTTCAGCAAGAAGCAGAGGATGGAAAACACCGCATACCCGGCTAACACCCATAATATCGTTTTCAGTATCGGATTCATCTTATATCTATTCTTTTCATAATGCAAAATTACAAACTTTTTTCTTATTCATACAAGAATTATCAATTCACAAGGCTTGTGAAGAAATAATATTTGGCCAGCAGATAGAAAAGCAATAATTTTGCAACGATTTACAACTTAAAAATTTAATTAAAATGAAAAAACTATTTTTATCTTTCATCCTATCCACTGTAGCAACAGTATCCTTTGCACAGAATTACACTCAAAGCAACTACTACGACGCTTATGGACGTAGCACAGGCTCGTCAACGACTCACAGAAGCACCTACAGCAACACCAGCACAACAAACTACTACGACCAATATGGGCGTTCAACTGGATCTGCCACGACAAGCCGCAATCAACTTGGCAGTGGTTCCACCACAAACTATTACGATCAGTATGGACGTTCGACAGGTTCTTCCACAACAAGCCGCAGTCAACTTGGCAACGGTTCCACAACAAACTATTATGATCAGTATGGACGTTCAACAGGTTCTTCCACGACACAGAAAAGCATGATTGGTGGCGGATACAACACGACGTATTATGATGCATACGGTCGGCAAACAGGCTCATCAACGTCTCAGTCAAATCCGTTTGGCGGAACGAACACGACCTACTACGATGCATACGGCAGACAAACGGGCACTCGCACAAACCGATAACATCCAACAAACAGACCGAACATGAAATTGACAAGAAGAATACTCGCCACATTGGTTTTCTTCACAATCACATATTCCTCAATGGCTCAGCACATGAAGTTCATGGGCATAGCCATTGATGGACGTGTGGAGAATTTACTGCCAAAACTTCTTCAAAAGGGAATGAAGTTAGAATCATATAGCACGCCAACCTCCAAGACACTCTCCGGGCAATTCTTCGGGGAAGATGCAGAAGTCACAGTAGCTTTTGATCGCGACACACACATTGTACACGACATCACTGTGAGTATCTTGAAAAATTATGCTATAGAAAACTACAACATACAGAAACGTTTTCTTGAAGAAGTTGAGAGCAAGTACACTTACAAGAAAGATGTAAAGAGAAGCGAGATAAGCGACCAGCCACATTATGAATATTATATATTTGAGAACAATGAACTCGTAGGCATGATCATCTGCGAGCTGGTCATCATCGACGACCTCTCCATGCTGACGATTGACTACAAAGATGTAGACAACTACTTGGCAACAGAGAAGAAAAAGCGAGACGACATATAGTCACATTGTTATTATGAACAGAGCAAAACGCATCCTCTACACATTATCCATGGCTGCCATACCAGCATTTTCCAGTGCTCAAACAGTCCAGCTTCCAACCATGGGTGTATTCGATACTTCTATGATGAGGGAGTACATAGAAAATTTACGTTACATCAACAATCACCTCAACTCCATCAGGCCAGCCATACAGCTATGCAGGGAGAAAGTCACACCTCACTTCAAAAATGGAAATTGGAATGTTTGCAGATCTATATTTCGTGATTTCTTTAATTGTGTAACTGTTTACGATAGTGAAATCCCCGCAATTCTCGACCTTGTCTACATGAATGGCGTCTGCAAGATAGAGACAGGGGAGGATGCTTCTGGCTTACGAAACCTTAAAATTGCAAAAAATCACGGCAGTTCGGAAGCCAACCGCTTCCTAGAGCAGTATTTCGAGAAGAAAGTCGCTTCTGCAGAATCGCACTTCCAAAACAGAGAATACGATACGGCATTAAGCGAGATAGAATGGGCATTCAACTCAAACTATCATTCTGGCTATGCATATTATCTGCAAGGCGAAATCTTAGAAGCACTTTCACTCTTCAAGGAAGCAAAGAAAGCATATAAGAAAGCAAAGAAGTTGCAATCTCCTTATGCTGAAAAAGCATTGAAGGAACTCAAAAACAAATTAAAAAGAAAAGAGGGCATTTAGCCACGACACAAGAATAATTTTATTGATTCTCTATAATAAATGAGGCGTGCTTGCACGCCTCATTTATTATTCATTTAGTTCCATAGCATTCTCTTTTCCTAACATCTATCAGTTAGAATAAACACACCTCACCCCACCAACTGCAGGTGCTTCTCGCTGGCCATACGACGGAGGTTCAGTATGGCATAGCGCACGCGGCCCAGGGCTGTGTTGATGCTGACGTTCAGGATCTTTGCAATATCCTTGAACGAGAGGTCGCGATAGTAGCGCAGATAGATAATCTCGCGCTGGGGTTCGGGAAGATGGTCGACCATAACGCGCAGACACTCCAACGACTCGCGTGTAAAGATATCCTCCTCGACGGTAGGATCGCACAGACGTGCATCGTTGAGAAGGTCCGCCTTGACGTCACCGTTCTCGTCCACAAACTCGTGAGGTACGGTGGTAAGGATCTGGGTGCGGCGGTTGAGGTCGGTAACCAGATTGCGGCTGATGCACATCAGCCACGCGCCGAAATTGCCAGAGCTCTCGTAGTGATGCGAGCGGATAGAGGTGATGGCACGAACAAATGTGTCCTGGAAGATGTCGTTTGCGACATCCTCGTTGCGAGTAAGAAAGAAGATATAATTGAATAGCTTCTCCTGATGACGATTCAACAGGACATCAAAAGCATTGTCATTTCCTTCTTCGTACAGTCGTACCAACGCATCGTCGGCAAGTGTGCTGCATATTTTCATTACTGTCTTACAGATTGATTAGAAGTAACGATGTATCGATAGGCAATGTTGTTTTTGATGAATAATATTTGTTATGCTTTTGCAAAGAACGTACTTTTTTGGCAATTACGCAAACTTTTTGGCACTTTTTTGCCGTTTGGCATGCCAGAATGCACAAAAAAGAGGGTATCAGGCCACTTTAACACTCAAAACGTGCACCTTCTGACAGGTGTGCGCCACGCAGAAAATCTGCCACTGCCATACGTTTCTTGCCTGCAACCTGCAACTCATCAATCATGATATACCCGTCCTCGACACGCACTTTCAGGCTCTTGCCGTCTGCCAGCACAGTACCAACTGGCTGAGCCCCGTTTTGGATGGGAGCAGAAGATGACTCATCGGCTCGCTGACCCGTTGACCCATCGGTTCGCTGACTCGTTGACCCATCGGCTCGCTGGCACTTAAACACCTTCACATCCTGGCGCTTGCCGTCGGCAGTGACCAGTGTGCTCCAGGCTGCGGGATAAGGACTGAGGCCACGCACAAAGTTATAGACCTTCTCTGCACTCTGCTTCCAGTCTATCTGGCACGTCTCCTTGAATATCTTGGGAGCATGACGCAGAGGTTCTTCGGTCATGAACTGGTCCTGCGGGATGCTCTCGGCTGTACCGTCCTCGATGGCGCGCACCGTCTTCAGCACGAGTTCGGCACCCATCACCATCAACCGGTCGTGGATATCCTCCACATTGTCCGTCTCGTGAATGGGTGTACGGCTCTGCATGATGATGCGACCCGTATCGATGTCGTGGTCGAGGAAGAAGGTTGTGACACCCGTCTCCTTGTCGCCGTTGATGATGGCCCAGTTCATGGGTGCAGCACCACGATACTGCGGAAGGAGAGCGGTGTGCAGGTTGAAGGTGCCCTTGGGAGGCATGGCCCACACCACCTCAGGCAACATGCGGAAAGCCACCACGATCTGCAGGTCGGCTTGCAAGGCACGCAACTGCTCCAAGAACTGATCGTCCTTGAGTTTCTCGGGCTGCAACAAGGCAATGCCCCTCTCGTCGAGGTGCTGTTCCAAATAGAACTTCTTGACAGGACTGGGCTGCAACGTGTCGTGATGACGGCCAATGGCTTTGTCGGGCATGGTGATGACACCCACCACGTTATAACCATTGTCCAGAAGCTGGCGAAGCGGCTCGATAGCGAAATCGGGCGTTCCCATATATACAATTCTCAATTCACAATTCATAATTCACAATAGAGCTTGCGCGTTGAATCAAAGACTATTTTCTATTCACTGTCACATAATTCACCAAGACACACCGCGCAGAAAAAATGTGAACTGTGAATTATGAATTGTGAAATAACTAATCATTACTATAATCAGCCATCATCTGGCGATACACGGTCAGCACCCTACTCTTTCGGATAAAGCCGATAAACACACCGTCGCGGTCGACAACGGGCAGTGTCCATGCCTTGGTGCGGGCAAAGACCTTCAGCACCACATCCATCGAGTCGTCGATGTCGATGCGTGCCACATAGGGCTTCATCAACTGTCGCACAAAGAGCGAATTGAAGAGCTCGGAACGCATGATGACATGACGCACATCGTCGACATACAGCACGGCTTCAAGCTTCTGTGCATCATCGACGACGGGGAAGACATTATAGGTAGAGTATGTGATGCAATGGGCAATACGGCCGAGCGACATGTCCTTGGAGAGCATCACCTCCTTGTCATAACGCTCGATGACATTATCCATGCTCATGAGGGTCAGGATGGCCTGGTCCTTGTCGTGCGTAAGCAACTCGCCACGCTGTGCCAAATGCTGACTGTAGACGCTGTGAGGCTCGAATATCATAATGGTGAGATAGGCGCAAACCGACACCATCATCAAGGGCACGAAGAGTTGGTAGCCACCAGTGAGCTCGGCAATAAGGAAGATACCGGTCAGAGGTGCGTGCATCACGCCACTCATCAGTCCGCACATGCCCAACAGGGCAAAGTTGTTGAGAGGCAACTCCATGCCGAATGGCTTCACGTTGTTCCATATCTGGCAGAAGAAGAAGCCAGAGACACTGCCTAGGAAGAGGCTGGGGGCAAAGATACCACCACATCCTCCACCGCTGTTGGTGGCTGTCGAGGCGAAAACCTTGAAGATGATGAGGAAGCCCAGGTAGAGCAGAAGCAGATTGCCATGACCATAGAACAAGGAGTTGTTGAACATGGTCAGGAACTCGTCGCCCTTACCGTTCAGGAGAAGGTTGATGAGGTCATAGCCCTCGCCATAGAGCGACGGGAAGAGGAAGATGAGGATGCTAAGCGTGGCACCACCCAGGACAAGCTTGGCATAGCGGTTCTTGAAACGACCAAAGAACTTCTCGAGACCATTCATGACACGAGTGAAATACAACGCCACCAAACCGCAGAACACACCTAATAATAAATACGCGGGCGTGCGCGCGATGGAGAAGGCATCGTGCAACTCGAATTCGAACTGGGTGGAAGTTCCGGACACGAAGAACGTGATGGCAGTGGCTGTAACACTGGAGACGAGAAGTGGCAAGAGATTGCTCATCGTAAGGTCGATCATCAGTACCTCGATGGTGAAGACCAGACCTGCGATGGGAGCCTTGAAAATGCCTGCCACAGCACCCGCAGCACCACATCCTACAAGCAGAATCAACGTGTGATTGTTCAGTCGGAACAGTTTACCGAGGTTACTACCTATGGCACTGCCAGTCAGCACGATAGGTGCCTCGGCTCCCACACTGCCGCCAAAACCGATGGTGATGGCCGAGCTGAACACACTGCTCCATGTGTTATGTCCCGGTATGCGACTGTTCTTGCGGGCAATGGCATATAGAATCTTGGTGATGCCATGACCGATATCATCCCTCACCACATAGCGTACAAAAAGCATGGTGAGATAGATGCCCACAACGGGATAGACGAGGTAAAGCCAGTGAGACTCTTCGACATTGAACTGATGGGTGAGCAGATACTGAATCTGATGGATGAGCCACTTCAGCAACAATCCTGCAGCCGCAGCCAGTACACCCACGACAAAAGCCAGCAACAGCACAAAACGCCGTGGCTTGAGCATGCGGCGAAAGAGTAGCAATCGCAGCAGGAATGTATGACTTATGGAACGAACGGGACGCAACTTAGTTTAGAATTTAGAGTTTAGAGTTTAGAGTAGTTGGGAAGTTCAGAGTAGTTGAGAAGTTGAGAAGTTCAGAGATTTGAGTTCAGAGTTATTGAGTAAAGAGAAGAGCATCGCGCAGCCTAATTATGAATTATGCATTACGAATTATGAATTAACCAAGCGCAGCCTAATTATGAATTATGCATTACGAATTATGAATTAACCAAGCGCAGCCTAATTATGAATTATGAATTACGAATTATGAATTATCTTATCACCTTCACTTCGCCATCCAACTTTATCTTGACAATCTTGCTAGGTTCGTGAGGAGCCTTGTCGCCACGACGGAACTGCACGATGTAATCGACCTGCTCCTTGATGCTGTCGGGTATGTCGTAGAAGTTACGAGGTGAAGGTTCGCCACTGACATTGGCACTTGTCGAGACAAGAGGACGCTGCAACTTATAGCACAGCTGACGGCTAAACTCTTCGCGAGTGACACGCATGCCAAGGCTGCCATCCTCGGCAATGAGGTTGGGAGCCACACCATTGGCACCATCCAGAATGATGGTGAGGGGCGAGGTGGCCAGGTCGGCCATGTCCCATGCCACATCGGGGATGTTGCGGAAGTAACGCTGCATGCGGTCTGGCTTGTCAACAAGGCAAATCATCGCCTTCGACTCTTCACGTTGCTTTATCTTGTAGATGCGTGCAACGGCCTCGGCATTGGTGGCATCGCAGCCAATGCCCCAGATGGTGTCGGTGGGATAAAGGATGACACCACCCTTTCGCAGCACCTCCACCGCATTGTTGATATCTATTTCGCAATTCATTTCCTTTAATTCATAATTCTTAATTCATAATTCACAATCCCAATTCACAACAATCCTTTTCCAAGCCTGCCAGCAAGCTACATTCCGAACCTGTAACCAAGCCAAATTCCGAACCTGTATCCAAGCGCCAGCTTTAATTATGAACTAAACTTTCCCACCCTACTAAGCATTACACGAATGCATAATGGTTTTATTTTCAACATTAATTCCCATTAATTAGACATTAATTAACCATTCATTTTTTCTTAAAGCATATACAAAGACAAATATAATTAATGAAAAATTAATGTTAAATTTGTGGTAATTAATGTTTTAGAAAATAATCGTTAAGAGGGGAAACTTAAGTTGTGAATTATGAATTATGAATTCGTTTAAAACTCGCTTGTAAAGTGGAACTTGATGTGTTCGAAATCCTGCTGAGCCATGCTGAGCACATAGCCCGAGTCGGCCAGGAAGACGTCACGACCTTCGCGGTCGAGTGCCATATACTGATGCTTGCGCTTCTTGAAGTTCTCCAACTCCGACTCGTAACCGGGTTCGCACTCTATCCAACATGCCTTGTAGAGCGAGATGGGTTCCCAGCGGCACTTGGCATTGTACTCGTTTTCAAGACGATACTGAATAACCTCGAACTGCAGTTGACCCACCGTACCGATGATCTTACGACCATTAAACTGGTTGATGAACAGCTGCGCCACACCTTCGTCCATAAGCTGGTTGATACCCTTCTCGAGCTGCTTCGTCTTCATGGGATCGGCATTCTCGATGTACTTGAACATCTCGGGCGAGAAGGAAGGCAGACCGCGGAAGTGTATCACCTCACCCTCGGTGAGCGTGTCGCCAATCTTGAAGGTTCCGTTGTCGGGCAGACCCACGATGTCGCCAGCCCAAGCCTCGTCGATGGGGCTCTTGCGCTGAGCCATGAACTGTGTGGGAGACGAGAAACGGAGGGTCTTGTTATGACGCACATGCAGATAGGGAGCGTTACGCACGAACTTGCCCGAGCACACCTTGCAGAACGCAATACAACTGCGGTGGTTGGGGTCGATGTTGGCAGTGATCTTGAAGATGAAACCTGTGAACTTCTTCTCGTCGGGATCGACTAGTCGCTCCTCGGTCTGGGTAGGACGGGGCGAAGGTGCTATCTCGACGAAGCAATCGAGCAACTCCTGCACACCGAAGTTATTGAGGGCAGAACCGAAGAAGACGGGCGCCACCTGGGCATCGAGGTAGAGACTCTCCCCCCGCCCTCCCTGGAGGGAGGGAGCTGCCTTTCCTAACACCTCCTCCACTGCGGGGTAGACGCCCTCGATCATCTCGAGGTCTTCGCGCAGCTTGGCAGCATCCTGTTCGCCGACGGCTTCATCCAGTTGGCTTGAGTTGATGTCAATCTCCACCTTCTCGGTCACCTTCTGCTTGTCGGGTGTGAAGAGGTTGAGGTTGTTCTCGTAGATGTTGTACACACCCTTGAACTTGGCACCCTGGTTGATAGGCCAAGAGAGGGGGCGGACACTGATCTGCAGTTCCTCCTCCAGTTCGTCGAGCAGGTCGAAGGGATCCTTGCCTTCGCGGTCCATCTTGTTGACAAAGATGATGACAGGAGTCTTGCGCATACGGCACACAGCCATCAGCTTGCGTGTCTGAGCCTCAACACCCTTGGCACCGTCCACCACGATGATGGCAGAGTCAACGGCGGTGAGTGTGCGGAACGTATCCTCGGCAAAGTCCTGGTGACCGGGAGTATCGAGGATATTCACCTTGTACTCCACCCCAGCCTTCTCGCCCGTCTTGGGATCGGTAGGCGTATAGTCGAACTCCATCACCGAGGTGGTGACCGAGATACCACGCTGCTTCTCAATCTCCATCCAGTCGCTCGTAGCGGTCTTCTTTATCTTGTTGCTCTTTACGGCTCCGGCCACCTGTATCTGGCCTCCGAAGAGGAGCAATTTCTCTGTCAACGTTGTCTTACCTGCATCAGGGTGCGAGATGATTGCAAACGTCCTTCTTCTTTCTATTTCTTGATTCATATATTCTTTATTGTCTCGTTGACTTGTTGACTACTTCTTGCACAGCAATGCCAGCATCTCACTTATTCTCTGCACAGCCTTTTGCGTGCCTTCGCTCACCTCCTTCTTCTGCAGGCGCAACATCATCACGCCGTAGAGGGCTTCGAGGCACGTCGCGAGTTCTGGCTTCTGCTTGTCGCCATGGGCACGCAGTTCCACAATGAAGGGCAAGGCACGATAGTAGGCAGCGTTGTATGCCGTCTGGTCAGTGTCGTTCAGCAGCTCCAGATGCTTGTCGGTGAGCAGGGCCAGCGTGCCCTGGTTCATCTGCAGATGTCCCTTTTCCATCACGTCCTCCTGGCGCATCATATCGATGAGATAGCCAAACCACTTCTCCTCCTCTTCGCGCTGGGCATCGGGGTACTGGAAACGGCTCACGTACTCCGTCTTGATACGATCCAAGTCGAAGTTGAAAGCACGTATTGTATCTTCTATCTGCCACATATACAGCAGATATTCACATACATTTTTCTCTTTTAGTTCCTTTGCTATAAACATAGGTATGATTAGGAAGTATCGCCTTTAATACTGCATCTTACCGGTAATGGTGAAGAAGAGGGCCATGAGCGATACAACCATCACCACTACGCCGATAGTACGGTTTAATATCCTGATACGCTCGTTGTTGAAACGTGTACGAACCTTATTAATAATATAAGTCAATCCCAGCCACCAGAACAGTGCGCCGAGGAAGACAGCCACAAACTCGACACCGAGCTTCAGCCTGTCGGGTGTGACAAAGTTGAAATGGGCAAAGAGGGTAAAAAACAAGAAGACAATGATAGGATTGCCAATGGTGAGCAGGAAACCCGTCACACCATTCTGTATCAATGTCTTCTGCGTCTTTCCCTTGGGGAGCTCGGTCTTGGGACGAGTGAAGTAGGTCCACAAACCGAAGATGAAAAGCAGCATTCCGCCACCCATCTGCAGCAACACACGATGTTCCTGCAGGAAGGGCAGGATGAGGCTCATGCAGAGGCAGCATATCACGGCATAGAACATATCGCTCAGTGCAGCACCAATGCCCGTGACGAAGCCGAACCAACGCCCCTTGTTCAGGGTGCGCTGTACAATAAGAACACCCACCGGCCCCATCGGAGCCGATGCCACGACGCCAATTATCAAACCCTTGATAATGCCGTCCAAAATGTCCATTGCACTTTCGCCTATCAACATAATGAGCTGCAAAGATAATGATTTTTGTTGATTCTAGAAAATAAAAGTTTAAAAAACGTGTTATTTATGACGTATTACATTATTTATTATAAGAAAAACTTCTCATTTACGTATTTATTATCTATCTTTGACGGACAATCTGCTCAATGAGCAATCCACAACTTGCAATTGAGCCGGTCACACATAACCCGAAAATAATATCAACAAACCTTAATACAAAAAAAACAAATCAGAAACATGAAACCTTACGTAATCGGATTGGACCTTGGCGGTACCAACTCAGTATTCGGCATCGTGGATGCCAACGCTAATGTAGTAGCACAGACTTCTGTCAAGACTCGCGGACATGGTCCCGTAGAACAATATGTAGCCGACTGTGTGGCTGCACTCAAGCCCATCATCGAAGAGGTGGGCGGCATCAACAAGATTCAGGGTATGGGCATCGGCGCTCCCAACGGCAACTACTATACCAACTGCATCGAGTACGCTCCCAACCTGCCTTGGGGCATGGAGGAGATTCCTTTGGGCAAGATGTTCAGCGAGGCACTGGGCATTCCCGTTGCCATGACCAACGACGCCAATGCTGCTGCCATGGGCGAGATGGCCTACGGTGCTGCAAAGGGCATGAAGAACTTCATCATGATAACACTGGGCACCGGCGTGGGTTCGGGCATCGTCTGCGACGGCAAGATGGTGTATGGTTCCGACGGCCTGGCCGGCGAGCTGGGCCACGTTCGCGTAGAGCCACACAATGGTCGCGAATGCGGTTGCGGCCGTACCGGTTGCCTTGAGACCTACTGCTCGGCTACCGGCGTGGCACGTACGGCTCGCGAGATTATCGAGACGAGCGACGCTCCCACCCTGTTGCGCGAGATCCCCCTCGACCAGATAGAGTCGAAGGACGTGAGCATCGCTGCCGGCAAGGGCGACGAGGTGGCCAAGAGCATCATGGACTTCACCGGCCGTCTGCTGGGTCGCGCATGTGCCGACTTTGCCTGCTTCAACTCTCCCGAGGCCTTCATCTTCTTCGGCGGTCTGGTCAAGGCTGGCGACCTCATCATGGATCCCATCCGCAAAGGCTACGAGGAGAACATCCTGAAGTGCTATGCCGGCAAGGCCAAGATGCTTGTATCGCAGCTCGACGATGCCAAGGCAGCCGTACTCGGTGCCAGCGCATTGGCTTGGGAACTGTAGTATATGCGCCGGCTACTCCTGCTCATAAGTATTTTGCTCGGCGGCATGTCCATTGCACATGCCGTCGAGCCTAATCGTCTTGCCACAACCATTACCGTAGAGGGAACTGAGCTAGCGCGCCTTAGTACGCTCTACAACGTCTTCGACCAGATTCCACAGTTGAAGATGGATGCAAACGAGGTCACGGTTGTCGGACTCGGCCACCCACTCATCTACATCAACAACAAGGTGCTCAACGAACCGTCCGAGCTTCACCACATCTACGCCGGCAAGGTGCAGACCATTTCTATCATCAGCACGCCCGGTGCGCAGTACAAGAGGGATGTACAGGCCGTCATCATCGTCACCATGACGGAAGACACAAGCGAAGGTTTCAATCTGAACAACAACCTCACCTTCAATGCCAACCAGAAGTTTGCCGCCAGCGACGAACTGCTGCTCACCTACAAAGACCGTCGCTTCAGCATCGACGGATTCCTGGCATGGAACCAGACGCGTTACGACATTGCCAAACAAGACTTTACAAAGTCATACGACATAACAAGCAACCACCAGTACGAACTCATAGGCGGAACGCGAATCAACAAGCTGGAGTATCTCAACGACAAGCTGCTGACTGCAAAACTGTCGGCCACATACAAGTTCAACGACAACCACGCCATCAACTTCGGCTACGCCTACTACCGACACTTTGACAAGGCCACCATCGGCCACGATAGGACAAACGAGACATTCATCAACGACGAGATGGACGTGGACTTCTCACAGGTCACGCAGACCGACACTCTGCCCGACTTACGCAAGATTGCACCCATCTTGCAGAATGAGACGCACATCGACTACCTCGGCCAGCTAGGCAAGTGGACACTCAAGGCCGGCTTCAACGGCTTTGCCAAAGAGATGATGGAGTCTATACCAAGCAACAACGGCACCTCTCTCTTCGACACCAACGAGCGCAACGACCGCCTCTACGCCAACGCCAGCCATTCGTTCTGGAAGGGCGGCATGGCGTTCGGTACCGAGTACAACACCCACTCCATGAAGTTCTACAAGAACGAGGCCAGCAACGCCTCCAATACGGTAAGCGCAAAGATGGAGGAGAACACCATGGCAGGATTCGTCAATGCACAGCAACAGTTCGGCATACTCACGCTGGCTGCGGGTGTGCGCTACGAGTACACATGGTTCCTGTACAAAGCCCTGCCTGCCGACATGGGCCTTCAGCTCTCGCAGATGGGGGAATTCTCCTTCGACCGGCACTCCTCACACTTCTACCCCAACGCATCCCTCACATTCCGTCTGGGAACGCATCACCTCACCGCCTCATACACCGAGAACAGCGCACGCCCCAACCTGGCCAACATACGCGTGAGCATCGCCCCCTCGATGAGCATCGACAACGACTACCTGTCCACCGAACACATACAGACCACCACGCTGGCCTGGCAATGGTCGTGGATGCATCTGGCCGCCTCGCACCGCCACTTCGACAACCCCATCTACAACACTACCGACGGTAATGTGAACTTCATCGGAAGCAACTACCACGACATAAGCTTCGACCTTACCCTCTCGCCACGTTTCACCCTCTCACAGAACCAAAGCGGAGAAGCCACCTGCACCTACCGTCCCATGTTCAACCTGCACGTCACCAAGCAATGGATGCAGATGGAGAAGCCCGCCAACATGCTCAAGTATGACTTCAATGCTCCCATCCTCTCCCTCGACCTGGACAACATGTTCAACTTCCCCCACGACTGGTCGACACGCCTCAACGCCAAGTGGCACTCGCGAGGTTTCGAGCGTAATACACGTTACTACTCCACCAACTTCCAGATGGACTGTGCCGTCGGCAAGCAAATCCTACACGGCAAACTCGACATCGAACTCTCGGCCAACAACGTCCTGCACACCTCACGCCGCGACGTCACCATATTCAACCTCAAGAAGACCCAAGACGTCAAGGGATTCATCCATACACTACCCACCGACGTCCGCCTGACTCTGCGATACAAGCTCAAGTAGCGGCACACTGGAATAATGATGCACAAAACTGCACAAAATGAAAAAAAAGCCTTAGGCGTAGCCCTATTTTAGCCATTTTTTGCCCCACACTGCCCACTCCGAAGCCATATTTTCGCAGTATTTTGCCTTATGAAAGACAAGCTTAAAAAAACACATGTATCTGATGTCTAAGCAGTTAGACATCTAGTCTCCATTCGCACAGACCAGACTTTCTCTTATATATACAAGTTTCGCAAGCTCAACTTAGTTGAGAGTTAAGTGTTTAGAGTTTAGAGTTGTTGAATCGGTAGAGAGTTGAAAGTTTTACCCAGACTAGTGAAC
>JAGHUS010000070.1 GCA_018064685.1 Bacteroidales bacterium | reverse complement strand
GTAACTGTTAATCCCAACAACCAGATCGTTGCTGTAAGCTTCGATGCTGAGGATGCAGCTCCCACTTACGCTGTAAGCTTCGCTCTTGAGACCGCTGACGGTACTGCTCTCAGTACAACCGTTGCCGGTGACTATGGCCAGAACTATGGCGATATGATCTACACCTTCGGTGAGGCTCTCGAGGCTGGCGACTACGTACTCGTATTGCCCGCTGGTTCTATGACCTTCAAGTTGACAGGCGAGCCCTTCAACGAGGAGATTCGTGTTCCCTTCACCGTTAAGGCTGCTGCTCCTGCCGAGGATATCGCTCTGACAACAGAGATGTTCAAGGAGTGGGATAGCTTCGGTGCAGGTGCTAACGAGGTAGGCCAGGCTGGTTCAGCAAACGGCTTCGACACTCTTACCCAGGCTGTTTATGGCGACATGAGCGTAAACGGTAAGAACTATGCCGACCTCTCAGCTTACACCGCTCTCTCAATCAAGGTTACCGAGGGTGCTCCCCGCCTGCTCTTCAACCGTCAGAGCATGGACGACTCTAGCTCAGACTTCCTGGCTGTTCAGGGCGACGGTCCCGCAGAGTACGTGACCGTAGTAGGTGAGTACTATGTATACAACCTCGCCAAGATCGTTGAGGATAAGGGCTATGCTCACCTGAACTGCATCAAGGGCTTCTGGGTTAACTCATTCATCACCGAGCCTACCCTCCACACCGAGGCTACCTTCGAGGAGGTTATTGCTGAGCTTCAGGCTACCGGCATCCAGAACACCACCGCTGCTCGCGCTAAGAATGGCAAGTTCGTGAAGAACGGCCAGATCGTAATCGTGAAGGACGGCAAGGTATTCAACGCTGCTGGTGCTCGCATCCAGAAGTAATCACTGATTACACATTATCTATTTATATTGAGAGGCTGGGCCAAGTGTCCAGCCTCTCTTTATGCGTTTAGTCGTTTAGGAAACGTCTGTCCTGACACTATTTTGTTATCCATTACCTCTGAGAAGTTAAATTTTACCTCCACCCTCCACTTTTCTTATAAGATGCTATCACACAGAATATTGAATAAGTGGAGGTGCTTATTTTTCCTCCACCTTTTTGGCTGTTTTATGCAGAAATGTGTGTAAAGTACATGCGAAATGAGCAAATCTGTCGACGAAATATAACCATCAAAAGGCTTACTATAAATTAGTATCCGCTGCAAGAATTGTTGGAACCTGTAGCAAGAATTGTAGCCGCAGTATGTATTGCTGAAAACCGTAGCGAGATTATTTTGAAATCGCAGCGGTTTTGTTTCAAAATCGCAGCGATTTCATTTTGAAACCGCTGCGATTTCGAACCGTCCAGCCTTGGTTGGACGGTTCGAAATCGCAGCGTAATTCATCTAATGTTCGTGCATAAAAATACTAATATTGCACCGATTTGCATAAAAAAGTGGAGGAGAAAAGTGTACCTCCACGTGCTCAATTCTTTGTTTGATAGTATTTTATAAGAAAAGTGGAGGGTGGAGGAGCTTTCGGAACTTTATTTGTTTGAAGTCAACCTGGTGTAGGACGCTCAAGTTTGTTTCATGAGTTGATGTGGAATCCTAGCTTGGTGATGACGCGTAGTGTCTCGAGCGAGGTGTTGCGGTCGTATTCCTTCTCTTCCTCGGGTAATTCGTCGTAGGGTACCAGGCACGGATGTTTTTTCTCGGCGTCATTGCGTTGCGGGCCATAAGTCCATCCCTGTTCGATGCGTGTCTGTGCCCATACCTCGTGTACGTTCTTAGCCAGCTTCTCTGCCAACTGCATCATGCTGTCCGGTAGCACTACGTCATGTGTGGCTATAGGCTGTGGTTTGTACTCGTTCTGTCTCATAACTGTTTGTTTTAAAGATTCTTTACGTTCGTTAGTCCTGTCCGTTCGGCTGGCTCTACGATATAAAGAGGGTGAGACAGTGTGTTTTCTATCACGCAATATTATATTTTATTCCGCAATAACCTCAATGTCGCTGTAGAGGATGCGTTGGCCCGATGTGATGCGGTCGCAGTCGAGGCGGAGGAGACGGACCTTGGTGGGTTGGCACTGCACGGTCTGCCAGATGGGATTGTTCACGATGTTCGAGAACTCGCCCTTGGCCAGTTGTACCCAGGTCTTGCCACCATCCGACGAGCCCATAAGGGTGTAGTTGAGGGGTGTTCCTTCGCGTGACGACTGGTTAGGAAGGAAACGAAAAGTCTTGACGTTTGTTACCTTGCCAAGGTCAATAAGGAGTGATTGCAAAGTCGTGCCGTTTTCGACATGTCTGATGCGATACTGTGTGACATGCTTCTTGTCGGTGGTCGGGTTGTCGTTGCCGATGGCAGGAGCCAGATAGGCACTGATGTGGCGCAGGCGCTTGCAGTTGCGGAAGTTCGACCTGCGGTCGATGATGGTGACTCGTATCTGCTTTGTGCGTGTGGTGGGGAAGCACAGTATGCGCTTGCGGCCGATGGTTGTCATGCTGCGTTCCGGCTCCTCCGAGATGATGTCCTTCAGTTCTTGCCAGTGTCCAAATGTTTGTCCGTCGATACTACTCTCTTCGACGAAGGCCTCTACCTTGAATTTCTTCACGTCCTGTCCCTTGCTGAGATCCTCGCACAACATCAGGCGGTTGAAGTCAACGGGTTGCTTGAATGTGAGGGTGGAGACTGAAGTGTCAAGCTTCTGCCGTCCTTTTATTGGATGATCGAAGATGCTGTGTATCATCTTGTTGAACTCCTCTCCGCGTAGGCTGTCTTCGGTATGTATCAGTCCGTCCTTGTCCACGGGGAAGTTGAGCAACAATGTGCTGTTACGTCCCACTGACTTGTAGTATGTCTCCATCAACTTCTCCAGACTCTTCACTCGTCCGTTCTCGGCATCGTGGTAGAACCACCCCGGACGTATGGATGTGTTCGTCTCGCCTGGCACCCATACATCGCCATCCTCGGCACCATAATGTAGGTCGGCACGAGGTACGTTGCCCGTGCTGTGCAGCATGCTCCAGTTCGTCTCGCCCACGTATCCTGCTTCGGTGCCTACCCAACGCAGGTCGCCACGACGGTTGGCACCATCGTTCCAGATGATGCAGTGCGGCTGCAGCTGGCGTATCATGTCATAGGTGCCATCCCACTGATAGTAGGTCAGACGGTCTATCTGCCGTGTCTCGTTGGCTCCGCCATACCACCCATTTCCACCATTTGCCCCGTCAAACCACACTTCGAAGATGTCGCCATATTGCGTGAGGAGTTCGCGTAGCTGATTGCGAAAATATGTGACGTAGGCGGGACGTCCGTATTCGGGGTGGTTGCGGTCCCAGGGCGATAGATAAACGGCAAACTTCAATCCGTATTCGCGGCAGGCATCAGCCAGTTCGCGCACCACATCGCCCTTGCCATCCTTCCATGGTGCATTTTTTACCGAATAGTCGGTATATGCCGATGGCCACATACAGAAGCCGCAGTGGTGCTTAGCCGTGAAGATGATGCCTCGCATTCCTGCAGCTTTGCATGTGCGCACCCATTGACGTGTGTCTAGGTGAGAAGGGTTGAAAAGCTGCGGATCTTCGTTGCCAAAGCCCCATTCCTGGTCGGTATAGGTGTTGAGCGAATAATGTATGAAAGCGTACATCTCCATGTCTTGCAAAGCCGTCTGATCCTTGGTGGGAGTAGGGAAGTGCTGGGCATAGAGCTGGATACTGGATAGTATGACTGTGAGTAGGGCGAAAATGATTCTGTTCATGACATGCATGGTATGTGATAGTTCAAAATTAAATCGGCAGAAAATGTGTATTTTGTGCAAAGATAGTAAAATAATCACTTTCTTGTGTATGTTGCGTGTATTTTTTGCTTAACTTTGCACTTGTGAATGTATGTTCATATCATAAAAAACACTCCCGAGAAGAATGGAATACCTTTCGAAAGAACGATATGACCAGCTGATGGCAGAGCTGGAAGAGATGATAAAAGTAGAACTGCCAGCCGTGAAGGATGAGATTGCTGAGGCTCGCGACAAGGGCGACCTGAGCGAGAACTTCGAGTATCATGCCGCCAAGCGCAAGCAAGGAAAGTTGTTGGGGCGTATACGCTTCAAGCAGCGTGTGTTGCAGTATGCCAGGGTGATGGACACCTCGAACCTGGATGCCGATGTGGTGGGACTCTTCCGCAAGGTAGAGATAACAAATGTGGCAAACAATGCCCGTATGGCTTACACCATCGTTAACCCTCACGAGGCTGATTTGCGCGAGCGTAAGATATCTATCAAATCGCCCATTGCCCAGGCCTTGGTGGGTAAGAAGGTGGGGGATGTGGTGGAAGCACAGGTGCCTGCCGGAACGATGAAGTTCAAGATTGAGAGTATCAGCGTGTGTTGATCCTGTATTGTGACCTAACTTATACAACATAACTTTGCAAACTTCTTTAAAAATAAAATAACTATGAAGAAGATTTTACTATTGATTGCGTGTCTGCTGTCTATGAATGCTACGGCACAGGAAGTGAATGATGTGAATACACCTTTGCATCTGATGAAACCGCAGTATGACACCCCTTATGGTGCTCCGACGGTAAAAGAGATTAAGTCTGTGACAGACAGGGTGTTATCGTATCTTGAGACGGCAATGCCCGACCAGATGGATGGCGAACGCCTTAAGACGGGCAGTCTGCGACTGACCAGCTACGAGATAGGTGTGCTGTACTGTGCCATGCAGGAAGTGGCACGCAGCACGGGCGACAAGCGTTATGCCGACTTTGCTGGCCGTCGTCTAAACCTCATTGCTCAAGCTGAACCCACCAGCATGAAGCGACTGCAAAAGGATGAGAAGTTTGACGACCAGATGCGCAAGGTGTGCCTGCCCACGGCATTGGACGATGCTGGTGCCATGTGTACGGGATTCATCCGTTATGCATTGAGCGAGAAGAAGTTGCATGCACGTGTGATGCCTATCATCGAGCGATACATCGAACATGTCTATCATCGTCAGTACCGACTGAAGGATGGCACGTTGGCACGAATACGTCCGCATTACAACACGGTGTGGCTGGACGATATGTATATGGGCATTCCGTGTCTGGCGTGGTATGGCAAACTGACTGGAAAGACGGAGTATTATGACGAGGCAGTGCGCCAGATACGTCTGTTCCGCGACAAGATGTGGGTGCCCGAGGTGCAGTTCTTCCGTCACGGATGGGTGGAGGAGTTGCAGACGCATCCCGTCTTCCCCTGGGGTAGAGCCAATGGCTGGGCACTGCTGACGATGTGCGAAGTACTCGATGTGCTGCCCGCCGATCACCCTGGTAGGCCCGAGGTGCTGGCTTTGCTGCGGCAGCATATCGACGGATTGTGCCGTTTGCAGGATAAGACTGGCTTCTGGCATCAGCTCATCAATGATCCGTCCACCTATCTCGAGACATCGGCCACTGCCATCTATGCCTACTGCATGGCGCATGCCATCTGCGAGGGATGGATAGACGCACTGTCGTATGGTGCACAGACGGTGCTGGCATGGAACGCCGTCAGCACGAAGGTTAATGCACGCGGACAAGTAGAGGGCACGTGCGTAGGTTCGGGCATGGGCTTTGATCCTGCCTTCTATGCCTATCGTCCTGTACACGTCATGGCTGCACACGGCTATGGTCCGGTGGTGTGGGCTGGTGGCGAGATGGTGCGTATGCTGCAGAAGACACATCCCAAGATGAACGACTCGGCCCTTCATTTCTATCCTACGGAACAGAACACCACCGAACCCATCTTCTCAGAGAAGAGAGAGGGAGTAGAGGATGAGAAGGTGCTGTGGTAGTTTTTTATGCCCTTTTGTCTATTTTTCTTGCGAAAGATAACTGTTCATTAACACTTTTTTGTTATCTTTGCAAAATAATGTATTAATTATGTTTGCGCGCACGTGTTTGCGTGTACGTGGAACTTGTCATATCTTCCTGAAATAACATATGAAAATAGGAGAGGAAATATCGATTGGGCGCATGGGACAACAACCCATGCATATAGCCGATGCTACTGTCGACCCACAGCATGCCCTACTGCGCCGTACGGGCGATGATACCTATCAGATTGTAGACTGCGGTTCGACAAAGGGTGTCTTTGTCTTTGGTATGCGTATCAAGCGCAAGACCGTAAATGCCGACACTCCCATACTGCTGGGTTCGTTCAAGACCACCGCAAAGCAGCTGCTGCAAAGTGCCTCGAGCATTAACCTGCAACAGGTGTGGGACGAATACGAGACGGAGAAGCGCAAGTGGGACCGCAAGAGTATGATAGTGAACTATATACGTGTGTTGCCCTCTATGCTGGCTATGCTGTTGGGACTGGCCATTCCTGGTGAAGCGCAAGCGCGTATCTATGTCACCGTCGGCCTCACCGTCACAGTGCTCGTCATCTCGATGATTGCCAGCGAGAAGATCATGACCAAGAAGAACATGAAGATGGCCGAACTGGATACTGCCTTGCAGTCGAAGTATGTCTGTCCGCATTGCCATCGTCCGCTGCCCAAGACTCCCTATCAGATATTGAAACAAAAGGCTTATTGCCCCAACCCCGCATGTAACTGTCCGCTGCCATGATACTCCGTCTCATATTCAGTCTCATAGTGCTACTCTGCGCTACATGGGTGTATGGCAGGGACATCTATATGCTGTCGGTTGGCGTAAGCGACTATCAGAGCATCAATGACCTGCACAAGACCGAGCAAGATGCTCAGGCTATGGCCGAGCTATATCGTACTCACACCTCGCATGTCAAGACTCTGCTGGGCAAGGATGCTACGCACGACAATGTGCTTCGCACCATGCGGACTTTCTTCGCGCAGGCCGGTAAGGAGGATGTCGTGGTGTTTTATTTCAGTGGTCACGGCGGTAAGAATGGCATTTGTCCCTATGACACTCGTTCGGGAAATCCGCAGACACTCGTGTCTTATGCCGAGATACAACAGGTACTGAAGGGATGCAAGGCGTCCAACAAACAACTCTTCATCGACGCATGTTTCTCAGGTGGTTTCCGTGGCGACAGTAAGTCGGAGGACGACACCTCTGCATCGTCTTCACCCCTGACCAACACAGAGGGCATTATGCTCTTCCTAAGTTCGCGTAACGGTGAGACATCGCAGGAGAATTTCTGGTCGGACAACAGTTACTTCACCCAGTATCTGCTCAAGGGATTGAAGGGTGAAGCTGACAAGAACAACGACCATATCGTCACAGCTCGCGAGATTTTCAACTACGTATCGACCAAGGTGAAGGAACGCACCAAGAGGAAGCAGAATCCGGTGATGTGGGGTCGATTCAGAGATGACATGAGACTCTTTTAGTTTAGAGTATTCTAGTTTAGAGTTTAGAGTAGTTGAAAGAGTTTAGAGTATTCTAGTTTAGAGTTTAGAATAGTTGATGAGTTTAGTGTATTCTAGTTTAGAGTGTAGAGTTTAGAGTTGAGAGTAGTTTAAATAGTTCAGAGTTTAGAGTAGTTGATGAGTTTAGTGTTCAGAGTTTATGTTAGTTGTAGGAATTTGAAGTGAATTATGTATGGAGCAATTGGGCTTGGCTCATGTTTTGCATGCAAAAGATAATCAAATTAGAAAAAATTATCTGCCTACTGATAGATTGTCTTCACAACCTTACTCTTAAACCCCATAAAGAACAAATTATTCACACATAAAATCTTAAAAATATGATAAACCAGGAAAATGACACCGTGATTGTTAACGGAGAGGACAATGTTCAGAATACCGTGCAGAATATAATAAGAAAGCCTTGTGCTGGCAAGAAGGGTAGCGACGCCATGCTGGCTAAGATGCTGGCAGTTGGTTCGGCAGGTATGGTTGCGGGTGCTGCTTCGCTTTATGCAGCAGAAAAGCTTGTCGATCATTTCAACTCGAAGCCCGAAGAGGCTGAAGAGAACGCTGATGAGCAGCAGGCTGAGCAGGCTGAGACTGAAGCCGCAGAACAGCGCCAGGCCGAGATGGACGAGCAGGAACGTGTACGCCAACATAACGAGGAACAGCGTCAGCATAACGAACAGGTTCGCCAGCAGCAGGAGGCACAACGACAGGAACAGCAGGAACAGCAACAACAACAGCAGCAGGAACAACCTAAAGTGAAGCCCGTGAGCAACGAGCACGAGGAGCCCACCTTCCTGAAAGAGCACGACGTGAGAATAGAGAGCATCGAAGAGCACACTACCGAGTCGGGGGAGATCGTTCAGGTAGCATACGGCACTGTGGATAGCCATGATGCTATGTTTGTCAGCGATCAGGGTGGTCGTGTCATTGCAGCGGCTATCGACGTCAACGATGATGGAAACCTGAACGAAGGTGAGCTGTTCGATGCCAGTGACTCAAATATTACCATGCGCGATCTGGCTGTGCATCAAGCTAGTGTGCCTGTGCACGACGATCCACAAGTGGAAGTAATAGCCGTGGAGCATGATGTGGAGATGGATGGCGGACTGGTTGACGTAGCTGCTGTAAGCATCGACAACGAGCAACTGATGCTTGTCGACACGGATCAGAATGGTGAGGTAAACTTAATGATAGCTGACGAGAACCACAATGGCAGCATCAGCGAGGATGAGATTCACGATGTATCTGCTTCGCATATTCCTATGCCTACCGAGGATGACATCAATGATGCTGTGCAGATGGTAAGCATCGACGATCCGGAGAACGACTACACCAACGATGCCGACGTGCAGATGTATGAAGCTTAATGTAATTCATAATTCATAATTTATAATTCAT
>JAGHUS010000050.1 GCA_018064685.1 Bacteroidales bacterium | reverse complement strand
AATGAGTAATTAATAATGAGCAACAATGTGCGTCCTTTAGCGTATCACAGCCAACCCCTCATTAATTCCCATTACTCATTATTCATTATTCATTGTTCATTGTTCATTATAAGCAATTTATAAGCAATTGTTCAAAGGTGGGAAACTTTAGTTAGATTAATATTAAAAATGCCGACTCGCATAGAGCCGGCATTATTTGTTTTTTTAACTCGGAGAATTAGTTTACACAAGCTGCGATGATTGAAAGCTCGCAACCACCGATGATGCTCAGGATGAAACCAGTCCAAGCCATACCCTTCTTCTGACCCTTGATAACTGCGATCAAACCGAAGATGAAGCCCAGAAGAGCCAAGATCCAACCCAAGATGGGTACCCAACCGAGTACCAATGCCAAAATACCGAGTACCAATGCTGCTACTGCCATAATTTTGAGATTTTAATGATTAATAATGTTATTTATAGCTTTAATTCTAAATGCAAATTTAGCACTTTTTATCATATTAACAAAAATTTTCCTGCTTTTTTTTTGATTTTTATAATAAATAGAAGAAAAACAAAGCTAATGAAAAAAAACACGCATATGAGAATTAGAATGCAAATAATGAAGTTAAAGACGTACACCTTATTTAATAAAATAATATGGCTGCATAAATTAGTTTAAAAATTTGCCTTGTTCGGAGAAAAATACTATCTTTGCGCTGAAATTATAGTTAACCCAATTTAAATAACAAAGAAAATGACTATTAACGAGTACAAATTTGCTGGTAAGAAGGCAATCGTTCGTGTAGACTTCAATGTGCCCTTGAAGGAGGGCGTAATCACCGATGACACCCGTATCCGCGGTGCAGTTCCCACTCTTAAGCACATCCTCGAGGATGGTGGTGCTCTCATCATCATGTCTCACATGGGTAAGCCCAAGGGCAAGGTTAAGCCCGAGCTCTCACTGGGTCAGATCAAGGAGGCTGTTGCCAAGGCTCTCGGTGTACCCGAGGTACAGTTTGCTCCCGACTGCGCAAAGGCTCAGGAGGCTGCTGCCAACCTGAAGATGGGTGAGGTGCTGCTGCTCGAGAACCTTCGTTACTATCCCGAGGAGGAGGGTAAGCCCGTAGGTATCGACAAGGAGGATCCCGCATACAAGGCTGCCAAGGAAGAGATGAAGGGCAAGCAGAAGGAGTTCGCTAAGACTCTGGCTAGCTACGCTGACTGCTACGTTATGGATGCATTCGGTACCGCACACCGCAAGCACGCTTCTACCGCTGTCATCGCCGACTACTTCGACGCCGACAACAAGATGCTGGGCTACCTGATGGAGAAGGAGGTACAGGCTGTCGACAACGTATTGTCAAACATCAAGCGTCCCTTCGTTGCCATCATGGGTGGTTCAAAGGTATCTTCTAAGATCGGTATCATCGAGAACCTCTTGGGCAAGGTTGACAAGCTCATCCTCTGCGGTGGTATGACCTATACCTTCGCTAAGGCTCACGGAGGTGAGATTGGTGGTTCAATCGTTGAGCTCGACAAGCTGGACGTAGCTCTGAATGTCGAGGAGACCGCAAAGAAGAACGGCGTTGAGTTGGTACTTGGAGAGGACAGTGTATGCTGCACCGGTTATGACTTCGGAACCTTCACCGTCAAGGAGGGTGCTAAGGTCGAGACCTTCCCCAGCAATGCTATTCCCGCTGAGTTCGAGGGTCTGGATGCAGGTCCTGTCAGCGCTGCCAAGTTCGCTGCTGCCATCAAGGGTGCCAAGACCATTCTGTGGAACGGTCCTGCCGGCTGCTTCGAGTGCGACGACTTCTGCGCTGGTTCACGCGCTGTAGGCGAGGCTATCGCCGAGGCAACTGCCGAGGGCGCATTCTCACTCATCGGTGGTGGTGACTCTGTTGCTTGCTGCACCAAGTTCGGTCTTACCGACAAGGTAAGCTACATCTCAACTGGTGGTGGTGCTCTGCTCGAGGCTATCGAGGGTAAGGTACTTCCCGGTGTTGCAGCTATCAAGGGCTAATCAACAACACAATACTCCCCCGCCCTCACATCACGCTGAGGGCGGGGGACTTTTTTATACATCACAATGAAGCTAAAAGCACTCATACCCATACTTTGCATCTTCTGTCTTATTTCATGCGGAAAGAAGGAGGAGGTTGTTGTTGACAAATCGAAGGAAAAAGCCAACGACTCACTGGCACTGCACGTAGCCATCTTCCCATGCGAAAACTGCCTGCCACTATATTATGCCGACGCAAAAGGCATGATTAATGCCGACGCAGAAGGCATCAGCCTTATCTACCTCAGCACCATGGAGGATTGCGACACCGCACTCATCAACCATAGTTCCGAGGTATCGGCAAGCGACATTGCACGACTGATATGCATGCGCAAAGACGGCTTCAATGCTACCGCCATAGCCCAGATGCCAGTCACCCTGCAACTCCTTTCGGCCAAAGGAAAGCGCATCACCGAGGTGAAACAGCTGAAGGAGAGACTCGTGGCAATAGACCGCCATAGCGAGAGCGACTACTACAGCGATGAGATGCTGAAGAAGACAGGCATGGACAGACTCGACATCTTCAGGACTCAATTCAACAACCACAGGTTGCGTTGCAGCATGCTCATGAATGCACTGGTCGAGGCTGCCTTTCTGGACGAGCCCTACGCCACCCTGGCCCGCGAGAAGGGAGCAAAGGAGATATGGAAAAGCGAGAATGCGAGCGAAGCATGGCCGGTACTGGCCACCAACACCCAAATGCTGCAGGACGACAGACGACTGGCACAGATGCAGGCACTTGTTGCCATGTACCAGAAGGCCGTGAAGGAACTGCAGGAGAATCCCGACACCATAGTGCTGCGCAACATACTGAAGACACACTACGAACTGCCATGCGAAGACGTAGACACAATACCCCAACTGCTGCCACGCCACTATAGCGAACTCACACCCATGAAGGAAGAGATTCTCAACAAGGCCAAGCAATGGCTGGTAGAACGTAAATGGATTGAATCTGTCAACACCGAGAACATACTCACCGACAAAGCTTTCAAGAAATGATTTCAAGACAAGTATTTTTCCAAATTGCCAACGACGCACAGAATGCACTGCTCGACTATCACCTTAACGATGCACTCTTTGCCATGCCTTCATTACTAAAGGAAATTGATAATGAAGACTATAGCAGGCGATTTGAAGCAATACAACGCGACTACAATGCCATGCTCGACTTTCTGGCCAGCGGTGGGCAGGACCCCAACGCACAGGAGATGCAAAGCAAGATGGTGAGGAAGACATACCTGTTGATAAACGCACTGAAGGGACAGTTCAACGCTGCGGACGAGCACCATTACATCTACCCCTTCCTCAATAGCGACAGCGCGTTTGCCAAAGGCTTGTTGGCATGCCTGCTGGATATGAACCAAGATGCCGAGACATGCCGTGAGCTGTTCAGGATCAGTTCGCACAGCGACATACAACTCCTGCTGTCGGGCATGACGCTCAACATCTGGGATCAATTCAACCCACACATACTGAGCACCCTGGCCGAACTGTCTGTCACCGAACCTCGCGCCCTCACAGCCATAGTCATGACCGTACTGAAGTACGAGAAAGAGCTGGAGCTGTTTCCCGACTCTGCCAAGCAGATCGAGACACTGTTCTCCGACCCCGTCATACACGAACACGTGACAAGAATCATTCGCGAGTTCTTCATCAGTTCGCAATCCGAAAGACTTCAGGCAAAGATAAACGAGGAGATAATGCCCGCTCTGCTTGAGGGAGCCAAGGACGAGCGACTCAGAATGGGATTCGACCTGGACGAGGCAGAGGACATGTTCGAGAAGATGGTCAAGAACCAGATGCTGGGCGATAAGGACAAGAAGAGCGAGAAGAAAAAGAAGACCTTCTTAAACTCGGCAATGCGACTGCTCGACATGCAGGCCGAGGGAGTAGACATCAACACCGAGCTCTTCGTCAATGGCATGCGCCTGCCCTTCTTCCTCAATCTCGAAAACTGGTTCAAGCCCTACAGCGTACACGATGCCGCCATCGAGTCGATAACGTATGACAAGGGGAAGCCCAACGTAATGCTGAAAATCGTATTGGAACAAGGCAACCTGTGCGACATTGACAAATACGCCATAACACTGATGCTGGGACAATACTTCCAGAGTTCCAATACTCGTGATATGCTGAGAATGCTGCAGCAACAGATGGCCGAGGCCGAATCGGTGGCAGGAAGCGACTTCGTACTTACAGCACACACGAAAGAAGAGGAGATAACGAACTTCGTCCGCTCTCTCTACCGGGTCTTTGTCAAATCAAGATGGAAAAAGCAGTTTGCCAATCTTTTCGACAGCAACCTCAATCCGCTCGACAACAAATACCTCTCGGCCGTTTATGCCGACAATGCCCGACTGCTGGAGAGTACAGCCCGACTGATGTACAAATACGACCAGACAAGCATACCACTAAGGCTGTTCCGACGCCTTGGCGAACTGGAAGGCAGCACGGCCGAGACATTGCAGATGCAGGCTTTCTGCCTGCAGGCACAGCAGAAATACCGTCAGGCAGTGAACCTCTTGGTGCAGGCCGACCTCCTTCAGCCCGACGAGGTAGTGACACTGAAGCAGCTGCTGGTGTGCTACGACAAGCTGGAGCAGTACGACAACCTGCTCGAGGTGTTGCAGAGGCTAGAACAGATCATACCAGAGAGCAGCAAGATAACCACCGACACCGGCCTCTGCCTTATGAAGTTAGGCAGATTCCAGGAGGCATCGCAGCGATTCTACAAACTGGAACTTGAGGAGAAGAAGGTCATCCCCTCGATGCGTGCCATAGCATGGTGTGCCTTCCAACAGAAGAAATACGAGACGGCAGCGCGATACTACAAGAAGCTGTTCAACACACCCGGCGCAGCCATCTGGGAGGACTACCTGAACTGCGGCCATGTAACGTGGCTGATGGGCGACACCACCACAGCCCTCACCTTCTACCACCAGTACATCAAGCGTTACCTTACCGACGATCCAAAGATAACCAACGCCCTCGAACCATTCTCCAAGGACGAACAAACACTTCTCGATCATGGGAAGTCAGCACGAGAGATTAGCCTCATGTATGAGTTGATTGGGCATTGAAAGTTGGAAAGGTAGTTAAGGGGAGTAAAAAGGGAGTAAAAGGGGAGTAAAAGGGACGATAGGGATTGACTGGATGAGGGAGTAAAAAGGGTAGTTAAGGGGAGTAAAAAGGGAGTAAAGCTTTTGACTAAGGTCAAAATGCAGTAGTAAAAGGGCAGTAAAAGGGACGATAGGGGTTGACTGGATGAGGGAGTAAAAGGGTATATTGATTGCTAAGCAAAAAGAGCAGCCGAAGCTGCTCTTTTGTTTTGCTGTATAAATACATTGACGGTTAATCGGGAAAACCAGTTCCCCATCCGCCTTTTTCACTGTCGAAACCAGAGATGCCATCGTAATTTTCATTTCGGGTACGCCTTTCTCTAGTGATTTCGCCGTAAGAACGTATAAGCAGAACCTCCGAGGCATTTATTATCTCTATAGTCCTGATTGAAGGAGCAATGTATGATTTCTTTTTCAACATAATATTTTCAATTTACAGATTTACAATTACTTCACAACGATCTTCTTTCCATTGACGATGTTGATTCCACGCTGTAGTTTAGTCAGCTTTGCACCAGTGATGCTAAAGATGCCTGATGCCTTTGCGTTCAATGGAGAAGAAACGACAGATATGTTCTCGATGTCAGTTGTCTCGTCATCATCTATCATGCGTATCATCATTGGCTTGGCAAGGGCAGGAACAGCATTACCCGTGACGCTGAAGTAGTCCTCAATGGTGAGATACCAGCGCATGGACTTCAGGATATCGGTGTCGTTGTTGGCCTTGCTGAGTCGTCCACCAGACATGAAGATATAGTCCTTTGTCTTGAGCTTGTCGATGGCATCGTAGGTACCTGTGAAGGTATACTTGCGCTCCGTACTGCTACAGTCGATGCTCTTGACCTTAGTAGCTATGAGAGTAGCGTCGTTAAGCACAATTGTCTGCACACCAGCTGCCTTAGCGCGAATGAGATAAGGAGTATTAGCACGGAGCTTGCCACCCTTCACGTAGCGCACCTCCAGCTCTATACTCTCAGTCACACCATTCTCGTCGGTATATTCGTGGAAGTTACTGATAGCAGCCACGTCGAAATTATCCTTCCAGTCGCTGTACTCCATCTCAAAAGGAACATAGAGAGCCTGCCATGTGTTTGCTGCAGAGAAGCTACGTGTGTAGGTGAGCGTCTGCAATGGGATGTCTTCGCAGATGGCAAGCTGCTTGCAACCGTCAGTAAGCGTAAAGGTGTTGTTAGATGCTTCTATGTCGAAATTCTCTACGTTCTTGTTGCCCTCTGCATCGGTATATTCAACATTATAATCGTTCAGAGGTAAAATCGTTCCGAAACGGTTCCAAGGACTTGTCGCCTTTGCCCATCTAAGCAGACTATTGTTAACGTGCAATGTGGCATTATTAATTGTATAGTCGAAAAAGGCATCATCGGCAGCAGAAACCTCTTTGTTACTCATCAGATATATGTTTTCACAGCCATTTCTTTCGAAAGCTTCTGAACCTATAGTAGTAGCACCATTCAATGTTATACTCTTGATGGCATTATTATAGAACGCTTTTCCTGCTATTTTCGTTACGCTTGCGGGAATCACGACACTCTCCAAATATGATTGGGAAAATGCCTCATATCCAATTGTCTCAAGTCCATCAGGAAAAGTTATTGAGGTCAGTTCTCTACCCTCACTGGCAAATGCCATCCAACCAATCTCCTTTAGCGTTGAAGGAAGCGAGACTTCTGTCAAGTTCGACATGTAGTTAAAATAACCGTCAGGCCAGTTGCCGGCGCCAATCTTCGTGATACCCTCACCTATTACTACCTTTGTAATCACATTCTTATAGTCATTTCGCCATTCATTATGAGCTTTAATGAAATCCTCCATTTCACCTGTACCGGTGTAAGTGAGAACATTGTACTTGTTCAATACCCACTTGATGTCTTCTGTCTTTGCATTTCCCACATAGCCAGACATGACAGTGTATGTCGGGTCAATATATCCACACAGTGAACATGTTTCGGTTTCGTTATATGTATGCTCATGCTGTTTCACATAACCACACAAGCTGCAGACGGGACTGCTTGCTGGATAATCGTGCGTGCATGGAACAATGTTGTATTCAAGACAAGCCTTGAAGGTAGGACCACCAGCCCAATCCCCCCCAGAGTTCTGGGTCACAGAAAAACGAACGATGTCTCCTTTCTTAACGTCTGGCAATGGTGCTGCAAGGAAACCTTCGTATTCTTCACCATTGTTCTGATCTTTTCTGTACCTCTCCTTGCCGTTGACAGATATCACTACCGTATATGTTCCATAATGCAAACTCATGAGGTTTCTGAACCATAAAACTCGTGCATTGACAACGCGTTCAGAATTACCTGTTATGGGTGTGAATTCTATCCATCGAGTCGATCTATCGCGCTTCGAATACGTAGTCACACCTGCCCAGTTCATCGTAAAATCAGCCTCTGTTTCTTTTTCAGATTGGTTGAAGCCATTTATTGACTTGACAGGATTATAAGGCGACTTTGTATAGATACATTCTGTGGCATCGCATTCATAAACACAAACTGGGTCTGCATAGAGTTTCCCTGTGCTTGTATCCTCCCAGCACTCACGAGTGTAACCACGTTCGCTAAGTGTTGGAGTCCTTTCCTCATGATATACAAGAGGGGGGATTTTATCATCATTAGCAAATTTTCCTAAGTATTCGAGAGCTGCTCCAAAAACAGCACCCTGCCCACTGTTCCACGGTTTCGACGTTTGTACAGTTTCAAACATAACAACGTCACCCTTCTTAAGTTCTGGCAACGGCAACACAAAGATGTAATCTACTTTGTCATCGTATCCAAAATTTTTGCTGAACTTCTCGGTTCCATTCACGTAGATTTTCACTATATTGGCACCCTGGGATTCGGGTTTATATGCGCGCCAAACCAGTCGCGCATCGGAAACATTATCTGCAGCGACTTTGAATTCGACATAGCGAGGCGTTTTATAATAATCATTAAAACTATAATAGTAGTATGAAGTCATTGCTACCCAACGGAGTGTAACGCCATGCACGTTTTCTATTTGTGGCTGGGAAAATTCCGAAGTGGAGACAATAGGGTTTTCACGTAATAACATATAGGTGACAGCCTTGGCAAGTTCTTCATCGACAAGTTCCTGCGTACGAGCAGCATCAGCATAAATCTTGCCTGTCTCTGTATCCTCCCAACATTCACGGGTGAAACCGCGTGAAGTAAGTGTTGGTTGGCACACCTCATGGTGTACAATCTCTGCCTGCACGGTAGCAGACACACACATCAGCATCAATATCAATGCCGACAGTTTATTTATAATATGTTTCATACTGCTTATCATTATTTTACAAATACTTTCTTTCCGTTGATGATATTGATGCCCTTCTGTGGCTTGCTCAGACGCATACCGTTGAGGTTAAAGATACGAGTAGGCTGAGAATTATCAATTTTCAATTCTCCATTTTCAATTTGCATGATGCCCGTTGTCTCGTCTTCACCAACCAAGCGAATACTCATTGACTTGGCAAGGGGAAGGGGAGCTGAAGGAGTATATGTCATGCTCTCGCGGTCTGCAATCGTGATATACCAACGCATGGCTTTCAATACGTCGGTGTCATCGTCAGCCTTACAGAGTCTGTCATCTGACACGTAGATGTAGTCCTTCGACTGGAGTCTATCTATGGCATCGTAGGTGCCGGTGAAGGTGTATTTGCGCTCTGTGCTGCTACAGCTGATGCTTCTTTCCTCAGTAGCCTTGAGTGCAGCATTGTTCAGGATGATTGTCTGCTCACCAGCCTCCTTGGCACGGATAAGGTAAGGAATGTTAGGGATTAGTTTGCCAGTCTTCACATAGCGCACCTCCAGCTCTACCTTCTCTATCTCACCATACTCGTCGATGTATTCGTGGAAGTTGCTGATAGCCGCCACATCAAACTTT
Source organism: Bacteroidales bacterium (assembly GCA_018064685.1). GTDB lineage: Bacteria > Bacteroidota > Bacteroidia > Bacteroidales > Bacteroidaceae > Physcousia. The sequence goes on along the minus strand of JAGHUS010000050.1, from coordinate 10,127 downwards.
TCCTTCCAGTCGCTGTACTTCATCTCGAATGGAACATAGAGTGCCTGCCACTGGTTTGCCTTGGGGAAGTTGCGTGTGTAGTACATCTTCTTTATAGTGATATCCTCATCGACAACGAGCTGATCGCTACCGTCGGCAATAGTCCATACATCGGTTGATATTTCATTGGATGGATTTGGAGCGCCACACAGTGAACATGTTTCGGTTTCGCCATACGTATGTTCATGCTCCTTCACGTAACCACACTGACTACAGATGGCACTACCTGCATGGTATTCATGCTGTGAGCATGGAAAATTGTATTCAAGAGAAGCCTTGAAGGTAGGGCCACCAGACCAGTTGCTAATTGCTGTCTGTTTCACAGCAAACCTGACAACATCATTCCTCTTCAGGTCGGGCAATGATACTACAAATACGCCCTGGTAATCTTTATCATTATCCTTGGTGTACACTACTTTCCCATTAACAGATATTTCTACATAATATCTTCCATATCCTGACTGTGGGTTGTTTCTATACCATACCATTCGTACATTGGAACCCCATTTTTCTTTTACGGTAAATTCGGCATAGCGAGTTACTTTGTGATTAAAATCAAAATCTAAAAAGTTGATATAAGTTGAAGCAGACCAGTTGAGGTCCAGCGGCTCAGCTATGCCACCATCTCCTATATTTAGATGTTCTTCATCTTTAACGCTGAACTTATTAGTTCTTGTTACAGGATTCTCCGGCAGCTTTGCATAGGTGACAGCCTTGGCAAGAGCAAGTCCCACGAGTTCTTCTGTACAACCCGCATCAGTATAGAACTTGCCAGTTTCACTATCCTCCCAACACTCTACGGTGAAACCACGGGAATTTGGTTTTGGGTCGCACACCGTATGGTGTACAATCTCTGCCTGCATGGTGGCAGACACGCACATCAGCATTAAGAGGAATGCTGAAAGTTTGTTTTTCAGATGTTTCATAATATTAATAGATTTTTTTGTTTTTACTTAATATTCTGTTCTGTGTGCATATATACGCGACAAAGCCTTCTAAAGACGCACGAAGGCACCTTTAGAAGGCTCTGTATAATATATATAAGGTATATTACAAAATTACCCCCCCCGAATATGACTATACAACATGTCAGCACCATTGCTGGCGCTAGGACTGGTATGGTATGTAGGGAAGAGAGTCATTATGTGATTAGTGTAATTTTAGAAGAAACCCTTGAATGCACCGAAGATGCGGCCTACTATGCGATGCCATAGGTTGAAGCGTTTTTTCCAGCCTTCCATGGTGAGGAAGGTGCTCTTGTCCTTGTCTCGCTCGAAGATGGCCTGAAGCTGACGGGTGGTTGTGGGGGTGAAGATGAAGGAGTTGACCTCGTAGTCGAAGAGCATGCTGCGGGCATCCATGTTGGCCGAACCAATGGTGCAGAACTCGTCATCGACAATCATGAACTTACTGTGGTGGAAGCCTTCCTCGTAGTAATAGACCTCGCAGCCACGGGCTATGAGTCGGCGCATCTGAATGGCAACGACATCGGGCGTGATGGGCACGTCGCTCTTTGCCGAAACCATAAACTCGACCCTGACACCACGCTTCAAGGCGCGATACAAGGCGCTGCGCACACTGTATACACCTGTGGGATAGGGATTGACGATTTGTATGTGATGCTTGGCGGCGTCGATGGCAGCCACATAGGCATTACGCATCATCTTGCTGCGCTTGCCGGGAGTGCGGTTCACCACAGCCAGCGTCTTCTGTCGGGCATCGGGAGTAGTGTCGGGACGAAGGTTCTCGTAGCACTCCTCCACCACGTCGCACTGCCCCTGGTATTGCAGTTCGTCGAGATACTCGTCCGTCTCGCCCTTCCACATCATGCTGAAGATGCGCTCGTATTGAGCCACAACGGGACCCTCGAGGCGCATGTGCATGTCGTGCCACGAACCAATCTCGGGCTTGCCATGTATGTAGTAGTCAGCCACATTCATACCACCGCTATAGGCTATGTTGCCATCGATGACCACAATCTTCATGTGGTCGCGATGATAGGCATGGTTAATCCAGGGAAACTTCATGGGGTCGAAGATCTGAATCTGTATGCCCATCGAGCGGATGCTGTCCAAGTGCTCTTTCTTGAGGGGATGGTCGTTGCTGCGGTTGCCGAAGTCATCGCACATCACACGCACCTCAACACCCTCCTTGGCCTTCTGTCCCAGCAGTCCGAACAAAGCCCAGCCAATGGTGTCATTACGATAGTTGAAATATTCAAGATGAACGTAATGACGAGCCTGCCTGATGGCCTCGAACATATCGTGGAACTTCTCCTTTCCCGTAGGCAGCAGCACCACACTGTTGCCCTCGAAGAAAGGCACATCCATACCCTTCAAGGCCTCGATAGTAAGGTCACTCGAATTACGGTCGCCTGTATGCCCTGGGCTATTAGGCGAGAAATCTTGTGCTATTGCTTGAGAAGTATGGTTTGCTATCATTATTAAAAATAGAATTTTTATGAAACGGACCATTATAAATTTATCACTTCCATATAACTTCTTAAATTCATCATTCAACTTTCGCTTGTTGCTCAAGTTGTTCGGTTATAAGGTTTTGAGGTCGGTCTAAAGACCTTTTGCGGTTTTGAGGATTATACCAGATGCTTTTCAAAGGCGATCTATCAAAGTGTAATTTCCTTATAACCTTAAAACCTTATAACCTTAAAACCGAGAAAGTTGAGCTTGCGAAACTTGTATTCATCACTTCTTTCGTTTTCCATCAGCATATTCGGAAGGCAGCACACCAAACTCGTTCTGGAAGAAACGGCTGAAGGAGGCAAGGTTGCCGAATCCCAGTTCCTGAGCTGCCTCGGCCGGAGAGACATAGCCCGCCTCGAGCAGCTTGGCCGACTCCTGCAGACGTACGTAGCGGATGTAGTCGCTGGGAGCCTTCGACGTCACCTTCTCAATCTTTCGGAACAGCACGGTGCGGCTCACACCCAGCACACGGCCCATCTCCTCCACGCTCAGTTCCTTACGGCTGATGTTCTGACGTATGTACTGGTCGAGAAGCTGACGAAGGTACAGGTTCACGGCGTTCAGCATGGCGTCGGCACCACGCATCGTGTCGTCACGCACCACCTCGCCGCTGTCAGGCTCGCCCAGCATCTTGTTGATGCGCACAATGACGCTCTGCAGGTTGTAGGGCGACGGTATGTAGTCGTCGGCCAGCAGCGTTATCTTCTTCATCGACAGCTCGGCCTGCGACAGCACGCCATCGGTAGTCAGAATGAAGGGGATGCGCTCGTAGCTGCGCTCGTTCTTGATCTGCTCGCACAGGGCGCTACCCGAAATGCCGACCAGATTCTCGGCACACATTATTATATTAGGACGCAGGTCGGCAATGGCATTCCAGCAGTCCTCGGCCGAGGTGAAGGTGTGAATCTGGAAGGTATTCTTCAGACAGTCGGCCACAAACTCCAGCATATCGGCATCGGGCTCCACGACAAAGACCACATGCTTCTGCATACCGCTATTCATAGGAATAGGCACACCCGAGGCACTCATGATGCCATCGTCGCTGACAAGGAACTCGGCACCCATGCCCATATCGTCGTTGTCGCCCACAACACCGTCGTCGCCTATCAGCACGTCGTCGCTAGCGGTGGGCGTCACGCCTGTCGACACACCATGGTCGCCCACAACGAGGGTGCTGTTCTCCTTCAGCTTGTTCAGGTCGCTCAGCATCTTTCTGGCAGAATGCTGCAGACCGTTCAGCATCTCTTTCTGAGCCGAACCGTTCACCTCCATCTGCAGCAGTCCCAACTGCGGAATCATCGACACGACACCGGAACGAAGGTCGCGTGCCACGGTCTCCAGTTCGTCCTGACGCTTCCTCAGAGCCTTGATCTCGGCACGTCTGTCCTGATAATAACCCACCACATAGGGCCATGCCTTCCACACACCATATACGATGACGCCAAGACCCAGAGCGATGAGCAGCAAGAGCCACCACGTCAGATACCAGGGCTTGTCAATCTCGATGACCAGTACGTGCTCCTCCGACACCGTCTTGCCGTCGTCCAGCATAGCCTTGATGTGCAGCGTATACTTGCCGCTGCCCAACCCGCTGAGGGTGAGTGTGTGGCCGTCGCCCGAGACAGGAAGCCAGGCATCATTGCGCCCCTCCAGCTGATAGATGAAGCGGGCAGGCTCGGCATGGTTGTAATCATTCACGCCCAGCGAGATCATGATGTTCTGCACACCACTTCTCAGCTTCAAAGTACCGATGCTGTTGAGCGTCCTGTCGAGGATGACCTTTCCCTCGTAGCTGACGCCAACCTCGATGGGCTGCTCGTCGACGACAAGACTGGCCAGAAGCACCGAGAGCGTGTTCTTACGGGGCTGGGTGGAGATGTTGTGAATCCAGTTTACACCGTGCTGACCACCCATGAAGATGCGGCCCGAACGGGTGCTCATGATGGCACCCCGGTTGAACTCGACGCCCTGCAATCCGTCGGCCACCGTATATCCGTAGAAATTGAACGAGAAACGCGAGTCCTCGGTGGCAGCATTCTGTATCGACACTCGGTTCACACCCTTGGCGGTAGTGATCCAGATGTCATGGTTCTTGTCCTCCTCGATGCCGCATATCACGTTGCTGGCCATACCGTTCGAGGTGTTGAACGTCACAAGCTGGTCGGCCGAGGTGTCCAGCACATTGATGCCTTCGCGCGTACCAACCCATATCAGTCCGCGACTGTCGGCAAAGACCTGCGTGACGACGTTGCTCGAGAAGTGCTTGTCACCCGACACGGTACCCGTATACTGGGCAGTGACGTTACTGCTGAGATTGAGCACCATGATGCCATTGGTGGTACCGGCCACGAGGCAGTTGTTGTTGCAGCAGAGCGAAGTGACATTGTCGCTCAGCAACTTGCCGTTTCTGACGCAGAAGTCGCTGAACTTGCCACTCTTCGGGTTATAGCACTGAAGGCCGCCCTTGCGTGTAGCAATCCATATGTTCTTGAACTTATCCTCTACAAGGTCCTGAATGTCATTGTCTTTCAGTCCCGACTGCGATGCCTGGAAGATGCGCACACCGTTGCTGGTGATGCAGTTCAGGCCGAAGCGGTTGCTGCCAGCCCACACCGTACCGTCGCTGGCACACAACACACACGACAGCAGGTTGTCGTTCAGGCCCTGCAGCGTGCTGTACGACTGCGAGGTGCCATCGCTGGGATTGCGGTATACCAGTCCGCTGCCATGCGTGGCAAACCACAGTCCGCCGTGGCTATCCTCGCTCATGCCATAGACGTCGCCCACATTGCTCACGTCGAAGAGGTAGAGATTGGGGGCATAGTAGCTTACGCCGTTGCGGAAAGAGCCTACCCACAACAGGTCGGTATCATCGACATAGACGGTGCGAAGCTGGTCGGAGGGCAGACCACGCATCTCGTTGGACGTGATGTGAGCCACGACATTGTGCTTTACGGGGTTCAGCAGCAGCAATCCGCCACGATCGGTGCTAATCCACAAGTTGCCATTCTTGGCCTGAGCCACACCCGTGACAAGCTCGTTGCCGATGACGTCGCCACCACCCCACTCCGACACCAGTTCGCCAATCGAGCGGAACCAGCGCTTCGTGCTCCTGTCGTAATAATAGGAATGAGCGTCGCCGTAGATAACGATGTTACCCTCTATATCGCCAAATATCTTATAGTCATCGTCTTGCGTGGTGTTGTTGGCAATCACGTCGTTATACCACAACACCTTCTGCTGCTCACCGCTGATGCAGCACACCGTGCCGTTGGTATAGACAGCCAGCACACCCTCGTTCACCTCGTAAAGGTCGCTGATGGTGCCCTTGCGCAGCCCTACATGCTCGTCGTCGAAACGCATGGTGTAGACCAGTTGCTGCTTGGCCTTGTAGAAGTAAAGGGCGCGCTTGGAGTCGTAGACCCACAGGTTCCGCCAATGGTCGAAGAACATCAGGTCGGGCTCGATATTGGCATCGAGCACACCCAGACGCTGTGCCACACTGCGGTCGAACAGCTGTGCGTCAGGTTCGAAGGCTACATATCCGCCACTCGTCTTTATCCACAGCGTACCGTCGTAGCCCTCCTGTATGGAGCTGATGTAGCTGTCGGGCAAGGCATGCGACTGCAGATAGTTACTCTGGAACTGACGTATGCTGAAACCGTCAAACCTGTTAAGGCCGGCCGACGTGCCTATCCACACAAATCCCTTGCTGTCCTTGCAGATGGTATTGACCTGGCTGGAGGACAGTCCCTCGGACAGTCCGATACTCTTGAACCAATAGCTTTGTGCAAAGCTGCTTGCCGAGGAGAGCAGAAGCAGCAGTACAGCGAATAGTTTATATATCTTTCTGATGTTCATAGCTTTCTAAATCTTACACATAGCAACTGAAGTTGTCGACGACACCTACCAGATGCCCGTCGTGATCCTTCACTAGGACGGCATGTATCTTTCTGGTATTCAACAACCGTATTATCTCTTCAATCTTCATGTCTACGGGCACGCACACGGGCGTCTTGGTCATCACCTCGCGCACCGGCACGTAGAAGAAGCGTTCGCGCAGATGCTCGGTGGCACGACGCACATCGCCATCCGTCACGATGCCCATTACCTGATCGTTCTCCATCACGATGCCCAGTCCCAGCTTGCCACGGCTGATGAGGATGATAGCCTCGCCCAGAGGCATATCGGGCTCGATGACAGGCAGATCGTTCGTTCGCATCACATCCTGAGCCTTGTTCAGCAGACGTCGGCCCAGCGAGCCACCGGGGTGGAAGCGTGCAAAGTCGCACTCCTTGAAGTCGCGCATCACCACCAGAGCCGAGGCAATGGCATCGACAAGGGCAAGGGCTGCCGTGGTGCTGCACGTCGGGGCCAGGTTGAGGGGATAGGCCTCGTGCTCGACGTGTATGTTGAGATGGCAGGTGCAGTTGTGTGCAAGCAGCGAATCGGGATTGCCGCTGATGCCCACCAACGGTATGTTACGCTCTTGCAGACAGGGCACGAAACGCAGCAGCTCGTCGGTCTGCCCCGAATAGGACAGCGCCACGACGACATCACCGCTTGTCATAGCACCCAGACTGCCGTGATAGACGTCCAGGGCGTCGACATAGAAGGCAGGAGTGCCGGTGCTGCACAGCGTGGCAGCCATCTTGGCTGCGATATGGCTGTTCTTGCCCACACCCGTCACCACAACCTTACCCTTGCACTGATAGAGCAGCTCGACAGCCTTGTCGAAGTTGTCGTCCAACTGCGGTATGAGGTTCAGAATGGCATCCGACTCGTCACGCAGACACTGCTCGGCTATATTTCTCAATTTACTCATTTTTGTATTACTAATAAGGAAGTAATTTTGAAGTTATACTTTTGACGACGGTTAAAAGTCGAAGTTATAAGGACGATAGGTTTTATTTCCTTACTTAAGATTTCCCCGTAGGGCCTATTATTTCCCCGATAGGGCTAAGATTTCTTGCCGACAGGCAACTCTCCTTGTCTTTGTCGCTTCGCGAGAAATCTATGCGGCTAACGCCGGAAATCTTGTTGCTTTCGCTGGAAATCTCTTTTTTTTTAGAAATATTTCCTTAACTAAGATTTCCCCGTAGGGCCTTATATTTCCCCGTAGGGCTAATATTTCTTGCCGACAGGCAACTCACTTTTCTTTGTCGCTGCGCGAGAAATCTTGGCGGCTGAAGCCGGAAATCTTGTTGCTTACGCTGGAAATCTCTTTTTTTAGAAATATTTCCTTATTTAAGATTTCCCCGAAGGGCCTATTATTTCCCCGTAGGGCTAAGATTTCTTGCCGACAGGCAACTTGCGAAACCTGTATTAACCTCCTTTTAACTTCAAAGAAATCCCTTCCCTTCTCACAACAAACTCTTCACTACCTCTTCAAAGTCCTTCAGATACAACATATTAGGTCCGTCGCTCAAGGCCTTTTCGGGATCGGGATGAATCTCGAAGAAATAGCCATTGGCTCCGAACGCCTTGGCAGCCAGAGCCATGGCGGGTACGAACTCGCGGTTGCCACCCGTCTTGCCATCGGCAGCACCGGGGCGCTGCACACTGTGCGTACAGTCCATGATGACACGCTCGGCATACTGCTTCATGTCCGCAATGTTGCGGAAGTCCACAGCCAGGTTGTTGTAGCCATACATATTGCCACGCTCGGTGAGCCACACATCCGCAGCCCCACTCTCGCGGCATTTCTCCACGGGATACTTCATGTCCACGCCCGACAGGAACTGCGCCTTCTTGATGTTCACCGGCTTACCCGTCTGCGAGGCAGCCACCAGCAGGTCGGTCTGGCGGCACAGGAAGGCAGGAATCTGCAGGACGTCCACCACCTCGCCAGCAGGCTTGGCCTGCCAACTCTCGTGAATATCGGTCAGCAGCGGAAGGCCGTAACGGTCCTTCACATCCTGCAGCATCTGCAAGCCCTTCTCCAGTCCCGGACCGCGAAACGACTTCAGGCTGGTACGGTTAGCCTTGTCAAACGAAGCCTTGAAGTAAATCTTCACATTGTATTTGTGATGCAGACGGAGCAATTCGTCAGCCACCTCGTCAAGCAAGGCCTGAGACTCAATGACGCAAGGTCCGGCAATAAAAATCGGTTCCATATATATTGTTCTTTATTTTTAGGTTATAGGTTTTGGGTTTTAGGTATTTTTGAGGTTTTAGGTTATAGGTTATAGGTTTTAGGTATTTCAGAAATATTTCCTTATTTAAGATTTCCCCGTAGGGTCTATTATTTCCCCGTAGGGCTAAGATTTCTTGCCGACAGGCAACTCACCTTGTCTTTGTCGCTGCGCGAGAAGGTTCAGCTCGACGGCCGAAGGGAAAGTCAAATCTAGGCGGCTGAAGCCGGAAATCTTGTTGCTTACGCTGGAAATCTCTTTTTTAGAAATATTTCCTTTTTTAAGATTTCCCCGTAGGGTCTATTATTTCCCCGATAGGGCTAAGATTTCTTGCCGACAGGCAACTCTACTCATCTTGTCTTTGTCGCTTCGCGAGAAATCTAGGCGGCTAACGCCGGAAATCTTGTTGCTTTCGCTGGAAATCTCTTTTTTCAGAAATATTTCCTTAACTAAGATTTCCCCGTAGGGTCTATTATTTCCCCGGTAGGGTTGAGATTTCTTGCCGACAGGCAACTTGCGAAACCAGTATATCTATAACCCATAACCTTTAACCCATAACCTTTAACCCATTATAACTGCACAAAGTTAATAAAAAAAAAGAAAACTGCAACACATACACACACATTATTTATTTATAAAGCAAATAATCGAGCAAAAACCACCAAAAATTTGGCCATTCAAACACATATTCGTAACTTTGCAAAACAAATTGCTCTCATTCCCGACTAAAAGGAACAGCAAGATAAGTGAGGCAAGAAAGGAAATATCAACCAATAAAAACCCTGGAAAAAACAAGAAACCACGGGTGTCAGAATCAATCCAAAGGTTTTTTTCTCTGTTTTTCTTTGTTGATATTTAAAGTCACTAATAATTCCCAAAAAACATAAAAACAATGGAGAAAGTAATCATCGAGTCTTACGAAGACTTCCTGCCCTTCCTGGGCAAAGAGATCGGTACAAGCGACTATCTGGTAGTCGAGCAGTCACGCATCAACATGTTTGCAGACGCCACCCTCGACCACCAGTGGATACACGTTGACGAGGAGAAGGCCAAGGCAGAGAGCCCCTTCGGCCAGACCATCGCCCACGGCTACCTCACCATGTCACTCCTCCCCTACTTCTGGAACCAGATCGTGGACGTCCGCAACCTCGAGCGTCAGATGAACTACGGCATGGACAAGATGAAATTCGCCCAGCCAGTGCTGTCGGGCCAGAGCGTGTGCATGAAGACCGAGCTGGCCGAGATTGCCAACCTGCGCGGTGCCATCAAGACCACCATCAAGTTCACCATCATCGTCAAGGAGACAGGCAAGAAGACCCTAGAAGGCCTCGCCACCTTCATCTACTACTTCAAGCCCAAGGCATAATGTGATACAATCGGGTAGGAGGTAAATGCTAATCATAAAAGGCATTTGCCTCCTACTTTCACATTTACCGACCTCCCACACCACCGTACAAGCCGTTCGGCATACGGC
>JAGHUS010000206.1 GCA_018064685.1 Bacteroidales bacterium | reverse complement strand
TCTGCATGACGGCTTGTCTTCATGCGATATACGTCGTAGTTGAGGCCGAAACAGTATGACTTACCCTTGAAGTCGATGATGCCAGGATGGTTGCCACGTGTCTGTGGTGTATGGTTCATGATGTGACCCTTCCACTCCCAAGGACCGGTAGCATTGTCGCTCATAGCATAGCCGATGCCTTCTGGGCAGCACGTAGATGCGAATGCCATGTAGTACTTCTGCTGTCCCTTAGCATTCTTGCGTCCCCAGAACCATGGTCCCTCCTGATAGTCCTTCACCTTAGGGTGCTCCACGATGTCGCCCGAATATGATATCATATCCTCGTTGAGCTTTACCATGTAGAGGTTAGGGTTGCCCCAGTACATATAAGCCTGACCATCAACATCAATCCAAACCGTTGGGTCTATGTCGTACCAGTGCTCCTTCTGCCATACCAGCGGATGACCGAGAGGATCCTTGAATGGTCCGAAAGGCGAATCGGCTACGAGAACGCCGATGCCGTGACCGTGTATCGGACAATACATGTACCACTTACCGTTGCGCTCGATGACCTGTTCTGCCCATGCACCATTGTCGCCCTTGTACCATTTGAAGTCCTTCAGCGATGCAACGGCACCGTGATCCTCCCAGTTCACCATGTCGGTAGAGGTGTAAAGCAACCAGTCTTTCATCATAAAACCTCCAGCACCGTCCTCATCATGAGTGGTGTAGAGATACACTGTGTCGCCATGCACGTAGGGAGCAGGGTCGGCTGTATATCTTGTTTGTACCAGAGGCATGTTGAGGTTGGTGATGCTTGCTGAAGAAGCAGACTGTGCCATCGCCAGTGACGCATTGGCTATTGCTATCAAACCTAATGAAAAAGCTTTGTAGTTCATATCGTATTGTCTTGTTATTTATAAAGAACTTTCTTATTATTTATAATGTATATCTTGCCCTTCTGCATGACGTGAACACGCTGACCGCTGAGATTATAGATAGCGTAAGTGTCATTGTCGGTTATCGACTTCGTGTTGTCGATGTCCTTTATGCTCTCTATACCGGTTAACTCGCTGCCGGCAGCCTGACGCAATGCTGCGTGAACGCCCCAGTAGGCTGGTTTCTTGGCAAGTTTTCCGTCGAAGAGCAGTGGGCGCTTGCCCTGACGCCATGTGAGATCGTCGCTTAAGCCCCATATCATCACCGACTTACAGTTGTCATACTTCATGGCAGCACGCACTACAGCATAGTATGTTTCTGCCTGAGCCTTGAGGCTATTGTCCGAATCATCGTTGATGCCGAGGTCGAGTTCGGTGATGTAACAATCGAGACCAACCTCATTATAGCGCTTTATGTTAGCCTCGATGCTATTCACATACTGTATGCCGGCATCCATGTGCGACTGCAATCCGACACCATCGATAGGTATTCCGCTGTTCTTCAGACGCATAGCGAGGTTGTAGAGTGCCTCACTCTTGCCCCATCCCTTACCCTCAACACCGTAGTCGTTGAGGATGAGTCGAGCGTTAGGATCGTACTTGTGAGCCCAGACGAATGCCGAATCGAGGAAGTCCTCGCCGATGCCTGTTGCCCATACCGACGGACGAAGGTCGTAAGCCTTAGGATTAGTATTGATAGACTGCTGGTTATCAGACAGCACCTCGTTGGCTACATCCCATTCCTGCACCTTGCCTTTCCACGTAGAAACTACATTCTTGATGTGGCGATGCAGTATGTTAAGCAACTCCTGGCGAGTGCGGTTCATAGTGTTCTTCTCACCATCGGCAGTCAACCACGATGGAACCTGCTGGTGCCATGCAAGTGCATGACCACGAACACGCATGTTATGGCGCATTGCCATGTTGATAAGACGTGTGCCGGCAGAATAACTGAAGTTGCCTTGTGATGGTTCGGTGGCATCAAACTTCATCTCGTTCTCTGCCACAACCATATTGTATTCCTTGGTGATAAGTGCTGTGCGTGGTTCTTTATCATTGTCAACATCGATGCTCCATACAGGAACGCAGGTGCCGATGAATGTGCCGTTCTGGTCGGCGTAAGAGCGGAGTGGGGTAGAGTCAAGCATCTCTGCCTCGATATCGAGGATGCCATCATCAACACTTGTGCCAGGTTTGTCGTCGTTATCGTCAACGTCGCCCTGACCACTATAGATGACAGATGTCACACGTGCCACCACTTTGAAACCGTCAGTTGTCTCCAACTGCTCCACAGCCCATGAGTAAGCCTTAGGATAGATGATGTTGAAAGCCCACTCGACATTCTCGTATGCCTCCTTCTTAGTGGCGGTGAAGAGAGTGAACTCGTCGCCTTCGTGAAGGTCTGCATCCTTGGTGAGTGAAAGACGCAGGCGTGGCATCTGCTCCGATGTCTCATATTCCTGGTTGATGTTGTAGTACGAAACGGCGCCATCCACCTCTACCTTATCGTAGTCTGTGGTGCTTCCTATTTCACAATCGATGCGTGCTGTAGGACGGAGGAACAGTGTAGGCTTGGTTGTTGTGGCGTAATTGGCTATGCTTAGCGTGCCTATACCATCGTCGCCAGGCTGAAGGATGCCGTAAACATTGACGTTGGAGGCTATGTTGCCGGTACCGCCAGCAATGCCATCCTTGCGTATTGTCATACCGTCACCAGTGCCGATACCGCCACTAAGCTTCGAAGCCTTTGCTTGGGCGGCATCATTGTTGACAAGGACACGACCGCGAAGTACGGTCACTCCGCCTGTGATGACATTGGTGTTGCCCGTGATACGGTATGTGCCGAGACCCTCCTTGAAGATACCCACCTTCATACCAGTGTTGTTGTTGAATGGAGAAATAGCACCGGCAAGTGTTGCATCGTCGCCGGAATAACCCAGTATGTAATAGGAATTGTTGCCCGAAGAACTCTTCATGTATCCATATATCTGGCTGCCAGCCTCAGTATCGAGGTGTCCGATGCGTATGCCTCGTGTACCAGACTCTGCAGCAAGGGTAGCGCCGGCGTGCAATGTTACGTGGCTCTTGAACCATGTGTTGTTAGGTTTTGTCTCTGCCATATCGGTCAAAGCGGTCGAAGTACTGAACGTCTTGCCGCCATGCATCCATACTATGCCGTAGAAACCATTTGAAGATGAGAGA
>JAGHUS010000005.1 GCA_018064685.1 Bacteroidales bacterium | reverse complement strand
TTGTATTATCGTTATTCTTCAACGTATTTCTCGATGATGCAGGTGTGCTTCTTTGTTTTCTTATCGTAGTTGATGCCTACGAGAAGCAGGTTGTCTGTATGCTCAAGAACTCTGCCCTGATACTCCTTACGGTGAATCTGGGATATTGCAGTGTCTGCGTTCTTGTTATATTTCAACTCAACAATCATGGCAGCTTTATCCACGTGCCTTCGAGGGATGAACACAAGGTCGGCAAATCCCTTACCTGATTCCAACTCGCGATGAATGATGTAGTCATTCTTTGCGTAATAATATGCTATGCTGATAGCACAAGAGAGAGACTCCTCATTATTGTATGAAAGAATACTGGTCTCGTTATCATGAACGCGTTCCAGCCCTTTAGCTACTGCCGTCTCGTCCATTGAAAGGGTATCATTCAAAAGTTGTTCGGAGGCAGTCAATGCATTGACCAACCTGGTCCAATTGGTATCTTCGACCGCATTGGTCATTTCATTGCCGACTTCCTTGTTTGGTATGTAGCATGTCTTGGTCGATCTGTCATATCCTAAATACCCAAGGTGAATCAATACAGTAAATACATCATCTTTACTACGAATGATATGAATGTCATTCTGGAACTTAGTTGTATTGACCTTACAACGGTTTCCTGCCAGCATTTTAATAATGTCATCCTTTAACCCATTGAAATTCATCTGGATGTATTTCAGAACATTGTCGTAGGCTCCTGTTGTTCCCCAATAGGTATCGCATTCACCATCCAGAACAGCATTGACGACAGAGTTAGGGTTGAAAACAGAAGGTTGTTTTCCTATTGTATATCCATCATACCATTTCTCTAACTCTTCAAATGGCATGTCATACTTTTCCGCCAACACTTGTACTTCCTGTTTGGTGAAACCAAAGTATTTATCCAAGCTTTTAGGACTGATAGCCGAATACTCCTTAAAATTGTTGAGTGCGGATTCTGTCTTATATTTCTTAATTGGAAGAATGCCTGTCATGTAAACTCCAGCAAAGACTTTCTTAGATTCGTCACTTTTGAACAAGCGGCGAAGCAATTTGACGAAATCATCCTCAATCTTATTGTCATTTTCATATTCGCGCAGTACAGCATCCCATTCGTCAATGATGCAAATGAACTTTTCACCGGTTTGAGTACAAATCTTTATCAGAACATCCATCAAGTCATCTCTCTCTCCAAGCGCGACGTCTGGGTATGAAGTAAGTAGCTCATCTATTACATCTGTTTGTAATAGAGATATGATTTGTGGGTTGTCTTTGTATTTAGTGGTAAAATTAGTAATATCCAATTTCAAGACAGGATACTTGTTCAGATGCTTTTCATAGCTTATATCTGCTGTAATCCGTAATCCATTGAATAACTCGTGGCTATCGCAAGATTTATCATAGTATGCACACAACATATCAGCCGCCATCGACTTGCCAAAGCGACGGCAGCGTGTAACACAAGTGTATCGACGCTCAGAATTTAGAGTTTTGTTGATTTCCGAGATCATTCCTGTCTTATCAACATATTCGTTGTCAAGAACCTCGCGGAAATTTCCATTGCCTTTATTAATATATGTGCCCATATTGATAATCTCTAAGTTGTGATGAATTCTTAGTTATTCAACTTTCGCATGTGCTCAAGTTTCAGGTTTTGAGGTTATTAGGTTGTTAGGTTCTGAGGTTAAGTTACTGAATGATGGCAATTTCAACCTTATAACCTTAAGACCTTATAACCTATCAAGTTGGAGCTTGCGAAACTTGAGTCATATTTACGTTACACATAGCTATATGATCTTTTTCTTCTGTATGAGCATCGCGTTTTGTCAGTCGCGGACATTTTGTGGTTTGGGGAGATTTAATTAGGGATGGGGGAATTAAATATCTCTTCTGAACTTGACGATGCAATCGATGCAGACAGGAGTGTCAGATGACTGCTCTACAAAGACATTAGCAGGATGCATATCTTCAAGATGAAGTCGAGACGAGAGGTAGTTTACTCCGTTGCCGTCGCCATTGTCAGAGAAACCTTTCCCGTTGGCCATCGCATCTATCTCGGCTTTCGTAGCAAGTCGTTTGCACTCAACGTATGGCTGGGTCAGGATGATGCGGAAGAGCCCATCAGAATCTCTCGTAAAACCAATGACGCACATAATAGTTTGAGGAAAGATATAATTGTGGAGGGCTATGGCTTCGAGTGCTCTACCGAGGGTGGCATATATGGATGTACGAAGCTTAATGACGTGTGTGTCACCAGTTTGTCCATACACTTTTGCTTCGGCTCCCTGTGCCATCATAGGACCGTATTTGAATTTAAGCCACTCTTCTGCTTCTGGTATCCATACGCCTTTGGCTTCTGCCCATTGCTGAAGATGTCGCTCTTGTGCCTCGTCTATCTGCCAGTTTGCTGGCGGAGTTTTGCTTCCTGCAGCATCGCTATCTGAGCTAAGGCTTTCTCGCGCAATATCACATACGATGAGCGCCCCAATGAGGAGCGGACCAGCCGAGCAGACTCCTGCATGCTCTGGTTGATTAAATTGTAGAAGGTCTCTTGTGCCATTTTGTATGTCGTTTATTTGATTATCAATATCTTCAATGTTCATAATTCTGTATCATAGCTATATGATCTTTTTCTTCTGTATGAGCATCGCGTTTTGCCATTCGCGACCTTTCGGTCGCAAAGGTACATATTTTTTTCTTAAATATCGCTTTGGCTTTGTTGAGAAACAACTGATTTACTATTTTTTAACAAAAAAAATAACATGCAGAAACCAATGGTTGGGGAGTGTCCATGCGATTTGAGATATAACTGGTGGTGGAACGGCATGTATATTGCTGGCAAATGGTAGATATTGGTGTGAAAATATGCATAATCTCGATGCAAAAAGCTATCAAACAAGGAGGTAATCTCTATCGTTTTGGGTGGTAAAACGATAGAGATAACAGTGTAAAACGATAGCTTTTGCAGGGCAAAACAAAAAAAATCAGATGATGTTTGCTGAAAATGCTGGAATGCTGGCATATCGCTTTGTAACTCATTGATTTGAAAGTCTTTTCGCAAATCTACAAGTTTCGTTGCTGTGAAAATGCTGTGAGAATGCTGGCACGAAATCATACTTTGCTGGCAGACCCACCAGAGCCCCACCAAACCTCCCCCCAGGGAGGATTTTGATATAGTAGAAGTATCGCTGCTTATTTTTCATGGACAATCATCAAACGTACCAACAACAATATCAAAAGCCTCCCTGGGGGGAGGTTTGGTGGGGCTCTTTTGCCAGCATTTTCACACGAAACCCCGTGTTTTGCCAGGAAAGTGCCAGCACTGGTTTCGAGGGAAGTGGGCTTAAGTAGCAAGAAATGAAATGCTTATAGAGCCGAATTGCCAGCATTCCAGCATTTTGCAAGAAAAGCCTATGTAGAAGTTGTCGGAGAAACGCCAATCTCCTGTTTGCTATAACCTAACTGAACTTCCCCACAAAATATAACTCCAATCCCGGGGAACCTTTTACAAACCGATTTGCTGCACGCTACTTTCAAAGTCATTACGATCGCCGATGGCTCCATTCTTTACCCTTGCACGATAGGCATAGATAGAGTTGGGCGAGTAATTGAGGAACTCGGCAATGCTGCTGCTCTCAGTAACACCCAATCGTATGAGTGCAAAGATGCGGAGAAGGGTGTTGAGAGCACCGGGAGTCTTGGGTTGCTGTCGCTCCTCTGGTCGCAACAGCGCATTAAATTCATCGATAAAGGTAGGAAAAAGGTGTAGGAACACGGTGTCGAAATGAGCCATAAGCTGACGATGCTCATCTTCGCGCAGTTGCTCTGAAGATGTGAACTTCAGCACTTCCTTCACCTGATTTGCCTTCAGATTACGGTTTATACGAAGACGATAACTGTCCATTTTGTCAATATAGCCACTACAGATATGGAAGAAATCGGTGATGTATTGATCTTTCACGCGGTTGCTATCCACCAGCCTTGCATTTACTTGCGACAGTTCTCCGTTCACCTCCGCCAATTCTCCATTGACCTCCGATAGTTCCCCATTAACCTGCGACAGTTCCTCGTTGAGTTTCGACAGTTCTTCATTGGCGCGTTTCAGTTCTATTCGGGCACGCGACGTTACCCTCCTCTCACGCAACACGATGACAAGTGCAACTATAAGGAACAGCAGCAACACGCCTATAGCTATCATGAAACCCTTCAGTGTACCATTGGCACGGCTGAGTTTCCAGCGGTAATCCTGACTGATCGTTGTGAGAATAGGCGTCACAACCCAGCTGCGCTTGTGTGTAGAGAACTGCGAAATGCATCGCCACGAGCACTCCACATAGGCAAAAGCGCGATCGGTATCACCCTCACGATTCAGAATCTCAGCAAGATTCCACAGCGCCGTCTGGTTCATCACACCACACCTCATCTCACTTATCGCCGCAACGGCAAGCCAATATTTCTGCATTTCCGCATCTTGCGCTATACGATAGAGTTCGGAACGATAGAATGCCATATTGGCATAGCTGCGCGAATCGGGCTCAACAGCACTCATCCACTCATCGTTAATGCGCTGCGCCTCATCATATTTCTTGCTGTAAAGCAGTGCTATGCAACGTCGCTGGTAGTATAATTCGTCAGTCGGAAGCAACGTCATACGCACCGAATCGCGATAGTTCTCTGCCATTTCGAAGTACTTCGTTCGCAGCGAACTGTCGGTGGAATACATCTCCAACTCTCGATACAGGTGGTTCTTATAATAATAATAGGTGTTAAGGTATTCGCGATTGAGCTGTGACGGCACCACAAGCGAGAGGTAATGCTGCGCCTCAGTGAAGTATCCTGACACCACATACTGGTGACCGATGAGGGTATTGCAGTAAGATATCTCATCCTTCTTGCCCATCTTCTCAGCCATTGCCAGACAACGTTTCACGTAAACGAGCGCTGAATCGTTGTTGAAAGCACGGTAATCAAGGTGCAACTGCATCATCAGAGCATACCTTTCCTCTGACGATATCGTGCTTCTCTGCTTCATCTTAAGCTGCTCTATCTCTTCGGTTCGATGTCTGACATAGTCATCGGCATGTGCAATGACATCATCAAGCACTGCATAAATAGAGTCGAGCGGTGCGGATGCAGCACAACGTAATGCAGCAACAGCAAAAAGCAATATGGTAGTCAATCTCCTCATAGCCAATAATATTAGTCGGTGCAAAGTTACAAAAATACTGCAAACCACCAAAGAAAATATCACATTTATTACACTATAATCCATATTTTCTTTACTTTTATCTATATATTTTATCGAGGATATATTACCTCCAAACACTGTATATCAAGCAGTTAGTATATTTTACATATTGAGAATATCCATATTTTTGTCTATATTTGCTACACCTTATTAGATAAATACTATAACTTTGCAACACAATCCTAAAACAATTATTCACTACAACTATGAAATTTTTAAGCATCAAATCATTCGCATCCATGGCTTTTGGTATGCTTGTGTCACTGGCGTTTATGACAAGTTGCACTACTGACGACGTAGTAGCAGAAGTCGTTGACCCAGATGCAGACGTTACAGTAGCCTTCGACTTCACAAATGCATCAGAAATCAACGCGCTCGGTATCGCTACTCCGGGAGCTGGAGCTGGTTCGAATCTCGCAGCAGAAACCAAGAAGAACAACGTAATCATCGAGGTCAGCAACGCAGAAGGAGCCAATCCTGTACGTATATGGGCTACAAACAGTGGCGTTCTCGACCTTCGCATCTACAGTAAGGATGCCATCACCCTCAAAGCACCAGAGGGTAAGGTCATAAAAAAGATATCCTGGACTACAGCCAACGAGTCAACTATAGACTCATGGACCACCAACAACGGTACTGTTGAGGGCGGTGTGTGGAAAGGTAACCAGGCAAAAGCTGTAAAACTGACCGCTACGGGCACCACTCGTATCAACGTTCTCTCTGTAGTTTACGGCAATCAGGAGGGCAACAAGGTAGGTCCAGAACCTGATGAGAACAACAATCCTACACCAGATCCTACTCCGGATCCAACACCACAGACTCCAGAGAAAGCAACAGTCAGCTTTGACTTCACAAGTTCAGCAGAGATGACAGCACTCGGAGTAGTTATTCCTGGCAACAGTGCAGGCACAACACTCAAATCAATCACAAAGGACGGTATCACAATTGACGCAGAAAGCCATTCTGAAAACACTGCTCGCCTGTATGCTTCCAAGAGCGGCGTGCTCGACTTGCGCTTCTACACCAACGACATTGTTAAGGTAACTGTACCTGAAGGCAGAGTCATCAGTTCACTAAGTTGGACAACAGAAAATGCAACAAATGCCGTAAACTGCTCATTATCTGAAGGCAGTGTTGCTGCAACCGACAATATTATCAACTGGGCAGGCAATGAAGTAAACAGCCTCTCTATCACATCATTAGCAAGTGGCGGTGTACGTATGAATGTTCTCACCGTAACTTACTCAACACCCGGCAAGTAATTATGATAACAGGAACCATTATAGCACTCCTTTTCATCGGTATTGTAGCCTATGCACTGACGCATAAGTTCAATCCGCAGATAGTATTGCTCACCTCGGGACTTGCCATGCTGGGCATAGCTATGGCTCTGGGCATCTACACTATCGATTCGGAAAATGACCTGGGAGGCAACGGAACTGGCTGGTTGCCGTTTGATTTGTTCCGTCTCATCAAGCAAGTCATGTCAACAAACATGTCGCGCGTCGGTCTGATGATTATGACCATCGGCGGCTATGTGGCGTATATGAAGAGCATACAGGCATCAACGGCACTGGTATATGTGTCGATGCGTCCGCTGATGTTCTTCAGAAGGGTTCCCGATCTGGCAGCCATCCTCGTGCTACCTATCGGTCAGATGCTGTTTGTCTGCACTCCAAGTGCCGCAGGTCTGGGACTTCTGCTCGTAGCAAGTATCTTCCCTATACTCGTAAATCTTGGCGTAAGCCGCCTTACGGCAGTGTCAATAATATCGGCATGTACCATCTTTGACATGGGTCCAGGTTCGGCAAACACCGCTCGTTCGGCAGAACTGGCAGGTATGACAAACATGGAATACTTCGTTGAACATCAGCTTCCGCTCACCATACCGGTGACACTACTGCTCATGCTGCTCTACTATCTGAGCAACAGATACTTCGACAAGAAAGACCGTGAGAAGGGTCTTGTGTCAGAACCCGTTGCCGACATAAAGGATATGAAGGTCGATGCACCTCTTATCTATGCCGTTCTGCCTGTTCTGCCACTTGCATTGCTCATCATCTTCTCCAACTATTTCCAGCCATTCGGCTTCCCAGTTGTGCTTGATACTACCACGGCAATGTTCATATCGCTCGTCGTAACATTGGTATTCGAGCTGATACGTCACCGTTCGATACAGAAGACCTTCGCTCAGGTGAAGGCATTCTGGACAGGCATGGGTACCGTTTTCGGCAATGTAGTGACGCTGATTATCTCGGCAGAGATATTCTCCAAGGGATTGATATCGCTCGGATTCATCGACAGTCTCGTAGCCGGATGCACTCATCTGGGCTTTACTGGCGTGGCAGTGAGCATCGTCATCATCTGCGTCATCTTCCTTGCAGCCATACTCATGGGCAGCGGCAATGCCTCTTTCTTCTCTTTCGGACCGTTAGTGCCTGATATAGCAACGAAGGTAGGCATGAAACCTGTTGACATGCTGCTTCCTATGCAGTTGTCTTCATCAATGGGACGTGCCATATCACCTATCGCCGGCGTCATCGTTGCCATCGCAGAAGTAGCTGGTGTCAAGACCAACGACCTGGCAAAGCGCAATGCTATACCTCTTTCGGTAGGTCTCTTGGCTATGATCCTTATACATTATATATTATAGAAGAACAGGAATTCAAGGATTTATCTATATCCATCAAGAATAAATAATTAATTATGGAACTGACACTTATAAAAAACCTTAATCTATACACCCCTGAATATCAGGGGAAGAAACAGATACTCGTGGCAGGCGAGAAGGTCATAGCCATCGGTGACGACCTCAGCCTCAGCGGAGTAGCGCTCAACACTATCGATGCTGGTGGCTTGAACTGCATGCCAGGACTCATCGACCAGCACGTACACATAATAGGTGGTGGCGGACAGACGGGCTATTTCTCGCTCGCACCTGAGGTTCCACTGTCGAAACTCATCGAGACAGGTACCACAACAGTAGTAGGACTACTCGGCACTGACGGTTTCGTGAAGACGCTGCCACAGCTTTACGCAAAGACAAAGGCACTCTGCCAGGACGGTATCTCGGCATATATGCTCACCGGTTTCTATGGTCTGCCTACGCCAACGATAACCTCTTCTGTAGCAGAGGACATGATATACCTCGACCGTTGCATCGGTTGTAAGATAGCAATGAGCGACGACCGTTCGTCACATCCTACGAAGGAAGAGTTGCTTCGCATAATCCAACAGGTGCGTCTCGGTGGTTTCACCTCAGCAAAAGGCGGCATAATGCATGTGCATCTCGGTCCGCTTCCTACCGGCATTGAGACCCTCATAGAGATAGCACGCGAATATCCTACTCTCACGCAGTACATCTCTCCGACTCACATGGGCCGCACTCACGACCTCTTCATGCAGGCCATTGAGTTTGCAAAACTGGGCGGAATGATAGACATAAGCACCGGCGGAACGAAATATGCAGAGCCACACGAGACCGTGATGGAAGGCATTGCAGCAGGTGTAAGCATCGATCAGATGACTCTTTCGAGCGACGGCAATGCCGGTGTGCGCCGCAAAAATCCTGAGACAGGTGAGGACACATACCGTGTAGCACCGCTCCACAAGAACCTTGATGAGGTCATCTGCCTCGTGAAGGAAGGTCTGCTGCCACCAGAGGAAGCCTTCAAACTTATCACCGTAAACCCTGCCAGGAACATGAAGCTCAAGGGAAAAGGTCGTATTGCTGAGGGACTGGATGCTGACTTCACCCTCTTCGACGACAACTGGACACTGCAGGGTGTCTGGGCACGTGGCAAGGAAATGATGCACGAAGGGAAAGTAACAAAGAAAGGAAACTTTGAATAACGAAAAATATGAATAAATTTTTTATAACACTATTTGGATTGGCACTGCTCTCGATGCCTGTCTATAGTCAGGAAGACGTCGAGGAAACCGATGGAACGGAGGTTTCCGAAGAGGTTGATACCGACGAAGGCGACGTGCAGACATCGACGTTAAGCCGATACCGCTTTGGCAACGGACTGCGCTTCGTGTCTGCCAATGGCAATCATCTTGCCATTTCAGGACTTGTGCAGACCACTGCCAGCACACGTCACTATGGTGATGTAGATGAGAATTACAACCGTTTCCGCGTACGCAGAGCCCGTTTGCGCTTTGATGGCACAGCCATGAACAGCACAATACTCTACCGTGTGGGTCTCGACATGGTGAAAGGCAGCGAAACCGATGATGCAGGAGCAGGTTCCATGCTCCAGGATGCGTGGATTGCATACCGCCCTTGGGGTGACCGTCGTCTGCAGGTTTCATTCGGTCAGCGCTCTACACCGACCGACAACCTCGAACTTTCAATGTCGTCACACACCCTTTCTTTCGTGGAACGCAGCAAGATAACATCCGTTTTCAGCACCATTCGTGAGGTGGGACTGTTCATTGAGAGCAGCCATAAGGTAGGAAAGTCGGGCGGAGTGATACGTCCGGCAATAGCTATCACCGATGGCGACGGTCCTATCTCAGGGGGAAAGCGCTACGGCGGACTGAAATACGGTGTCCGCGTGAACTATCTTCCATTCGGAACATTCCGCAACTACGGCCAGAGCCGTGAGGGAGACATGGTTTACGAGTTCACTCCTAAGCTCTGTCTGGGCGTTGCCTACAGCTATACCGACGGCACATCCGACCGTCGTGGCGGACGTTCGTCGGGCGATATCCTTTACATGAACGATAAAGACAGATACGAATTGCCCGACATGGGCAAGTTCCTTGCCGACCTGAACTTCAAGTATGCAGGCTTCTCATGCCTCGTGGAGTTTGCCAAGAACTGGGCATACGTCTCTGACAAGATCACGAAACGCGTGCGTAATGCAGGCACTGTCGCTACCGATTTCGCCGTTGATGGTCTCACGGGCGACCATCCTGTGGAGTACATCAAGAACCGTATGCTGCTAGGCTGGGGCTTGAACGTGCAGATGGGATATATGTTCCGCAGCCTGTGGAGCGTCGATGCACGCTACACACACATCGGTGCCGACGAATATTCGTATCTCAACAACGACCTTTACTACAACCGTCCCGACTACGTTGACTTAGGTATTACGAAGTATCTCACACGCAGTTACGGCAGCAAGGTGCAGCTCACAGTGGGTTGGACCAAACCAAAGGGACAGTGCCGCACTCCTGACGGTCACTACTACAGTGGCAATGAGTGGAATGTGGATCTGATGTATCAACTTAAATTCTGATGGAAAGGACTATGAAAGCTATGAGAAAGATAAAAAAATACATATTATCAGCAATACTCACGCTGGGAGTTCTCGCCGTCAATGCACAGCAGCCAGGCAAGGTCACACGCACCTGGTTTACGAATCCTGACGTGAAGATAGAGACTCCGGCATTCAGCGGAGGGCACTATTACACCTCATTCAAGAAGATGAGCAAATACCTCGAGACCGAACAGGCGCAGCATCCACAGCTCATAAAGATAGAGACTGTGGGCAAGACGCAGCGTGGCCGCGACATAAAGCTCGTAACCGTAAGCAACGGAAAGATGTCTGACAGCAAGATAAAGGTGCTCTACACAGGTTGTGTACACGGCAATGAGCATGCAGGCACAGAGGGACTGATGTGGTTTATCCACCAGCTGGCCAACGACAATACCGTAGGCAAGCTGCTCGACAACATCGATTTCTACATCATGCCTATGGTGAACGTGGACGGTTCGGAGGCTGACAGCCGTTACACCAACAACGGTACTGACCCTAACCGCGACCAGACACGTCTCTCAACACCTGAGGTAGAGTGCATGCACAGCGTCGCAACACGTGTGATGCCACACATTTTCGTTGACTTCCACGAGTTCAAACCACTGCGAACTGCCTACGACGACATCTCTGACCGCATCATCTCCAACCCTAACGACTTCATGTTCCTGTACAGTTCCAACCCTAACGTATATCCAGGACTCACGGAAATGATCGAAGGAAAGTTCATGTCTGAGGCAAAGAAGATGGCAGAAAAGTGGGGATTGACTAACCGTACGTACTTCACTACCAAGACTCAGGGCGACAAGACGGTGATGAACGTAGGCGGACAGTCGTCACGATCATCGAGCAATATCATGGCTCTCCGTGGCAGTATCTCGCTGTTGATGGAGATTCGTGGCATCGGTATGGGCAAGACATCTTACCTGCGACGTGTGAACACGGTTTACCAGTTGGCACTATCCTATGCCAATACCGCCAGCACGAACAAGGCAGAGGTGCTGAAAGTGTGCGCAGAAGCACTCAGACAGCAGCGTCCTATCGCTACGGAATACAAGGTTCCTACGACAAAGGGTGAGCCTTTTGAGTTCATCGACCTGCTCAGGAACGAGAAGGTGACCATAAATGTGGATGCCAACCATGCCCGTGAGCTCACCGTCACCAAGCAGGTGGAGCGTCCGAAGGCGTATGTCATCAGCGCAGAGGCATCACTCGCCATCGATCTCGTTAAGAAATTCGGCATCAGATATGAGGTCATAGGTGCTCAGAAGCCAGCAGGAAACATGTCGGTGGAGGCTTACAAGGTGAAATCGACACGCACCCAGAAGGCTGAGGTGCTGGGAGTACATCCGCTCTCGGTGTCTGTGGAGTGCTACAACGCTAACATCGACATACCAAAAGGCAGCATCATCGTGCCAATGGACCAGCCTCTGGCTACTCTCGCAGCCATTCTCATCGAACCGGAATGCTCAAACGGTTTCGTTAACTTCCGTGTTATCGATGCAAAAGCGGGTCAGACATTGCCTATTTACAGAATAAAAAAGTGATAATTCATAATGCATAATGCATAATTCATATTTAACAAGATGAAGACAAATAAGTTTTTACATAGTGCACTGATAGTTTTGGGTTGCCTTTACGGCGTAAACACAGCGAGTGCGCAGTCGCTTAACAGCGAGACAGAGGAGACTCTGACCGACGGAATACTCAATCTTAACCTCGGTGGAAAGAATAACAAGGTGCGCATAGGAGGCTTCATACAGGCTGGCGGACACTTCACAGAGATAAAGAATGCACAGAGTGACAATGGTTTCAACGTGGATCGTGCGCTGCTCAACGTGGAGGGATCATTCAATGCAAACACATTAGGATTCTTCCTGCAGTTGGATTTCACACAGGGTTACCCACTGCTCGACGCTTATGCTACGTATCAGCCAGTGAAAGGTCTCGTATTCTCTTTCGGTCAGAAGCAGACCTTCACCAATTCCCGCGATATGATGCTGCGCGATCAGAGCACCGCTACGGGCGAGCACTCAGTAGTAAGCCAGACATTCGGCGACACTGGCCGCGAACTTGGTCTCTATGCTGAGTACCGACTTCCCGTCGAAGGCTTCGGCGTTGACCTCGGTGCAGCCGTTACTTCGGGCGACGGACGCAACTCGTTCGGCAGTTCAAGCACCGATCCTGACTGCGGCGGACTGAAGTATGGTGGTCGTGTTACGGTGTACCCTATGGGCTACATGAAGCGTGGCAACGAGGTTGTGTTCCACGATTTCGCACGTGAAGAATCGCCAAAGCTCGCCATCGGTGGTGCATTCAGCTACAACGACGGTGCAAGCAATGCCGTTGGCGAAGGTCATGGTGACTTCACCATGTACGACAGCAAGGGCGATGCAGCCTATCCTGGACTCCGCAAGCTGTCTGCCGACATCATGTTCAAGTGGCAGGGCTTCACACTCCTTGCCGATTACGTGAACACTACGGGTGCAAAACTGCAGGATCTCTATACCGTAGCCTCGCCAACAGGCAAGCTTCAGCCAAAGGAGATAGCCAATTACCTGGCTCTCGGCAATGGATTCGACATACAGGCAGGCTACATCACAAAGGACGGATGGGCATTCAACGTGGCTTACAACAACGTGAAGCCTGAGTTTGACGAGACTTCATCGAGTGCTCTCGTGCAGAAATACGCATGGGATGCCGGTGTGGCTAAGTACTTCTGTCATAACACTCTGAAGGTGCAGCTGAGCGGTAATTACACTCATTACCGCGAGGTTCTGATGCAGCCATACAAGAATCGTTCGGTGAAACTGAACTTGCAACTGATGTTCTAAAGAGACCCTCCCTAACCCTCCCTGTGAGGGAGGGAATTAGAGTGGATAAAAACTTGAAAGGAAATAGTTTATGAGATATAAAATACTGATAGCAATAGCAATGATGGCGGCTTCGCTGTCGCTGACATCGTGTTGGGAAGACGACGTGCCACCAGTTCTGCCACCTGTCAATGGTGGTGGCGGCGACAATCCGGGTGATGTCACACCTACATTCACTCTCACCTACGGCGAGAATCACTTCGACTACACCGGCTACGAACCTTGCAAGGACAAACCTGTGGAGATATGGAGTTACATTCCTGTTGGCGGTGATATGAAGAAGATGCCCGTACTGATGGTATTCCCTGGCGAATCACTCGATGCCGACATGCATATCCGCATCTGGGAGTCGCTCGCAGACGATAAGAAAGTGATGCTTTTCGGTTTCAATTTCAAGTCGGCAAGCAACACTACGGAATATACCACTGGCGGAATGCGCATCGGCGGCAAGAATATCGACGTGGCTGAGACGTGGAGTTTCAACTGCGTGGAGCAGTTCTTCAAGGAGTTGAAGATGCTGACAGGCAACGAGAACAATACCTACGACATGTGGGGACACTCGGCTGGCGGACAGTTCGTGCACCGTTTCGTGACCTTCATGCCTGAGGCAAGTGTCGGCAAGGCTGTTGTGGCTAACTCAGGTTGGTACACTATGCCATACGATGACTTCGGATATGACTTCCCACACAGCATCAAGGGCATCAACTGCATCGACTGGACAAAGGCTTTGCCAAAGCTTTTCGGTCGTAAGATGTACATACAACTGGGTTTGAACGACACTGATCGCTCCGGTTTGAACACGGCCGAAGGCTCTGACAAGCAAGGTCAGAACCGTCTGGAGCGTGGTCGTTACTATTTCGAGCAGTCGAAGAAACAGGCACAGAAGATTGGTTGTCCGTTCGTTTGGGAAAAGACAGAGGTACCTGGCGTGGCTCACAATGCCTTAGGCATGCAGCCTGCAGCAGCCAAGGTACTGTATTAAAAGCCCCACCCCCTACTTCACATACTCCGATATTATCCGCTCGCACTTTGTGACGCTTGCCAGAGCAAGAACATCGGACTTCCCCGTAGAGGAGAGGGGGAGGAATTAGTCTTTCTAATGGAAATTATTACATTATTAACTTATAAAAAGATTAAACTATGAAGAAATTTTTACTCTCTCTCGCAGTATTGTTTACTGCAATGAATGGTTTCGCAGAGGACAAGACTGTGACCATCGACTTCACAAGTGCTGCGGAAATCAATGCTCTCGGCATCGCAACACCAGCTAATGGCGCTGGTACAGAGATCACCGCAGCTATCGTCAAGGATGGTGTTACCATCACAAACGACAATGCTACAGCAACAACACCTACACGTATGTGGGCTACAAACTCAGGCGTTCTCGACCTCCGCATCTACAAGAATGCCGTTATCACCGTGGCATGCCCTGAAGGTAAGTTCATCAAGACCATGACCTGGACCACAGCCAACGCCGTAGCTCTTTCATCTGACACCGGTACCGCAACAGGAGCAGCATGGACAGGCGAGGCTAACACCGTCGTTCTTTCTTGTACATCAAACACTCGTATCAACGTTCTCACCGTAACCTATGGTGACCACGAAAATCCTTCTCCTGACGACAAGACAAAGAAGGCAGAGTATGACTTCACCGTTGAGCCTACAGTCTGGGGTCTCGAAATCCCTGCATCAGGTCAGGGTACAACTGTCAACGGCAAGACTCTCACCTCTGCCGAGACAGCTATCTCATTTGAAGACAATGGTGCAGGCACCACATGCCGCTACTTCCTTGCTACAAACGGCAACTACAACATCCGTACATACGCTCCAAGCATCACTACTTTCAGCGTAGAAAAGGGCAACGTTATCACTGCCATCGAAATCACTTCGGGCAATGCTACCAACATGACATCCGAGAAGAACACCTGGTCGGCAGGTACTATGGCTGCAACATGCGTCTGGACACCAAACGAAGGCGAGACTGTTGACACAGTTACTCTCACTGCAGGTGTTACACTCCAGTTAAACAAGGTAGTAATCAAGTACGATAAGGACGTTACTTCGGCTATCAAGACCGTGAACGCCTCAAAAGCCAACACCCAGAACCTTGGCACATACAACCTCATGGGTCAGCGCATCTCGGGTGCCAAGAACGGTATCGTCATCATGAATGGCAAGAAGTACTTAGTAAAGTAATTTATAGAACACCCCTCAAGTAACACCTTCCCATTCAAGGTAGTATTAATAAGAGCATTCCTCACCCACCATCGGATGAGGAATGCTCTTTATTTTGGCACTAATATTATGCAGAGATCGATGGTTGGGGAGTGTCCAGGCGATTAACCCTTCTGCAAAATCACTCGTGACGTATAGCCTCGATCGGGTCCATGTTGGCAGCTTTGCGGGCAGGGAGGTAGCCGAAGATGCAGCCGATGGCTACGCAGATGCAGAACGAGAGGACTATGGCCCACGTAGGAACTACCGATGGGAGACCTACGAGAGGCATGATGGTGTTGGAGGCACCGAGACCTAACAGCACACCAAAGATACCACCCGTCACCGAGATAACGATAGCCTCGATGAGGAACTGCACACTGATGACGAAGCCGGTGGCACCCACTGCCATGCGCAGACCTATCTCCTTGGTACGCTCAGTGACCGATACGAGCATGATATTCATGATGCCTATGCCTGCGATGAGCAAAGAGAAGCCTGCTGCAATGCCGAGGATGAGCGTCACCATGTCCATCGTCGAACCTATAGCCTCCATCATCTCCGCCATCGATCTCACGGAGAAGTCGTCGGAATCGCCCGACGCATCCTTTATCTTATGATTCTCGCGGAGCTTATGCTGTATCTCCTTCATAGCGGCATCGGATAGTTCCTCACTCACCGCCGAACAGTTTATCGACGAGAAATAGTTCTGGGCAGCGATGCGCTTCATCACACATGTGAATGGAGCTATGATGACATCATCCTGGTCCATGCCCCAACTGTTGTAGCCTTTCGACTTGAGCACGCCTACAATGCTGAGGGGTATCGACTTGAAACGTATCACCTTACCCACAGGATCGGCACCTTCGCCGAAGAGATTATCCACGACAGTCTTGCCGACCAGGCACACCTTTGCCGACCTACGCACATCGTCCTGTGTGAAGGCGACGCCCTGCTCCACCTTCCACTGCTTCATATCGGGGTACTCTTCCGACTCGCCATAGACCGTCGTGGTGGCATTCTTGTTGCCATACACCACCTGTCCGGAAGCCATAACCTCCGGCGAAACGTACTTCACGAACTCCCTGTTCTGCGACAGCGACTGGTAATCGGATAGCTTCAGCGTCTGCATGGCAGAAGGATCCTTGCGCACACCGCCCGGTCCGTTGTCGGCTCCCGGACGTATAGTCAGCAGGTTAGAGCCCATCGTTGACAGCTCGGCACGTATGTTCTGCTTTGCTCCCTGACCGATACTCATCATGGCAATCACGGCACCCACGCCGATGATGATGCCGAGAGTGCTCAGAAACGAGCGCATCTTGTTGGCAGCAACAGCCGTTATCGATACTTTTATCAGATTTATTATGTTCATATTTTTTACGCGAATTTCCGCGAA
Source organism: Bacteroidales bacterium (assembly GCA_018064685.1). GTDB lineage: Bacteria > Bacteroidota > Bacteroidia > Bacteroidales > Bacteroidaceae > Physcousia. The sequence goes on along the minus strand of JAGHUS010000005.1, from coordinate 1,999 downwards.
TTGACCGTAAATTAACCGCGAATAATCTACTATAAAAAGTTCCCCAAGTTCTCTGCACTAAAGGCAGAGCGGCAAGCCGAGCGGGGGTCTAGGGGGCTTTAATCATCCTGCGGCAATGGCAGGGCGGCAAGAGCCTCAGCAGCCGACTTGATATTAGTATTCACCGTGTCCTCCTTTATCATACCATCGCGCAGGTTTATGTTGCGTGAGGCATACTCCGCAATCTCGGGATTGTGAGTCACGAAGATGATGGTGTGTCCCTCGGCATGGAGTTTCTGGAAGAGCACGAGCATCTCAAACGATGTACGGGTGTCAAGATTACCCGTAGCCTCATCGGCAAGGAGTATCGTAGGATCGTTGACCAATGCCCTGGCAATGGCCACACGCTGCATCTGTCCACCCGACATCTGGTTGGACTTATGGTTCAATCTGTCGCCCAGACCCACAGCCTGCAAGGCTTTCACCGCAGCCTCACGACGCTGGCGTGCCGAATACTTGCTGTTATACATCAGTGGCAGTTCCACATTCTCCACAGCCGTGGTGTTGGCAAGCAGGTTATAGTTCTGGAACACGAAGCCTATCTTCTGGTTGCGGAGGTGCGCACGCTGGTTCTTCGACATCTTACGCACCGCCACCCCGTCAAGGAAATACTCTCCCGACGTAGGTGTATCGAGGCATCCCAGCTGGTTGAGCAGCGTGGATTTGCCCGAACCCGATGTGCCCTGAATGGTGACGAACTCCCCCTCGTGTATCTTGAACGACACACCACGCAGAGCCTTCACCGTCTCCGAGCCCACTTTGAAGTAGCGCTTCACATCCTGCAGTTCTATGACTACCTTTCTATCTTCTTCCATCGCTGGTTACTTCTTGTCGTTTTCCTTTTCTTTCTTGTTGCCTCTTGGCTTCGGACCGAAGAGTGTCGGAGCCGGTGCTGCCACCTCTTCCTCCATCTCGTAGTCGGTGATTATCACCATACCTTCCTTTACTCCCGACACGATCTCGGTCAGTGCGCCATTGGTTATGCCCACCTTCACGGCATGCGACTTGAACACATTGCCTTCGAGTGTCCACACCTTCGGACCGTTACCCTTCGCAGGCTCTATCGACTGTCCTTCGTTGAGGAGTTCTTCGAGTGGATTGAAGTGCAGCGACTGGTTGGTGACGGTCACCACATTCCTGTGCTCCATAGTGTAGATGGTCACGTTGGCAGTGAGTCCCGGCTTGAGTTTCAAGTCGGCATTAGGGGCAGTGATGACAGCCTGATAGGTCACCACGTTGCTCTGCGTGGTAGCATTCTGGCGCACCTGCTGCACCGTTCCGTTGAACACATCATCGGGATAGGCATCAACGGTGAACGTGACACGCTGACCTTCCTTCACACCGCCTATGTCAGCCTCATCGATATCGGCTATCACACGCATGTTGGTAAGGTCCTGTGCTATGTTGAAGAGCGTAGGAGTATTCATCGCAGCAGCCACCGTCTGACCCTCTTCCACCTCACGCGAGAGCACGACACCATCGATAGGTGCGGTGATAGTGGCGTAACCGAGGTTGGTCTGCGCCTTCTGCACACTCATCTTCTGCACGTTTACCTGCTGCACAGCCTGCTCGTATGTGAGCTTGGCGTTCTCAAAGTCGTTGGCACTCACGAGTCCTTTCTCGAAGAGAGTCTTGTAACGGTTGAAGTTCGACTTCTGGAAGTTGAGGTTACTCTGTGCATTGGAGAGGTTGCTTTGTGCTGAAGCGAGTTCGCTGAGCAGGTTGGTCTTGTCGAGTTCGGCTATCACCTGACCCTTCTTCACCACACTGTTGTAATCCACATACAGCTTGGCAATGATGCCCGACACCTGCGTACCCACCTGTACCTTGGTCACAGGTTCTATGGTTCCTGTAGCCGTTATCGTGGTAAACACATCCTGTCGCTTCACGGTCTCCGTCGTGCAGGCAGTCTCTTTCTTTCCCGAACAGGCTGCCAGCGACATGATCACCGCAGCAGCCA
>JAGHUS010000183.1 GCA_018064685.1 Bacteroidales bacterium | reverse complement strand
TTGAAGAGCTGTGTATATTGATTGATGTGGAGAGCATCAACGTATGGCTCGATTCTTACGCCCTGACGGTTCATGTTGAGCTGTCCACCCATCTCCTCGTTTGCACGGATGTCGAGCTCGGTAACCTGAATGTGGTTGACGATGGTCTTGTATTTCTCAATGGCAGCATCGAACTCGCTCATGTCTGGACCGAAGACAGAGAGGTGTCCCTGCATACCTATACCATCGATAGGCACGCCGGCATCCTTCATCTTTTTCACCATGTCGAAGATACGCTGGCTCTTATCCTTCTTGAATGCGTTGTAGTCGTTGTAGATAAGGATGGCGTTAGGGTCAGCCTCACGTGCATACTCAAATGCCTTGGCAATGAACTCATCACCATAGAACTTGTAAAGGTTCGACTGACGGTAAGGTGGCTCAGCAGGACGTCCGCGGAAAGCAGGGCGAGCATTGTCGGCAATAGCCTCGTTGACTACGTCCCAGGTATATACGATGTCCTTGTAACGGTTGACAACGGTATGGATATGTTCGCGCAGACGAGCATAGAAGACCTCCTTCTTGACAGGCTTTCCCTTCTTGTCGTACATCATCCAGTCGGCAAACTGGCTGTGCCATACGAGGCAATGACCACGCATAGGAATCTTGTGCTCACGACACCAGTTGGCTATCATGTCGGCATCTTCCCACTTCCAGACACCTTCCTTAGGATGGAGTTCGCCTGGCTTCATGGCATTTTCGCAGGTCACGCTGTTGTAGTTGGTGAGTGCCACAGCCTGTTCTGCGTCAGAGAAGTTACGAACGTTGAGTGCTACGCCTACCTTGAAGTAATCCTTGTAAGCGTCTTTCAGTCCCTTTGAAGGGTTAGGATCTCTCTGTCCCATACCCTGCGCCCCAGCACCTAAGGTGAATAGGGAGATGAGTGCGAGTAAAATAAATGAGCGTTTCATAATTACATTTACAATTTTTTTATGTACAAAGTACAATTTTGAATTTTTGTGTGCTATTGTTTATTCTGTAATGAGTACGGCACCATTGACCGGTATGACAGTGGCGAGGGTGCGTTTCTTGTCGATCTTGAGTGGTTTTACCGAACCGACGAGGGCTTCATCGTCGCTGTAGAGGTTGACGGTAGCCCCTATATTATAGACATCGAGAGGGATGTTTAGTTTAAGCGGCTCCTTCGTTCCGTTGACGGCAGTGATATACCACTTGCCTTCCTGGCTCTTTCGTGCGAGTACGATGTACTTACCTGGATAGCCCTCGATGTAGCGTATGTCCTCCCATGTGGTAGGAACAGCCTTCATAAAGTCGAGAGCCCACTGTGGTGCGTCGGTAAGATTGTTTGGTGCCATGGCGAAGTGCTGAACAGGACTCTGGAAGAGTACGGCTGTTGCGAGTGCGAAGACTTCGGAAGTGCGGCGCTGTGTGCCACGGTTGTTGCCCTTGCTGTAGAACTTGTTGAGCGTAGAACCGCCAAAGTCCATGCTTCCCACGGTGTTGCGGAGGAATGGAAGGAAAGTAGCATCCATAGCCTCGCGGTCGCATTCGTTCTGTCCGAAGTGGAGATTCTCTGATGCACGCACAGCCTCTGATGCCACATAGTTAGGGAAGAGGTACTCCCAACCGCGTGGAAGTGTGCAACCATGGAAGATAACCTTGATGTCATGCTTGAGTGCACTGGCGAGAATGTCGCGATAGAGGTCCATGGTGCACTGCTCGTCGCCACCGAAGAAGTCAACCTTTATACCGCGGATGCCTATGCTCTGCATCCAAGCCATCTCGGCATCACGCACCATAGGGATATGCATACAGTTGCGAGGTCCCTGTGGAGCATCGTTCCAAAGACCGTTGGAGTTATACCACAGGTAGAGATACACACCCTTCTCCTTACCGTACTTAGCCAGTTCGGCTATGCGGTCGCGACCTATCTGCGTGTCCCACATGGCATCGATGAGGAGTGATTCCCAACCCATAGCAGCTGCGAAGTCGATGTACTGCTTCTGTTCTTCGTAGTTACAGCTGGCATCGCCTGCTATGATCCACGACCAGGCACCGCGTCCGTAGCCTTCTGCATGATGGCGACGCACCTTATCCAAAGCGCCATTCTCGTCTTTCATGACGGAAGAGAGTATGTCCCACGTGATGGTTGTCTCGACTATGTCCTTGAGATTGTCGGAGATGGTGATGGTACGCCATGGTGTTTTCTCTGGCAATGCCATCTGTGCGCCAGTGGAACCGTAGCCATTGTTCTCCTTTTCGCTTGGGAAAGATATCTGATAGAGGCTGCCGCCTTTGTTTTCGAGTTTGCAACCAGGGTAATCCCCTGCACCTGTCTCGGAGATAAGAATCCACACGTTGCCTGGTGTTTCTGCCTTTGCAGAGGCCTTCTTCGACTTGCTGCCTTTGCCCTTTGCGCCATCCTTTGCTGCTGTTGCATTCAGGGAAGAGGCAGGGAGCGGACTCTTGAAGAGGCAAGGGAAGGTGTAACCGTGTCCCCAACCGTTGCGACCCATCGTAGCATCGGCATCATAATGTGTCTCGTAGGATGGTGCAGTACGTGCAAAACCGGTCATCTCACCCATCTGCGGGCAGAGGAACGTGGTGGTTCCTTCTGGCAGAGAGTAGGAAGTAACCTCGCTGTTGACCACGCAACACATGGTCTCCTTCTTTGGCTGAAGCACCTCATAGCCAAAGGCTATATTGTTGTTGCTCACGGAGAAGGTCACTCGAAGCATGTCCTTGCCATCCTTGGCGAAGGTGTAAGTTTGCTG
>JAGHUS010000104.1 GCA_018064685.1 Bacteroidales bacterium | reverse complement strand
TCAGCTCGACGGCCGAAGGGAAAGTCAAATCTAGGCGGCTAAAGCCGGAAATCTTGTTGCTTACGCTGGAAATCTCTTTTTTTTAGAAATATTTCCTTAACTAAGATTTCCCCGATAGGGCCTAATATTTCCCCGACAGGGCTAAGATTTCTTGCCGATAGGCAACATGCGAAACTCTTGTATCATATATTTTGTAATTTCTTAATGCCCCCCTTCGTCCTACGGCATCTTCCCCGAAGGGAAGAAGGCTAGCGCAGTGAGTCAGGGGGAACTTGGATCACAGGGTCTGACCCCATGATTCACAAGTTAAAGGTGGGGTTGAGAGTCTTTACCCAAACAGCTCTCTTACTGCTTCGCTCACCTTCCTTACGGGAACCAGCTGTATCTTAAAGCGTTTAGCATCCAGTCCCTGCATGTTATGAGCGGGCAGCAACATACGTTTGAAGCCCAGCTTCTGAGCCTCGGCTATACGCTGTTCTATGCGCGACACCGGACGAATCTCGCCACTCAGTCCCACCTCGCCAGCCATGCACACATCAACCTCTATCGGAGCATCGACGTTGCTACTCAGCACCGCTGAAATGACGCTAAGGTCGAGAGCTGGATCGGTGACACGCAGTCCACCGGCTATGTTCAGGAACACATCCTTCTGTGCCAACTTGAATCCCACACGCTTCTCCAGCACCGCCAGCAGCATATTCAGTCGCCGTCCCTCGAAGCCGATGGTGCTACGTTGAGCCGTACCATATGCGGCAGTGCTTACCAGTGCCTGGGTCTCGATGACGAACGGACGAACACCTTCGATGGCCGACGCAATAGCTACACCCGACAGTCCCTCACGATTATCCGTAAGGAGCAGTTCGCTAGGGTTCGTCACCTGTCGCAAACCATCGTGACGCATCTCGTAGATACCTAGCTCGCTGGTGTTGCCAAATCGGTTCTTGATGCCACGCAGGATGCGATACATATAGTGCTGATCGCCTTCAAACTGCAACACTGTGTCGACAATATGCTCCAGCACCTTAGGTCCGGCCAGCGTACCCTCCTTGGTGATATGGCCAATGAGCAAGATGCTCACTCCACCCGTCTTGGCATACTTCAGCAGCGAAGCCGCACATTCGCGTATCTGACTCAAGCTGCCAGGCGAACTCTCTACGGTCTCGGTCGAGATAGTTTGTATGGAGTCAATAACCAAGAGGTCAGGTTCCACCTCGGCCACCTCGTCAAAGATCTGTTCCAACGAAGTCTCACAAAGCACCAGCAGATTATCATCCACCTCATCCCCCAAAGTATTCTCAAGCGGATGTGCGCCCTCCCCTTTAGTAGAATTAGATAGTGCTTGCGAGCCATCGACGTTCTTCAACCTCTCCGCTCTCAGCTTTATCTGTCGCTCGCTTTCCTCACCGCTTACATATAGCACCTTACGTGTACGCGCCAGCTTCAGCACCGTCTGCAGCACCAATGTACTCTTGCCAATGCCAGGTTCGCCACCCAGCAAGACGAGGCTGCCAGGCACCAATCCACCACCCAGCACACGATTCAGTTCATCGTCCATCATGTCGATGCGTGGTTCGCGGTTCGCCTCAATGCGACTCATAGGCTTCGGTTTGTTGCGATTCTTGTCAGCATCAACGCCAGCAGCCTGCATGGCAGCACGAGCAACAGCCGATGTGGGCTTTTCGCTCTTGACACGAAACTCCTTCATCGTGCCCCATTGTCCGCAGGCCGGACATTTACCCAGCCATTTGGCACTCTCCTGTCCGCACTGTTCGCATACGTACATTAACTTGTCTTTTGCCATCGTTTAAACATTGCATTAACACTGCAAAGATAGCATTTTTTGGCCGAAAAATGCAAAAAAGCACACTAAAACAAAAAAAAATCATCTTATTTTATTTTTTATATCGCAAGAAATACATAATTTTGCAGCGAATAGCAGACTAGACGTTTAGGCGTTTGGGAAAGTAGAAGATATCAGGATTTGCTTGTTCTATTACTACAAAAAGCAATTTCCTCTAAAAGACCAACCTCTAAACCGCTAGACAAAGGAAACAAAAACATAAAACAATGAAAAAGATGAAAATTTCCAGACTTTGTTTGGCTACAGTTGCCACACTCATGATGGCATCTTGCACCAACGACGACCTTTACAAGTACAATGCACAACGTTTCGAGCAACTGCAGAAAGAGCAGTTTGCCGAGTACTTCACCAAGAAATTCGGAGAGATTCCCGCCAACCAGACATGGGACTTTGCTGGACGCCCACTCACACGTATTGCAGCCGACATGACCCGTGCTACACGTGCCGGTGGCAACATCACCTGCACACCCGACCAGGATTACGAGTTCCTCAACGAAGAAGGCTATTACGACATACCAGCCAGTCTGCAGACCACGATGAACAAGATCGAGGAGAATGTTGACAACAGCCTGATGGGCAATACCTACGCCATGCTCACACCCGAAAACAGCTTCACCATCATACCCGTTCGCCAAGGTTACTCCACCAGTGCCTACGAGGTGCACATGGTGGTGGGTACAGGCGATGATGCCACCGACTACCTGCTGTGGAAGAAGGGCGAGATGATGCAGACACGCAAGGCAGGAAGCACCGAGAAGTGGAAGAACGTGCAGAACATCGAAAAGTCATACACCTATGGCAACAATGATGTACGCTCCAAGGCTCTTACCTTCAAGAACATCCCTTCCGACCAGCCCATCTACTTCTACGTCTATCGTCCCACACTGGGCATCTACCCCTCGTCCTTGGACGGATACATGAAGGACTTCAGCAGCGCAGTGACACTACCCCAGCAGCTGCTGGATGCTGGCAAGCAGGTCAAGCTTATTGGTGCCGAGATCATGCTGAACGCTTCCGACTATGACTACGAGGATGTAATGTTCCTGATCGTGGGCGATCCCAAACTGCCCGAAGACATTACGCCCAACGAACCCATGTCGTTCGAGCAGACCATCAGCAAGCGCTATATGATCGAGGACCTGGGCGAAACCGACGATACCGACTACAACGACATCGTAGTAGACGTAACGAGCACACGCACCATACAGTACGACTACAACCCCACAACGGGCGAGATAACGAACCAGACATACGGCGAGTGGGGCGAACAGACTGCCACGATACGCCATCTGGGTGGTACACTACCCTTCAACCTCACCATCGGCAACACCGAACTGGGTTGGATGAAGGGACAAATGAATGTTGACCCCAACACCGTATACGACATCACTGGCTGGGATCCTGATGCCAACAACATCTCCATCAGCGTACGGCAGACGGGCAGTGGAGATGGCGTGAACAGCCTTACCTTCCCTGCTGCAGGCAACGTTCCTCTAATCATTGCCACCAGCACCAAGCAGCCATGGATGCAGGAGCGTGTCAGCATCATCCCCTACCTGAAGGATATCATCAAGCAGCAGAACATGGAGTAAATGTTCTCTAGCAGATAAATGACATATTAAGGAGTTAAAGGGGTTAGGACGATTGTCTTGCTCCTTTTAACTCCTTTTTTTGTGGTTTTAAAAAGAAAAATCAAACTAAGTGAGCTGACCTCAGTGCAAGAATAAGTTGTATTCATCATCGTCCTCGGTGACAAAACAATCAGGTTCTTCGGTGCAGTCTGGCAGCACTCCTGCATCTATCAATCCATACAGCGCATCGCTGATGGTGTCGACGGTATCCTCAATATTATTCATAATGTATTTAATTTCAGTTGGTTAAAAGAAAGTATATTGTTATCTCGCTGTTTTTGTGGGCATTTTTGGGGGCATTTTTGAGCACCAAAAATACCCTTCTAACTATATGATATTCTTTGCTTTACGAGTGTAGGGGGGGGGCATTTTTTCCACTTTTTTCCTCGAAAAGTCTTTATACACGTGCGCGCACCTGTACGGGTTTTTCTGAAAAAAAGTGCCCTATTTGCCCCCTGTATTCATATTTATTTGATATTATGCATGTTACAAGATGAATTTCTTGACTCAAAAGTGCCCTTAAAAATGCCCCCAAACTGTTCAAAACTGCCCCCTACTGGGCACAAAAACCACACGGATGCCTACCCATTTTTTCAGCCTTCTCTAGGCTGACAAACTCGATGGGGCTTCCGCATTGCTGCAGTCCCATACAGTGTCTGTCATAGTAATAGGCTTCGATGTGGATCATGGGGTTCAGCCCCTAGATTCACAAACAAGCAGCCAGAAACACTCCCATGTAGCATTGCTTACACTCGCTGCGATCACAACCTACACTCGCTGCGATCACAACTTACACTCGCTGCGATCGCATCTTGTGTTCGCTGCGAGTGTTTTTTCACCCTTTTCCACCCTTATTTAACACAAATCCGTAATAGCGTTTAAAAAAAATATTTCCGTTTAGCGCGTATCTACTCACAACTACTCAACACATTCGGAAAACGCCGTATCTTTGCAGTGTCAAAAAAAGAGGCAGAAAATAATGGAAAGATTTGGTAGTTAGGGACTTTTGGATTAACTTTGCAGCCGAATTCAATAAGGAGATATTATAGAGAGATAACAAAAAGCATGCGTGACGACATAAACTAAGGGCACGCAAAAGATTCACTTAAACAATTTAACATACAACTATGACAGATGTAGTAAACAAAGGAAAATTCCTTTCGGAGAAACAGATCGAAGTGATTGTAGCTATCATGTTGGGCATCACAGCCTTGTTCTCGGCTGGAGCATCGTGGATAGCTTCGCTGCATGGCGGCAACCAGGCTACCAACTATGCACTGAGCAACAACCTGGCTGCCGAGGGTAACTCGGACTACGTACAGGGCATGCAGCTCTTCACCATGGATGCCATGCACTGGAACGAGATTAACGGCATGATGGTGGAGGAGAAATTCAATCCCACCGACGATGGCAAGTTTGAGGAGCGCATAGGCTATGTGCTGAAGAACTGCGCCAACCAGGATTTTGCCGACGCTGTGGTATGGGCTATGGGCGAGTCTACCGACGATAACTTCGTATCGCCTTTCGACAAGGAGGGTTTCATCGACACCTATTTCGCTGACGCGAATGCCAAGCTTGCTGAATCGCAGAAGGCACTGGAAGAGGGTCAGAAGGATAATGCCAACGGCGATGCCTACAACCTCGTGACGGTTATCTTCACCGTCGTATTGTTCTTGCTGGGTATCACCGGCACGTTCAAGGCTCTGCCTAACCGCGAGATACTGGTCATCGTGTCTGTCCTGGGCTTCATTGCGGCCTTCATCTACATGTGCACCATACCTCTGCCCACAGGCTTCAGCCTGGCTAATTTCTTTTAATGCTTAAGTTTATCGGCTATGCGGTTTTGCGGTTATACGGTTATACGGAAATTAGAAGTATTCTTTCGAAATCTCGCATAATCCTTATAACCGAAAAAGGGCTTTAGCCCGACCTTAAAACCGTATAACCGAACAAGTTGAGCAACATGCGAAACATGAATAAGTAAGCAATCCATTCACATAAGGCACGGTTTCCGTGCCTTTATTTGTTCTTCAGACACTATGAGCGGTCGACGGATACAAAAACAAACTTCGTGAACTTTGTGCCTTCGTGTGAAAAGAATAAATTTGCCACGACATTTGGCAGTATCGCAATTTTTGCTTTACTTTGCAGCCGGAAAAGAACACTGGCGATGAACATTTACGAACTTATAGCCCAAGGCGAGCATCAGCAGCAAGACTTCAAATATATGATATCGAGCGTAACAAAAATCGCTCACTCGGTGTCGGCATTTGCCAATACCGACGGAGGACGATTGCTGGTGGGTGTTCGCGATAACGGCAAGATAGCGGGCGTGAAGAGCGAGGAGGAGATATACATGATTGACGCTGCGGCTCAGACTCGTTGTCAGCCACCCGTAGAATGCCTCATGGAGACAATACGCGAGGGAGGCATGACGGTGCTCATAGCCAGCATTCCAATGGCCGACGAGCGTCCGGTGTGCGCCATCGACGAGGATGGCAAGCCAAGGGCTTACATACGCGTTGAGGACGAGAACATCGTGGCTTCGCCCATTCACCTGGAGCTATGGCGTCAGGAGGGCAAGGACACGGGCGAACTGCAGGTGTTTACCGACATAGAAAAGGAGCACCTACAACTGATTGCCGCACAACAGGATAGCGAGATCAGTCTGAACAACTTCTGCAAGCGGACAAGGATGCAGCGAAAGAGGGCTATACGCACACTGGCCAGATGGGTGAGATTCGGCATCGTGGAACTAGTGCTGAAGGAGCACAAGTGGGTGGTGAAAATAGTGTGAATCAGGGGGTCTGACCTAGCCTGTCAAGTTTGTTATTGTTTGGAACCAAAAATGGTACAAAAATGGCATAGAACATTTTCTTCTTTGGCTTCTACACGATAAGCAGATAAATTCTTTTTTGTGCTATTTTTGTGCATTTTTGGTTTCGAAAAGATACCGTTATATGTCAGAAACTTGACAGCCCAGGTCTGACCCCCTGATTCACTTTTATCGAGTTCCTCTTGTCGACGTGCCATGACCATGGCCACCCGAGTTGTCGGGTGTTGTGGTGCTGCCCGAATCCTTGCTGCGCGTAGGCTGACTTTGACGTGCGTCGGTTGATGTGCCGCGAGTGCTCTGACGAGTCTCGGTTGACGTGCCGCGAGTGCTGCTGTTAGGACGTCCGCTCTGGTTGTTACCACGGCCGTTGTACTGCTGGTTCTGACCATTGTACTGCTGACCATTCTGGTTATATCCACGGCCGTTGTACTGCTGCTGAGGGTTCTGACCATTGCCACGATTGTTTATCATGGGCGAGTTGCGGTTGCCCGAATTATCCTGGTAGCGGGGATCTTGTGTGCGGTTGTTCTGGTTGGCATTGTTGTAGTTGTTGGGACGGAAATTGATGGAGTATCCGTTGCCGTGACCATGTCCGCCACTGCCATTGCCGCGTGTCACGAGGTTGGTGCCGAAATCGTTGCGGCGATGGCCGTTGTAATCCTGGCCGCCCATGATGCGAGAGGGCTGATAGCGGTCGCCACCGTGTCCGTAGTTACGGTTGACGTAATAACCGGCGGTGTAGTGAACACGGTTATGACCGCCAGCATAGTTGCGGTAGCCAGTGGGATGGTCGAAATAGAAGAAGTTGTGGTTGCTGTAGATGGTGTAGATGCGGAACGTCCAGTTGCGACCGGTGCTGTAGATGGGACGATAGAAGTAGTCGGCCATCATGAAGCGGCGATACTGAGCCGAGTTGAGGACGTAACGCAGGTCGTCGTTGCGGAAGTCGAGAAAGGTGTAATAGCGGTCGATGGCATCGGTATAGCCATACACGACATCGTCCATTAGGCGATTGACAGAGTAGATGAAGTCGTAGTTTATCTCATACACATCGTCGTACTGATAGGGTGTGAGGTCGAGCTCGTAGGCCATGCGGTCGCTAAGGAAGCGGGCATGCTGACGAACCTTACTTGTAGAAATGGCGAAACTGGCCACACAAGAAAACAATACGGCAAAAAGGAAAATTGTGCGTTTCATAACTGAAAAGTTTATAAATTACTAATATGTGTGGGCAAAGATACAAATTATATTCAAACATAAAAGGATTTGAGTCCTTTTTTTCCTCCTTTTTGTACCTATTGTCGCATTGTAATCATTTTATAACTCAAATTCCTTGCCAACGCATAGGTTTTTTCGTAAATTTGCAACAAGAAACAAACAAAGGTTTTATCAAACAACATTCAATCATGAAAAAAAACTTTATCTGCCTGATGGGGCTGGCTGCGGTTCTGGCAACTCCCGTCATCCCCGCACAGGCTGCAGGAAGCGAGACTGCTGTCTCGGCCCAGCAGAACACGAAGAAGGTGAAGGGACGTGTGGTTGACGCTAGCGGCGAACCCATTCCCGGTGCAAATGTTTTAGTGAAGGGAACCAAGACGGGTGCCATGACGGACTCGGAGGGTTACTTCAGCATAGAGGCTGCTACGGGTGCCACACTTCGCGTCAGCTGCATTGGTTTCAGTACCACGGAGCTGAGAGCCAAGGACGATATGACCGTGACACTGGACGAAGACGCCAAACTGATGAACGAGGTGGTGAGCGTGGGTTACGGCAGCATGCGCCGCAAGGATGTGACAAGCGCCATCACCACCGTGCAGGCCAAAGACCTGAACAAGGGTGTCTTTACCGACCCAGCACAGATGCTGCAAGGTAAGGTGCCCGGACTGATGGTGACCAGTTCTGGCGACCCTAACGGAACTCCCAGCATCACGCTGCGTGGTGCCAGTTCACTGCGCGCCGATGGCATGTCGCCCTACTATGTCATCGACGGCATTCCCGGTGTCGACATCTCGATGGTTGCACCCGATGATATCGAGAGCATCGACGTTCTGCGCGATGCTACGGCTACGGCCATCTACGGTTCGAAGGCTGCCAATGGCGTCATCATCATCAACACCAAGAAGGGCAAGGCTGGACGCACCAACGTTACATACAACGGATATGTGGGCTTCGACGTAATAAGCAAGACACTGGACATGATGGATGCCAGCGACTATCGCAAGCTGATAGAGATGACGGGGCGCACCGTGAACGACCATGGTGCCACAACCGACTGGCAGGATGAGGTTCTGCGCACCGGTGTAAGTCACAACCACAACGTCAGCATCAACGGCGGGCATAACAAGACCAGCTACATGGCCAGCGTGAACTACATGAACCGACAGGGTGTAGTGAAGGGTAGCGACATGAGCCGACTGAACGTGCGCACCTTGATAAGCACCAGCGTGCTGAAGGACCATCTGGACCTGAGCCTGGTTGGCAACATCAACTACGGCAAATTCGAGGGTGTGGCCATGAACAACGAGGGACAGAGTGTCATGGATGCCATGAACTACTACAACCCCACCAACCCCATCTACAACGCTGATGGCAGCTGGTACAACCTGGACACATCAAAGAAAAGCTACAACCCCTTGTCGATGATCAACGAGGACACACAGGCTAACACCTGGAGGCGCCAGCAGTTCAACGCCAAGGCAACGCTGCACATCATCAAGGGACTGGACTGGAATGCCAACTACAGCTTCAACAACAGCCAGCGCACCAGCAGCAACTACCACTCGCGTGCTTCGCAGATCTACGAGGGACGTAACGGTCAGGCTTATCGCGGAACGTATTCGGGCACTGCCAACACGTTCGAGACCTACGGAAACTATGACCACACGTGGAACAATGCTCACAAGCTGGGCGTGATGCTGGGCTATTCGTGGGAGGAGCGTGTGAACGGCGATGGCTTCGGTGCTACGGTCTATAACTTCTTCGACGACTATGTGAAGTGGAACAACCTAAGCTACGCATCGTCCATCAACGGCATCAACGGCATTGAGAGCGGTGTGAAGGAGAAGGTTCGCAACATCTCATTCTACGGACGTGTCAACTACTCATGGATGAGCCGCTATATGTTGCAGGCTACTCTGCGTCGCGACGGTTCGTCGGTATTCGGCGAGAACCACCGCTGGGGTACCTTCCCCTCGGTCAGCGCTGCATGGAACATCACCCAGGAAGACTTCCTGAAGGATAACGACGTGCTGAGCAACCTGAAGCTGCGCCTGGGTTACGGTGTGAGCGGTAATGCTGCCGGCTTTGGTGCCTACACGCCTGTTGCCACCTATGGTGCTGTGGGATCGTTCACCTATACCAACGCCGATGGCACTACTACCGACTACCGCACCTTGGCAGCCACGAAGAATGCCAACAAGGACCTGAAGTGGGAGTCGACGGGTATGTTCAACGTGGGTATCGACTATGCCTTCCTGGGTGGTCGCATCAACGGTAGCATCGAGTTCTACAACAAGAAGACATGGGACCTCATCTGGGAATATCCCGTCAGCACCAACATCTATCCCTTCGGCAAGATCAATGCCAACGTGGGCGAGATGACCAACCGTGGTATCGAGATCAGTGTGAATGCTGACGTCATCGACAACAGAGCCAAGAAGTTCCGTTGGAACACGGGCTTGTCACTGACACACAACAAGAACCGTGTAGACAAGCTTTCGAACGACATTTACAAAACCGACATCTGGGGTCAGGGCGACCCAATGGTGGCTGGTGTATCGTCAAACGGCTGGACACAGCGCGTAATAGAGGGCGAGGCTCTCGGTACTTTCAGCACTTTCCAGTTTGCGGGCTTTGACGCTGCGGGTCATGCCACCTACTACACTCGCGATGAGAACGGCAACCTGGATGGTGGTACAACAACCAGTCCTGAGACGAAGGACCGCACCATCACCGGCAGCGCTCAGCCCAAGCTGCTGTTGGGTTGGAACAACACCTTCACATGGAAGAATTGGAGCGCTACGCTCTTCTTCAACGGTGTGTTCGGCAATAAGATTTATAATGGAACGCGTGCAAACTACATGGGCACGGCTCAGTTCGAGGACGGCAAGAACGTGCTGAAGGATGTGATGACCGAGCAGACCATGGCGGCACCTGCGGGCACTGCCTCAAGCACCGGTATCATCCTGTGCAGCGGTGCTAACGTGCCTTCCGACCGCTGGATCGAGAATGGCAGCTATCTGCGTCTGCAGACCTTCACTTTGAGCTATACCTTCGACAAGGGCTTCAAGAACTGGATTAAGGATCTCAGTCTGTACTTCACCGCCAACAACGTCTTCACCATCACAGCCTACAAGGGTCTCGACCCCGAGGTGAACATGGGTGGCATCGATCCCGGCATCGACTACCGCTGGAGCACGTATCCTCACACTCGCACCTTCATGATCGGTGCCAAAATCAACTTCTAAAACGGAACAGCAATATGAAAGCAATTATAAAATCACTGCTGGCAGCAGGCGTCATCGGCATGACGGCCAGCTGCACCGACTTGGACCTGAAACCCGAGTCACAATATACGGAATATCCCTCGTCAGAGATTGCACAGGAAGCGAAGCTGGCTGACGTTTACTTCCACCTGCGTGGCACACTGGGTCGCCGATACATGGAGGCTCAATGCCTATCGAGCGACGAATGGGTGGGCTACAGCTTCGGTGCCTCGAACTATTGGGACCAAGGCACCTACCAGCATGCATGTCTGCACTGCTTCTCGCCCGACGATGCCACCATCGACTGGTTTGAGGATGTGACATCAGGCATCACCAAAGCCAACACAGCCATTGCCGAGATGGGTGCCGAGAGTACGGGTTCGGCTGCAGCTCGTGCCATGCGTGCCTACTATCATTGGATTCTCGTTGACTGCTACGGCGACAGCCCCTTGCTGAACCACAAGATGGAGGAGGGTGAAGTGGTAGCGCGTGAGCCTCGCGCCAAGGTTACGGAGTGGATTGCAAGCGAGTTGGAGGCCATCATACCCCAGCTTACTACCGACGTAACGACCAACACCTATGGCAAGCCCACCCGCTGGATGGCCGAAGCATTGCTGGCTAAGGTATACCTGAACTGGCCTGTCTATACGGCTGCAACGGCTGACGCATACGATGCCAACAGCTACAGCAACCCCAAGCTGCAGCGTGTTGTGGAACTGTGCGACGACATTATGAAGAGCGGCAAGTTCGACCTTGTAGACGGTGCCGAGGGTCATAAGTGCGGCAACACCTATCGTGCCAAGTTTACGCCCGACAACGGTCCACACATCAAGGACTTCATCTACGCCATGCCCTTTGATGCCATCACGCAGCAGGGCTTCCAGTATGGTCGTCCACGCACTTGGAAGAATGCCAAGAACTACAGCTACTACGGCACAAAGCTGTCGAACTCGGTAGGTGGAAACTTCGCCATGACTCCCGAGATGTCTGACCTCTTCACACTGGCTGGCGATGCTCGTAACGAGATGATCTTGGCTGGACAAATCTATGAGTTCGACGCTGTGACCTATGCCAAGACCGACAAGCCTTATCAGTTTGAGGACAAGAACGTGGTGCTGACCAAGGATATCAACATCGTCGACTCTGTGTATCTGGCCGTGTCGAACGACGTGGACGGTTACAGCCAGGGCTACAAGTCGGTGAAGTGGTTCATCATCGATGCTGACTTCATGAACGGCCGTCATCAGAGCAACGACCTGCCCATCTTCCGTCTGGCCGACGTTATCATGATGAAGGCTGAGGCTATACTGCGTGGTGCGACAGCAACTAACGGCGACACCCCCATGAGCCTCCTCAACCAGATTCGCGCTTACAACAATGCTCCTCTCTTCACCACTGCTCCCACACTGCAAGATGTACTCGATGAGCGCGGTCGTGAGCTGTTCGACGAGAACTGGCGTCGTAACGATATGATTCGTTTCGGTAAGTTCGAGAGTGAGTATGGTGCTCACAAGAAGGATATGAAGTATGCTAACTTCGATCCCAAGCACCGTATCTTCCCCATCCCCACAAGCGTGCTGAGCAAGAACGAGGGATGGAAGCAGAACCCGGGCTACTAATAATTTGAACTATTCAAAATAATCAAGGTGCGGTCATCATCAAGGTGGCCGCACTTTTATTTTTTTGCGTCAAAAACCTTCAAGGGTTCCACTGTAGGTGGTATAAGTGAATTATTATCAATTGGTTATGGAGGTGGAACCCTAGGTGGAACCCTTTGATTGGGTTCCACTGGGTTCCACTGATCAAAGTGCCCTTTCATGAATTTTAGTGGAAGGTAGTGGAACCTTTAGCAGGGGTTCCACCAAGGGTTACACTTTTGTATTGTTTTGTATATCTGTATGTTACGCTATGTTGAGTGGAACCCTTGAAGGTTTTGGCGCAAAAAACTTTTTTTCTTTTACGCATCATCTTTCCAAGTGGCATCAGCACCAGTCAGTAGGTGACCATTGCAGCATTCTATGATGTGCTGCTGCGCCTTTCACACTGGTCATGCAGCATGATTTATTTTTCCGCTAACAGCGGAATCTTTTTCCGCCGTGCGCCATCTCATACACGTCAAAAAGGAATTCAATCAGTAAAACATGTGCACTTTTCTTGTTCATTACAAAGAAACTTTGTACATTTGCAAAAAATAATAATAGCCATGTCCTGCCGCATCCTTTTTCTACTTTTCACTATTCACTTTTCACTATTCACTTCCTTTGCCCAACAGGCAAAGGATTATGTGGATCCACGCATTGGCAGTGTAGGACTGGGACGCGTATTCATAGGCCCCTGCATGCCCTTCGGTATGGCGAAACCAGGTCCTGATTGTGGCGTGGGCAATAACGCGGGATGGGCACCTATGCCCGCTGCTGTCAGCGGTTTCTCACAGACACACGTCAGCGGCACAGGAGGTGGTCCTAAATATGGCAACATACTCATCCGTCCCTTTCGCGGAGCCGATCAGCATCGTGCCAGCGAGACCATCAAACTGGGCTACTATGGATGTACATTCGAGGAGAGCGGCATCCAGGCAGAAGTGACCAGTGCACGTACCACTGCTTTCTATCGCTTCACCTTCCCCAAAGACATCGCTCCGATGCTGGAAGTTGACCTCACACATTTCCTGGGTCGCAATCCCGTCCCCAAGGCTCGCGAGGCACAGCAGTTTGAGGCTGCACATCTCGATTCTGCCTTGCAGAACGATGGACTCTATTCGTATCACGGCTATCAGACGATAAGCGGTGGATGGAACAACGGCAAACCCTACACCGTATATTTCTATACCGAGAGCCATCAACAGCACGCACAAACGCTTCTCGTGAAGGTGGGCATCTCCTTCATCAGCGAAGAGCAGGCCCACAAGAATATGACGGTGGACATTCCTAATTGGGATTTTGAAGCCACACATTCCTCTTGTCTCAACGAGTGGCAAACGCTCTTGTCACGACTTCCCATCAAAGACAAGGCAAGCGACCAGGTGAAGCGCATGTACTACACCGCCCTTTATCACATGTGCCTCATGCCCACCGACAGACAGGAGCATACCGACGCCCCATCCGCCCCTTATTATGATGACTACTATGCCATCTGGGACACCTACCGCACCTCTACCCCATTGCTCAGCCTTTTGGCCCCTGAACGTGCCACAGCCATTGCACAATCTTTGCTCACTATCTACCAACGCGATGGTTTCCTACCTGATGCACGTAGTGGTAATTCGAATGGACGCACACAAGGCGGCTCAAATGCCGAGATTGTATTGTGTGATGCCATCGCACGCCAATTCGATATCGATGCCGACCTGGCTCTCGAAGCCATGCTGAAGGATGCCACTGTAGTACCTGCCGATGATGAAGCCGAGGGACGTGGTGGACTGGAGGATTATAACAGACTGGGGTATGTGCCATACGGAACAGCTCGCGCGGGTAATCGTACCATTGAGTACAGTTTCTGCGATTGGGCCATTGCTGAAACAGCCAGGATGATGCGAGAACGCGGGCTTTCGAAACGATGGAACAACGACGAACTCTCAGCTATCGAGAAGCAATACATGCAGCAAAGCCAGCGATGGAAGAACCTATGGCGCAGCGACTACGAACACGATGGTTGCAAGGGGTTCATCATGCCTCGCGACAAGGATGGCAACTGGCTCGATGGCCTTCCCTTCGGTCACAGTCAAAAACGTCAGCTGACCTTTCGCTACACACCCGATGTAAGCTACGAAGGTCCCTGGTACTGCAAATGGTGGGACTGCTTCATGTACGAGGCTTCCTCGTGGGAGTATTCGTTCAGCATTCCTCACGACATACCTGGCCTTATCGACATGTGCGGAGGAAAGGACAGGTTTGAGGCGCGTCTGGACACCTTCTTTGCACACGGATACTATAATGTGGCCAACGAGCCATCGTTCCTGACGCCACTGCTGTATCACTGGATTGGAAAGCCAGAAAAGTCAACGGCGCTCATTCAAGACATCATACAGAAAAACTTCAGCGACCAGCCCAATGGATTGCCGGGTAATGACGACGGTGGGGCGATGAGCAGCTGGCTGGCTTGTCATCTGCTGGGTGAATATCCCATGGCAGGAACCAAAGAATGGATTAAGTATGAGCCCATTAGCCGAATGCAGAACGAGGATGCAACAGCAGCCACACTAATTGCAGCAGACGAGAAACCTAAGGGATTAGAGATAAAATATTCGCTGCACGGACAGACACGCACCTTCTACATGATGCCGGAAGGAACAAAGAAAGGGGTGCGCATGAACTGGATGATAAAGCGCAACCTGAAATGGTGGCATGGCAGTTTCCTTATCCCGCACAAGGCCATGAAGAGGGCTAAATGCCACACATACGAGCAGCCGCTTGACGGGCAGCACATAACGCTTGCCAACGACATGACCTTCCTGTACCTACCCACAAAAGCCTGGCAAGACATACAGAAGAAGGGCTGCTGCACCTTCGACAACCAGACTTGGAGACTTATCGACGAGGAGGCCTTGAGACTACAATCGGATGAGGGGGCTGAAATGGAAATTATAGAGTTTGAATTACAGCCGATGATTGGGGCAATGAGGAATAATCCAACCGAGATAAACTGGGAAATAACGAAGTCCATTTTCGAGGTGGAGAAAATGAATAAGAAATGAAAAGAAAGATACTTGTAACACTTGCACTGATAAGCTGCATCCTACTGCAAGCCCATCCGTTGACAGGATTGCTGGAACGCATAGACCGGGGGGCATCAAAGCGTATTGCCTTCGAGATAAAACAAGACAACAGCGGAATGGATTACTTCGAACTCTCGCAGAAGGGGACGAAGCCACTCATACGTGCCAACAGCTACGTCAATGCGGCGGTGGGACTGAACTGGTACCTGAAATACTATTGTGGCGTGCATCTGTCATGGAACTGCATGCAGTCGAAACTGCCCACCAGCCTACCTGTCGTGACTAATACTGAACGGCACGAGACGAACCTCACCCTGCGTTATGACTTCAACTACTGCACGTTCTCCTACTCGATGGCTTTCTGGGATTGGGACAGATGGCAGAAAGAAATAGATTGGATGGCTCTGCATGGCATCAACATGCCTCTGGCTGCCGTTGGACATGAATGCGTGTGGCGAAACATGATGCTGCGTATGGGTTACAGCGAGGAAGAGGTGGGAAGGTTCATTGCCGGTCCGGCCTTCCTGGCTTGGTGGGAGATGAACAATCTGGAAGGCTGGGGAGGTCCACTCCCCCTCAGTTGGTACAAGCAACAAGAGGCACTGCAGAAGCAGATTCTTGCACGCATGAAGGAATATGGCATGAAACCCGTGCTGCCTGGATACAGCGGGATGAGACCGAGCCAGGGAGCCCAAAAGACCCTCTCCCCCGTCTCCCCCTCTATGGGGAGGAGCGCTACCGCGAAAACTGCGAGTGGAAGCAACGATAAATCAATAGATGAACATACCGCCACAATCGACTATGGCGAAGAATACGCTACAGACAATGATAATCTCTCCTCCCCCAAAGGGGAGGCAGGGGTGATGTCTTTAACTTGGAACGGCTTCACCCGTCCCGGTGTCATCTTCCCTAACGATCCGCTATTCGATGAGTACGCACGCCTCTTCTATGAAGAAACAAAGAAACTGTACGGTACAGCGGAACACTACAGCATCGACCCGTTTCACGAAGCAAAGAATCTGCCCGAAGACCTGAACATCGGCGAAGCGGGCAAGAAGATAATGCAGACCATGAAGCAATATGGCAACCAAGAGGCCAAATGGGTGCTGCAGGGATGGAGCGAGAATCCTCGCGATGAGATGATCATGGCCATCGAACCTGGCGACCTGTTAATACTAGACCTCTTCAGCGAGTGCCGTCCGCAATATGGCGACCCGAACAGCGTTTGGTATCGCGAGCAGGGTTATCGTGGACACGATTGGCTCTTCTGCATGCTGGAGAACTTTGGCGCCAACGTAGGAATGCATGGACGCATGGACCAACTTATTGGTAATTACTATAATGCCAGGAAGAACTTCGACCAGCACATGAAGGGTTGGGGACTGACAATGGAAGGCAGCGAGACGAATGCTATTATGTATGAACTGATGAGCGAACTGCCATGGCGAAGTGAGGAGATAACGAAGGAGAGCTGGACAAAGCAGTATGTTGCGGCACGCTATGGAATGGCGGCCAAGACGGAAGAGGCAGAGACAGTAGGCAACGAGGTCGAGAATAGCCTCGTCGAAGCCTGGACACAACTCATCAACGGAATCTACAACTGTCCTCGTGGCAACAACCAGCAGGGACCTAGCGAAAGTATCTTCTGCAGCAGACCATCGCTCAGCAGTTACCAGGCCAGCAGCTGGAGCAAGATGGTACCATACTACAACGCATCATCTACGATGTCGGCAGCCATCAGTATGACTTCGGTGGCCGAAGCCATACAGACCGCCCACAAGGATGGCAAGCTGAACGATGCAGCTTGGGATAACTTCCAGTACGACCTCGTCGATGTTTGCCGGCAAGCTGTTGCCGACAAGGCACGCACCATATACCACCAACTGGTGGCAGACTTCAAGAATTTCGACAGTCAGAGTTTCAAGCGTCATAGCAACAACTTCTTGCAGTGCCTGCTTCTTCAAGATGAGCTGCTGGCCACACGATCGGAGTTTCGTGTAGGGCACTGGACAGAACAAGCCAAGCAGCTGGCCACCAACGATGATGAGGCCAAGCAATATGAGTGGAATGCACGCGTGCAGATAACGACTTGGGGCACACGATACTGTGCCGATACAGGCAAACTGCGCGACTATGCACACAAAGAGTGGAACGGACTGCTAAAGGACTTCTACTACAAACGATGGGAACATTTCTTCGGCATCCTGCAAGACGAACTGGACGGCAAGCTGCCTATGTCGCCCATAGGCAACTCGAGCACCAAGACGGACTCTAACCCTGCCTTCAACATCGACTGGTATGCCATGGAAGAACCTTGGACACTGGACCGCAGTCCTTATCCAGCAAAACCGGAAGGAAGCCCCCTGGAAATGGCAGAGAAGGTTTTAAAAGTAATTGTGAGATTATAAAAACAAAAGATATGAAAGACAGACTCTTATCGCTCGACGTATTGCGTGGACTCACCATCGCGGGCATGATTATTGTGAACAACGGTGTGGGTGGTGAACCCTTCATCCCACTCGAACACGCGGAATGGAACGGATTGACTCCTTGCGACCTCGTATTCCCCTTCTTCCTCTTCATGGTAGGTGTCAGCATTGCCTTTGCACTGGGCAAGTTTTCGCCTATGGCGGAAGAACCTCAACCCAAGGGTGCTGCCATAAAGAAGATTCTCGTCAGAACCCTAAAGATGTTCGTCATCGGACTGCTGCTCAACGCCAGCGGTCCGCTCATCAAGGGCACCCCAGTGATGGAGACCTTAGAGAACCTTCGTGTCTGGGGCATACTACAGCGCATAGCAGTATGCTATTGCATCGCTTCGTTCATCATCCTCTACCTCAAACCCAAGCATCTGTGGAAGGTCATCTTCACCCTGCTCATCATATACGGTGGCATCCTAATAGGCTGTAACGGCTATGCACACGACGAGAGTAACATAGCGGCCATCATCGACCAGGCCATCTTTGGCAAGGCGCATCTCTACACCAAAGATGCCATCGACCCAGAAGGACTCCTAGGCCTCATCTCGTGCATTGCACATACACTTATCGGCGTCATCGTGGGTTTTATCATCAAGGACAAAGAACCGCTCGACAAGCGTCTCGTACGCCTCTTCACACTAGCCGTATTCATGGCTATCGGCGGTTATCTGCTGCACTTCGGACTACCGCTGAACAAACGTGTATGGTCGCCCAGCTATGTGTTCGTGACATGCGGTTTGGCAGCCTCGCTACTTGGCGCCTTCACCGTACTTATCGACATACGTGGCAAGAAGGCTTGGAGCACACCTTTCCAGTGGTTTGGCACGAACGCTATCGTCCTCTTCGTAGCCAGCGGGTTGATGGCACGTATCGTGGGCATCTGGAAACTGCCCTCCAAACTCTATGATGTGCTCGTAGGCTGGGGACTCACACCCCAATGGGCTTCGCTAGGCTATTCGCTAGTCTTCCTAGGCGTGATGACCCTCTTGGCGTACGCAATGTACAAGAAGAAGGTTTTCATAAAATTGTAACTCCCCTATAACACCCAAAAACACACGCAGCGAGAGCATAATAGACTTGCTGCGTGTTTTTTTGTATGAAAAGTTTGACAAAGAGAAGATTTTTCTGTAACTTTGCAAAGCAAAAAGACAAATAATGAAAAACTACATACTTGCCATTTTCGCACTTCTGCTTATCGCAGCAAAAGGATATGGCAGCGACAATACATTCAACGTGCTGAGCTACGGGGCCAAAGGCGACGGAAAGACTGACGACGCAAAGGCCATTCAGGCTGCCATCGATGCATGCACAGCCGATGGTGGCGGTGTGGTGCTATTGCCCAAGGGGCATACCTTTATGGCTGGGCCTATCGAGCTGAAGTCGAACATAGAGCTGCACCTGGAGGTGGGTGCCACACTGCTAGCCAACCCCAACGAAGACATCTACAAGATGAGCGCTTTCGGTGAGAACCGTGGCGAGGGAATGATGTGGCTGTGGTGCGACAACATCAACAACCTGTCCATAACCGGGCGTGGCACCATAGACGGTAACGGTGTGGCTTTCATGGGAAAGGAACTGGAAGACTCATACGAGCTAAAGCCACTGAAAGACCCTAAATTCGATCCGCGTCCGCATGTTCTGACTCTGAAGCGCGTCAACCACCTCACCATTCGCGACGTGACAATACGCCAGGGAGCCTATTGGACAGTTCACCTCATAGGCTGCTATGATGCACTCATAGACGGCATCTCGCTGCTGAACAATCTGAAGATAAGAAACGGAGACGGCATAGACGTGGACCACAGCCGTAAGGTGCGCATTGCCAACTGCTTCATTGAGAGCGGAGATGACTGCATCTGTCTGAAAAACAGGCGTGAGTATGAAGAGTGCGGACCCTGTCAAGACATCGTGGTGACAAACTGCGTGATGACGGGACGCTCGTGCGCCATCAAGATAGGCAGCGAGAATATGGACAGCATATCGCACGTCATCATCGACAACTGCGTCATCAAGGCCAGCAACCGAGGGCTGGGTATACAGAACCGAGATGAAGGCACTGTCACCGACATCATCTTCTCGAACATCATAATGGAGTGCCGCTACTTCACCGACGTGTGGTGGGGCAAAGCCGAACCCATCTATGTGACCAGCTATCCTCGTGCTGTGGGTAACCACAAGGATGCCGGATGGCGTTTCCCCAAAGGTGCCACCGAGGGTAAGTGTGGAGAAGTGAGTCGTATCACCTTCCTCAACATACAGGGTACAAGTCCCAACGGTTGCTTCATAGGTGGCGACACGCCCGACAAGGTAAACAACATCGTCATCGAGAACTGCCGACTGACATTGCCCACCGACGAACGCATGACGCGCTATGATGCACGTCCCAGAGTGGGAGAAGGATTCATCGAGACACCTTTAACAGAACTCTACGTGGAGAAAGCTGCCAAAGTAACATTTAACGGAAAGACCTATGCGGAATAAGATAATCCTTGCCCTGCTGCTCATGGCTTTCGGCCTTAATGTCATAGCACAAAGCGTGACGACAACACGCGACGAGCAGAAGCGTCTGGCACACCACAACCCCGAGATGGTGAGCTGCGTGTACCGCGCTTATCCGGGACCTAACTCAACAGACTACAACCAGCCTCCAAAGGGCTACAAACCTGTCTTCATCAGTCACTATGGCCGTCATGGCTCACGATTCCTTACCGAAGACGAACGCTACACATGGCTTATCAAGGAAATGGAAGCACACAAACTGACCGACAATGGCAAAGAACTGCTGGAACGTGTGCGCATAGCATGGAAGCAGGCTGAAGGACGTGGTGGCGACCTCACTACCTTGGGTGAAGAGCAGCACAAGCAGATAGCCGAAAGAATGTTCATGAACTACACCACCCTGTTCAAGGGCGCTCCCGTAATGAAGGTTTTCAGCAGCACTAGTCGCCGATGCATGATGAGCATGATGGCCTTTTGCGAACAACTGAAGGAATTGAATCCCAGACTGAACATCGAGCGTGATGTATGTGAGAAGAACATGCGATTCATATCCTATGCTAGCGACGAACAAAAGAAACTGTGCAAAGAGGTTGGTGATGAAACCACGAAGGCTTATAACGCGTTCAAGGCCAAGACGGCCAGAACAACAGGATTCATGGAGCGCATCTTTGTCAATTCGAAAGAGATAAAGGACGCGTACTACTTCATGGAGCAAATGTACTTTCTGGCTCAAGACATGCAAGACTGCGGACAGCCAACCGAGATGCTAAGCTTCTTTACCACCGACGAACTCTACTCCGTATGGCAGATAAAGAACGTGGAGATGTATCTGCGTCATGCCGACGCTCCCATGAGTCGTGGCATCCCTGCACAATGTGCTGATTCGCTCATGAATCACTTCATCGTGGACGCCGATTCGGCACTGGCAGAAGGACGTATGGGTGCCACGCTGCGTTTCGGTCACGACACCGTGCTGCTGAAACTGCTGGCCATAATGCGCATCAAGGAGTGTTGCCCATCCACCAACGACATGGACAACCTGTCGCTCGTATGGCAAGACTTCAACAACTCGCCCATGGCCGGTAATCTGCAGCTAGTATTCTACCAGAACAACGATGGCAACACGCTGGTCCGCTTCCTGCTCAACGAGAATGAAGTGCACCTCGACCTACAGGCCGTCCACGAAGTGTACTATGACTGGGAGGAAGTGAAAAAGTATTGGAAAAACGAAAAAAAATAAAAACCTAAAAAATAAAAACAATTATGGAAAACTCAAGAAGCAGCGTAGGCAGCGTCATGACCAACTTCCGTTGGGCTATCTGTGGCATGCTGTTCCTCGCCACACTGGTCAACTACATGGACCGTCAGGTACTGTCACTGACCTACACCGACTTCATCGCCAAGGACTTTCATTGGGATGACAACGATTACGGAACGATTACAGCAACGTTCTCAATCTTCTATGCCTTCATCAGCCTCTTTGCCGGTAAGTTCATCGACATTCTCGGCACCAAGAAAGGCTATTTGTGGGCCATCGTCTTCTGGAGCATAGCAGCATGTCTGCATGCCGGCTGTGGATGGATGACCATGGTAGCCAACGGAGCAGAAAGCATGGATGCACTGCGTGGCATGGAAAAGGCTAGCCAGATAGGATTGTGGGGATTGACCATCAGCGTATGGCTCTTCATTGCCTGCCGTTGTCTGCTGGCTATGGGCGAGTCGGGCAACTTCCCTGCAGCAATCAAGGTTACTGCTGAGTATTTCCCTAAGAAAGACCGTGCTTTCGCCACCTCGATATTCAATGCTGGTGCCAGTGTGGGTGCACTTCTGGCTCCCCTCACCATTCCACAACTGGCCAACGCTATGGGTTGGGAGATGGCTTTCATCATCATCGGTGGTATAGGTTTCTTATGGGCTGGAATATGGGTCTTCATGTACACCCATCCTGCCGAGAGCAAGTTCGTGAATAAGAACGAACTGGAGTACATCAACCAAGATGCCAGTGAAGCACCTGTACAGAAAGAAGAGAAGAAAGAAAAGGGACCGAAGTTCGGCATCATCGACTGCTTCAAGTATCGTCAGACATGGGCTTTCATCATGGGTAAGTTCCTTACTGATGGTGTATGGTGGTTCTTCCTTTTCTGGGCTCCCGCTTACTTCAAGGAGTTGGGACATCCCGCCTCAACCTTTACCGGCCAGATGCTCTTGTTCGTACTCTACCTAATCGTTACTGTTGTCAGCATTGGTGGTGGTTACGCTCCCAAGTTCTTTGTTGAGAAGAAAGGCATGCATCCCTACAAGGGCCGTATGCGCGCCATGTTGATATTTGCCTTCCTACCTATCTTTGCCCTTGTGGCACAGCCCTTAGCGGAAGAGAGCGTTTGGTATCCTGCTATCATCATAGGTCTGGCCGGTGCAGGTCATCAGGCATGGTCGGCCAACCTCTATAGCACCATCGGTGACATGTTCCCCAAGCGCGCCATTGCTACCATCACAGGCATCGGCACCATGTTCGGCGGTCTGTGCAGTTTCGGCATCAATAAGGGTGCTGGTGCTTTCTTCACCTATGCCGACGAGAATGCTTTCTCATGCTTCGGCATCGAAGGCAAGCCAGCTGCCTATATGGTAGTGTTCTGCTATTGCGCCATTGCATACCTGCTGGCATGGTGTGTCATTAAAGTGCTCGTTCCCAAGTACAAACCAATTGAAGATTAAAATATTAAGGATATGAAAAATTTTATGGACAAGGACTTCCTGTTGGAGTCTGAAACCGCACAGATGCTCTATCACGAGCACGCAAAAAACCTTCCCATCATCGACTATCACTGCCATCTCATTCCCGAGATGGTAGCCAAGGATCACAAGTTCCGCAGCATCACCGAGCTATGGCTCGGAGGCGACCACTACAAGTGGCGTGGCATGCGCACCAATGGTGTGGACGAGAAGTACATCACAGGCGATTCGACCGACTGGGAGAAGTTTGAGAAGTGGGCAGAGACCGTTCCCTACACACTTCGCAATCCTCTCTACCACTGGACTCACCTCGAGCTGCGTACTGCCTTCGGCATCAATAAGTTGTTGAACCCCAGCACGGCACGCGAGATCTACGACCAGTGTAACGAGATGCTGCAGAAGCCTGAGTTCAGTGCTCGTGGACTGATGCGCCACTACAACGTGGAGAGCGTCTGCACCACCGATGATCCTATCGACTCTCTGGAGCACCACATCGCTACTCGCGAGAGCGGCTTCGAGATAAAGATGCTGCCCACATGGCGACCTGACAAGGCTATGGCCATCGAGAATCCCACAGCCTATCGTGCCTACATCGAGAAGCTCTCAGAGGTTTCGGGTGTTACTATCAACTGCTACAACGATGTCATCGACGCCTTGCAGAAGCGTCACGACTTCTTCGAAGCACAGGGCTGCCGTCTCAGCGACCACGGCATCTGCGAGTTCTATGCCGAGGACTTCACCGACGCCGAGATCAATGCTATATTTAATAAGGTAATGGGTGGACAGACTCCTACCGAGATGGAAGACCGCAAATTCAAGAGCGCCATCATGCTGGAGTTTGCACGCATGGATGCACGTTCGGGCTGGACACAGCAGTTCCACTATGGTGCACTGCGCAATAACAACAGCCGCATGATGGCTCAGCTAGGTCCCGACACCGGTTTCGACAGCATCGGTGAGTGGAACACTGCCATTGCCATGGCTAAGTTCCTCGACACACTGGACAAGGAGAATCTTCTTGCCAAAACCATCCTCTACCCCCTCAACCCTTCTGCCAACGAGATGATTGCCACCATGCTGGGCAACTTCCAGCAGGGTCCCACTCCAGGCAAGATTCAGTTCGGTTCAGGCTGGTGGTTCAACGATCAGAAGGACGGTATGGAGCGCCAGATGAACGCCCTCTCGGTGCTGGGTCTGCTCAGCCGCTTCGTAGGTATGCTTACCGATAGCCGATCATTCCTCTCATATCCTCGTCACGAGTACTTCCGCCGCACACTCTGCAACCTCATTGGTCGCGATGTTGAGAATGGTGAGATCCCCGCTGAGGAGATGCCTCGCATCAAGCAGATGGTAGAGGACATCAGTTACTACAATGCAAAGAATTTCTTCAAGTTTTAAGGCATATGGAAAGAACATGGCGATGGTTTGGCAAGAAGGATAAGATAACCCTTGCCCAACTGAAACAGATAGGCGTAGAAGGCATCGTGACAGCTCTTCACGATGTACCTCTTGGCCAAGTATGGACTCGCGAGAAGATTCACGAGCTGAAGGAGTATATTGAGAGCTACGGCATGAAATGGAGTGTCGTAGAGAGTCTACCCGTCGTGGAGACACTCAAGTATGGCGGTCCCGACCGTGAAGAGCAGATTGAAGTGTACAAGCAGAGCCTGCGCAACCTTGGCGAGGAAGGCATCAAGTGCATCTGCTACAACTTCATGCCCGTGTTGGATTGGGCACGTACCGATCTGCTTCACGACAATCCCAACGGCTCTACTAACCTGTACATGGATTGGGGTATGTTTGCATACTTCGACATCTACATCCTGAAGCGCGACGGTGCGCGTGAGGAGTGGGCAGAGTTCTCGAAGAGCCACAAGTGGGGACGTGACCTGGTGGCTGAGGCTGACAAGATTAAGGAGACAGCCACACCCGAGTTCGACCACGACATGGTGGAGAACATCATCATCAAGACGCAGGGATTCGTATCAGGCAACTTCAGCGAGGGTGATGCAGCTCCCATACAGAAGTTCCACGACTTGTTGAAACTGTATGATGGAATAGACAAGGAACAGCTGCAAGCCAACATGAAGTACTGGCTTGAGGCTATCATGCCCGTCTGCGAGGAGTATGACATCAATATGTGCGTACACCCCGACGATCCTCCCTACCCTGTCTTCGGTCTGCCCCGCATCATCGGCAGCGACGAGGATATCCAGTGGTTCCTCGATGCAGTGCCCAACAAGCACAACGGACTGACATTCTGTGCCGGTTCACTCTCAGCCGGTGAGCATAACGATGTAACGGCTATGGCTCGTAAGTTTGCCGACCGCACACACTTCGTACACCTTCGTTCATGCCACATCTTCCCCAATGGCAACTTCACTGAGGCAAGTCATCTGGGTGGTCGTGGCGACCTCATCGAACTGACCCGCATCTTCGAAGAGGCTGAACAGCGTGGCGTATGCAACAGTGGACGTCGTCTGCCTATGCGTGTCGATCATGGTATGACCTTCACCGACGAGCCTGGCGGCATCTTCGACGAGTCGGCACATGGTCATAACTCTGGCTACACTCTCCTCGGCCGTATGTTTGCCATGGGACAGATGCAAGGCATCATGGCCACAGTCGACCGCGAACTGGGCATCGAATACAAGCAACCCGGATTCTTTGACTAATTTAATAATCGGAAATGAAACTTACAGACATACTGAAGGAGGGCTTTAATCCCTCAGAATGGGAAGCCAAAGGCTACCAGCTTCCCAAATTCGACATTAAGGCAGTAGCCCAGAAGACACACGACGAACCCACTTGGGTACACTTCGGAGGTGGTAACATCTTCCGTGCATTCCCCGCAGCTATTCTCAACGATGCGCTAAACACAGGCAAATACGATCGTGGCGTCATCGTGGCCGAGACATTCGACTTCGAAGTCATTGACAAGGCATACGCTCCCTATAACAATCTCTCACTTGCAGTTTCACTTTGTTCCAATGGTAGCATCGAGAAGAAAGTGATAGCTTCTGTCACAGAGTCCCTGAAGGCCGATCCTCAGTTCCCCGACTGGCAACGCCTTGTCGAGGTATTCAAGGCTCCCAGCCTGCAGATGATTTCCTTCACCATCACCGAAAAGGGTTACACCTTCAACGAGGCCGACCTTGCACGCGGCCTTTCTCCCGTCTTTGCAATGGGTAAGGTTTGTGCATTGTTGCTCGAGCGCTTCAATGCCGGTCAGCTTCCTCTCACCGTACAGTCTATGGACAACTGTTCGCACAACGGCGACAAGGTGAAGGCTGGCGTGATGGCATACGCTGAGCGTTGGGTGGCCGATGGACTTGTACCCGCTGAGTTCCTTGCATACCTCAATGACGAGAAGAAGATCACCTTCCCCTGGTCAATGATTGACAAGATTACTCCCCGCCCCCACTCGCTCGTCAAGGAGATGCTGGCGAAGGATGGTTTCGAGGATAACGACTATATCGAGACCGAGAAGCACACCTTCACAGCTCCCTTTGTCAATGCCGAGGAGGTGCAGTATCTCGTCATCGAGGACAACTACACCAACGGTCGTCCTCCCCTCGAACTGGGTGGTACACTCTATACCACACGCCAGACTGTCGACGAGGTAGAGACCATGAAGGTGACAACCTGCCTCAATCCTCTTCACACCGCCATGGCCCTCTATGGCTGCATGCTCGACTACACCCTCATCTCTGCCGAGATGGCCGACCCCGACCTTCGTCCCTTCGTGCAGAAGATGGGCTACATCGAGGCCATGCCCGTTGTTACCGATCCCGGCGTGCTTAATCCCTACGAGTTCATTGGCGACGTTATCAACAAGCGCCTGCCCAACCCCTTCATGCCCGACGCACCTCAGCGCATCGCTTGCGATACGAGCCAGAAGCTGCCTATCCGCTTTGGCGAGACACTGCGCAAATATTGCGAGCGTGGTTTGGACAAGAAGAACCTCGTCCTCATTCCCCTCACACTGGCTGGCTATGCTCGCTATCTGAAGGGAGTAAAGGATAATGGCGAGGCATTCGAGCCATCGCCCGACCCACTGCTCAGCGAGATGCAGGCTATCGTCGCTCCTTTGGAGATTGGCAAAGCCGATCAGGACTGGAGCTGTCTGCACAACCTCTACACACGCAAGGACATCTTTGGACTCGACCTTTATGAGGCTGGTCTTGGCGAACAGATTGAGGGTATGGTCAAGGAACTCTATGCAGGTCCTGGTGCTGTTCGTGCCACACTGCACAAGTACGTGCAAGCAAGATAAATCTCATTCTAGAGCTTACATCTACTAACACTATAACGAACCCCAAGAGTTAAAACAACTTTTGGGGTTTATCATTTTAGACTATATTAGTCATATAGATGAACAAGAATTTCATAGTTAGCCAACACTGTTCATTGAGCCGAACAAGGACTCCACAGTAAAGCTAATATTTAGCATAGCCACATCTGGCTGCATTAGGACAGAAACGGGACGATGGTCATGAGCATTGATAGAAAGAATATGTGAAAAACCTGCATTTGCAAGCAATTCATCATCACGTAGCTGTCCTGAAAGAAGCACAACAGGAACCTTATGCTTTTGGGCGCACTTCAATACACCCAACGGAACCTTCCCCATCAGAGTCTGACAATCACTGCAGCCCTCACCAGTCAGAATTAAGTCTACTCCATTACGAACCTCGTCTTCAAAACGAAGAGCATCGAGCATAAGGTCAATTCCAGGCATCAGTTCTGCTTTCAGATAAGTGAGAAGAGCATAACCCAATCCGCCTGCCGCACCCGTACCAGGGCGAAAGGCATCAGCTTCATTTGCCACACCCATCTGTTGTGAATAAAGTGCCAACTTTTGCAACTGCTCATCAAGAAAAGCCACCTCGCTGGGCGTTGCCCCTTTCTGCGGAGCAAAGACATAAGCTGCACCTTCAGGGCCATAGAGTGGATTACGCACATCGCAAGCCACAGTAATCTGAATTCCCGACAGAGCATCTGCACATAAACTAGAAACACATCCAGGAAACATAGGAGAAGAAGGAGGGAGAACATCGGAAGGCTTTACGCCAGATAGCGCCTGAAGCATCCCTACTCCACCATCGCAAGTGGCAGAACCGCCTATGCCAAGAACCATTCTTCTCACACCTTTCTGTCGAGCATGCAGCAGGAGTTCACCGAAGCCATAAGTGGTTGTATGCATAGGTTGACGCTTATCTGACGGAACAAGAGGCAACCCACAGGCACAGGCCATCTCGATAAAGGCGGTAGTGCCATCGTTGCTGATAGCGTATTCTGCCAACACATCCTCCATAAGAGGTCCGTGAACTTTGACACGAACCACATCAGCCTTGCCGCATCTCACCACACAATCTACCATACCTTCACCACCATCGCTGAGAGGGATACTAACAACCTCGGCATCAGCATAGACTTTGCGAATACCAACAGCAGATGCCTCACACACCTGCGAGGCAGTGAGGCATCCCTTGTATGAGTCAAAAGCAAGAAGAACTTTCATTCTTAATTCAACATGTATTCAGTCAGAATCATAGGCAAACATGTGAAGTGCCATCATGTAGCACTATGACACTACTTAGAGTTGAGGACAGAAGACACTTTATCTTTCTTTCCAAGTAATCTCGTACTCGCTTATGCCCTTATTGTATTTTTCGAAAAGATTGCGCTCGGTAGTCAGTGTAGTATTGAAACGACTCTTCTCGGCAGCATTGAGCATCGACATAGGCACAGAGGCAGGATAAATGCGATAGTTCTTGTGGCCAGATACCTGAGGACGCGAAACCCAAGTGAGGCTGTAACCACAATCCTTGAGCGTAGCACCAATCTCGTCACCCGTCTTTGTGAGAGTCATCTTAACCATCATGCCACCATCATTGTTAGGCTTCGACATGTTGCTGACATAGTTACCCAACGAATAAACAAGCAGATGCTTATTGCCATCACCATCTTCACGCACCTCGGCAGGTTCAACAACATGCGGATGCCCTCCAATGATATGGTCTACACCATTCTTGAACATCCAATCGGCCAATCTCTTTTGACCAGCATTAGGCTGCAAAGCATGTTCTTCGCCCCAATGCACACCAGCAATAATGCAGTCAACATTCTGGCTCTTAGCCTTCTGGATATCCTTACGAATCTGTACCGTATCAATCTGGTTTACGATATGGGGCTTAGGAACAGGAATGCCATTGGTGCCATAGGTATAGCAGAGAAGCGCAATGCGGAATCCGTTCTTCTCGAGGATGTAAGGATACTCGCGGTCACGTTCTGACTGGTCGACATAAGTACCAATGTGAGGCACACCTATGGAGTCGCACATTTGTATAGTACGGGTTATGCCCTTCGAAGCCTTGTCGCAACTGTGGTTATTGGCAGTATAGAGAATGTCAAAACCAGCATCACGACATGCATAGAGATACTCATCGGGAGCATTGAACTGTGGATAGGTAGTAGGCGTTCCGCCAGCCGTTGTTGTCTCGAAATTACCTATTGCCACATCAGCAGCACTAATCTCATCCTTTACATATCTGAACACCTCCTCATAATCGTAGTGCGTACCACCACCAGCAGCGAGAGCAGCCTTGAACTGCACACCATGCTGCATGAGGTCGCCCGCAAAAAGCAACGTTATCTCGTGTGGTTCGTTGTTCTGAACCTTCACAGTGTCTGATACTACTGAGTCCTGATGCTGAGCAGCATTGGAATTACAGCTAGATAAAAGCAAAGCCAAAATGGCAAAAAAAGATAATTGTTTCATTATATATTTTTTAATCATCACTAAAACTTCCATCCGCGGAATGTCTTACCACTCTTTTTCAAATCCTCGCCAAAGAAGAAACCTGGCTGTGTGGGCTGGTTGTAAGCCACATTCTGAGTAGTAATTGAGATGCGATACACGGGATCCTCGAGGAACGTATGGAAACGATACTCGGTGGGGAGGGTGCTGACATAGAGACGCAGATGCTGGTTGTCGCGAGTGCGGACAAGCACTTCCTCACGCCAGTCGCCTATCACGTCTCCTTGAAGACAAGGGTTGCTCTTCGTTCCGTTGTTGAACTGGCAATCATCAAAATGAATAAGAGCATCTACACGCTTAGTGTTCCAATTATATTTCGAAACCGTCTCATGGTCAAGCAGTTCGCGTAGCAAGTCGCCATCCCACCAAACGGCCATGTTCGTACTAAGTCCCTTCACACCATTCAGGATGCGCTCACCCTTCACGTTGACCACACCACTAGCAGCCGACCACATCTCCAAGCCAGGGTTGGTGGGATCGATGTCAGTAGCCATACAGCGGCCAACGTCAGTATTGTCAGGGAACTGTATGATGATCTTTCCCGTTGCAGCATCGTGCAGTTCTGCTCCATCACGCTTATTCTCGTGACAATCCCACACATAGAGACGGTCATCATTGGGGAAGTAACCGGTGAGATGCATTGCATCGCCATGCCCCATGCGGGTACTGTACAAGCCGGTTCCATCATGGTCGAAGGCACAACTGCCATAGATGATTTCATCCTTTCCATCACCATCAACGTCACCTACACGCAGGTTATGATTACCCTGTCCAAAATAATCACGTCCCACCTTGTCGCTATCGAAAAGCCAACGTGTCTTGAGCTCTTTTCCATCAAAGTCAAGGGCCCACAAGGTGGTTCGAGTGTAATATCCTCGGCACATCACAACCGATGGATGAATGCCATCGAGATAAGCTACACAAGCCAGATAGCGTTCACTGCGATTGGCATAGTTGTCGCCCCATCCGTCGACTGCACCACGTGCAGGCTGATAGTCCAAAGTATGGATTGCTTCGCCCGTCTTTCCACTAAATACGGTCAGATACTCCGGACCACGGGCTATGAATCCACCACGCTTACGCCCCTCACCACGGAAACGCTCTCCGGGATGCTGAGGCGAATTAAAATCCGTCTCGCCATGATCCTGCACTCCCTCACGCCAGTCGGCATTGGCATCACCTATCACCTTGCCCTTGGCATCGGTTGTTCCATCGGCAGTCTTCATAACCACCTCTGCGCAACCATCGAAATCAAGATCATACACCATAAACTGCGTATAGTGTGCACCCGCACGAATGTTACGTCCCAGATTGATACGCCACAACTGCGTGCCATCCAGTTCATAGGCATCAACAATGACAGGCGATGTGATGCCACTCTGCGAGTTATCCTTCGAGTTGTTGGGGTCCCACTTCAGCACAATCTCCATCTGTCCGTCACCGTCAAGGTCGGCCATCGAAGCGTCATTGGCGCTATACGTCACACGTTCGTTATTGGGGTCCTTAGGCTGGTTGATGGCAATGTCCAGATAGCCCAAAGCTGCACTCTCTGTCAGTGTCCATGCACCCTTTATTCCTCCCTTTTCGGGAATCACCTCATAACGTGCAGCCTTGTTCGAAGGATTGTAATCCATGTATGTAGTGCTGTGACGGGCTGGAACTGTGGCAATTTTCTTGCCATCACGCAAAATGGTGAAAGTCTGTTTGATAGCATCGCTGCTAAGATAACGCCACGAAAGCATCACACTGTCACTGCTGGTACGAACAGCCACCAAACCACGTCCAAGCGGTTCGCGCTGCATCTTGGCATAATCGTAATGGGTCTGCGCGCCTACGGGCGAAGCCAGCAAGGGCAAGGCAAAAGCCAGACCTTTCTTAATTATTCCATGAAAGACAGACAAAGATTTCTTCATGATTATACAGTAGATATTTAGTTAGGGTATTTGGTATATATGTTCTTTGTACGAGATGACGGAACTAAAAACAACGCCTATGTATTATAAACGATAGCTGAAATTAGGAATCCTTAAATAAATCTCTTTAAAATATATCTTTAATAAAATATATAAGGTGTATTAT